>NZ_DLNP01000006.1:0-148492 GCF_002478355.1 Brevundimonas sp. UBA7507 | reverse complement strand
GCGGCGGCGGCGGCGGCGGCGGGGGAGCCGCCGGCTCGGCGCCGAACGCATAGCGCAGGCCCAGCGTCACGGTGTGCGACTGGTCATAGTCGCCTTCCAGGGTGCCGAAGGCCGGAGCGGCCGACTGCGTGGTGTCGAAACGCATATCGCCGGTCAGGTAGCGATACGTCAGATCGATGTTGGCGCGGTCGCCCACGGCCCAAGCCAGACCGGCGATCGCCTGAGCGGCGAAACGGGTCGAGCTGTCGTCGGCGGTGAAGGTGACGCCCGGGTTCTGGCGCAGACGGCCGACGGCGTCGGTGCTGACGCGGTTGAAGCCGGCGCCCAGGCCGACGAACGGGCGAATGGTCCAGTCCGGCGAGCCGAAGTCGTACAGGACGTTCGCCATCAACGACATGGACTCAATGTCGCCTTCCGGCGAGTGGCACGGGCCGGTGGCCGGCGTCAGGTTGCACAAACCGTTCGGGCCCGAGACAGCGCGCACCTTGCCAATGTCGCCCGAGCGGTAGCCGCCTTCGAGTTCCATGCGCCAGTTCGGGTTGAAACGGTAGCCAAGGCGAGCGAACGCCGCCCAGCCGTCGTTGACTTCCCAGTTCCAGTTGTGGCCGGTCGCCGACGCTTCCGTATTGATGTCGTCGATGATGTGGTAGCCGGCGTCGATCGCGCCGTACCAGCCATCGGGCTCAGCCGATGCAGCGCCGGCCGCGAACAGCCCCGCAGCAGCGACACTGGCCAGAAGTTTCAGCTTCATGGTGTCCTCACACTCTCTAGTTGATCCGAAAGCCAATGCGATACCGCGAAGGCGCTCGAAAGCCGAACGATATTGCAGTGCAGCGGTTCCACATTTGAGCGTTGAATGTGTCCACTGTGGCGCCATTTCAACATAAATCGGATTACCGCCGCGCATTTGGGCAATACAGCTTCACTGTGCGGATCAGGATGAATGGTAGATGAACCGGCCGTGCTACGACGCCGCCATGAGCGCCTGGACATAGTCGTCGCGCCAGCGGGCGACGTCAGTGTCGCGCACGACCTTCATCAAAGCCTTCCATTTCCGTATCCGCTCCTCCCGCGGCATGGTCAGGGCTTTCTGGATCGCCTCGGACAGCTCCTCGCGGCTGAAAGGATTGACCAGAAGCGCCTCCCCCATCTGTTCGGCGGCGCCTGCGAAGCGCGACAGGATGAGGACGCCGGGGTCTTCAGGATCCTGCGCCGCCACATACTCCTTGGCCACCAGATTCATGCCGTCGCGCAGGGGCGTCACCAGCCCCGCCTTGGCCGCGCGATAGATCCCCGCCAGTTGGTCGCGGCGGAAGGTGCGGTTCAGATAGCGGATCGGCTGCCAGTCCATGTCGGCGTAGGCGCCGTTGACCCGCCCAGCCAGAGCTTCCAGGCGCACGCGCATATCCTGATACGTATCCACCTCATCCCGCGAAATCGGCGTGACCTGCAAAAGGAAAACTTCGCCGCGCAGTTCGGGATTGTCCTCCAGAAACTGTTCATAGCCGAGCAGGCGCTGCTCCAGCCCCTTGGAGTAATCCAGCCGGTCTACGCCGACGATCATGGAACGGAAGGCCGCCGAAGCCGACATCCGATCATAGGTTCGTCGCCCCAGCGGCGAGTCGCGCGCCGCCAGGAAGCCGTCCACATCGATGCCGATGGGGAAAGCCCCCGTCTGAACGCTGCGGCCGAAGGCCTCGACCCGGCCGTCAGCCCGCACCTTGCCTCCCGCCTCGACCTCGACATAACGCTGGAACAGACCCAGCCACTCGCGCGTCTGGAAGCCCAGCAGGTCGAAGTCGAACATGGTTTCCACCAACCGTCGGTGATGCGGCAACGTCACCAGCAGTTGGCGCGCCGGCCAGGGCGTGTGCAGGAAGAAGCCGATGCGGTTCTTCACCCCCAGTCGTCGCAGATCCCGCGCCATGGGAATCATGTGGTAGTCGTGGATCCAGATGACGTCGTCGGGCTGGAGCAGCGGCTGAAGCACTTCGGCGAAACGGCGGTTGGTGCGTTCATAGCCTTCACCGTAGGACCGCTCATAGGCGGTCAGGTCGATACGATGATGGAACAGCGGCCACAGCGTCTTGTTGGCGTAGCCGTTGTAGTATTCGTCGACGTCCTGCGGCTCCAGATCGACGGTGGCGACGGCGACGCCCGCGCGGTCTTCGGTGTTCAGTTCGCCGGTGAAATGCTCGACCGTCTCGCCGGACCAGCCGAACCATAGACCCTCATATTTGCGCAGCGCCGCCGACAGAGCCATGGCCAGACCGCCGGCCGAGCCCGCCGCCGGATCCTTGGGCGCTGAAACGCGGTTGGAGACGACGATCAGGCGGCTCATCGCGCATCCGTCCACGAACGACTGAGCAGGACCGCGCAGTTGATGATGCCGACCAGGGAATAGGTCTGGGGGTAGTTGCCCCACAGTTCGCCGTCCTGGATCGCGATGTCCTCGCTGAGCAGGCCCGCATGGGTGCGGCGGCTGAGCATCTCCTCGAAGATGACGCGCGCCTCTTCGACCCGACCGTTCAGGGCCAGCGCCTCAATGTACCAGAAGGTGCAGAAGTTGAAGGCGGTCTCCGGCTCGCCGAAGTCATCGGCGTGGATGTAGCGGAACAGATAGGGGCCCCGCTTCAGATTGCGCTCGACCGCCTCGAAGGTCTTGACCTGACGCGGGTCATGGGCGTCTAGAAAACCCAGGTCCGTCATCTGCAGCAGGGAGGCGTCCAGCTCCGTCCCGCCGAAGCTGGCGGCGAAGCGGCCCTCGTCCGGCAGATAGGCCTCGGCCTCGATGCGCTCGCGGATGATGCGCGCGCGTTCGCGCCACAGCTCGCAGCGATCGTCCAGCCCCAGATGATGCGCCGCCTTGGCCAGGCGATCGCAGGCCGCCCAGCACATGACCGAGGAATAGGTGTGCACCCGCGCGATGGTGCGGAACTCCCACAGACCTGCGTCGACCTGATCGTGCATGGCGAAGGCGCGATCGCCGACCTTCTCCAACGCGCGAAAGTCCTCGATCGTGCCGGGACGCAACAGCCGGTGATCGAAGAAGGCCTGCACCAGCGGCAGGACGATCTGGCCATAGACGTCATGCTGAAGGTGCTCGTGCGCCTGATTGCCGACGCGCACCGGCTTCATGCCGCGATAGCCTTCGACGCTGTCGACGATGCGCTCGACGATGGCGGGCTCCAGACCCACGCCATAGACCGGCTGAACATGACCGCCCGCCGAGGCGTCGACCAGGTTGCGCAGATAGCCGAGATAGCTCTCGAGGATGTCCGCCGCGCCCAGACGGTTCAGCGCCCGCACCGTATAGTAGGCGTCGCGGATCCAGCAGTAGCGATAGTCCCAGTTGCGTCCGCTCTCCGGAAACTCCGGCACGGAGGTCGTCATGGCGGCGACGATGGCGCCGGTCTCTTCATAGACGCAAAGCTTCAGCGTGATGGCGGCGCGGATCACCGCCTCCTGCCAGTCCAGCGGCAGATAGAGGGTGCGGGTCCAGTGCTTCCAATGGGCGATGGTCAGGTCCAGGGCGGCGGTGACGCCCGCCAGCACCGACTGGTCGTAGCCCTCATCCGGGCCGAGGAAGAAGGCCATCTCCTCCTCCAGGCGGAAGGCGCGTTCGTTCAACACGTGGCTGACCGGGCAGTTGGTGGTCAGGCGCAAGGTCACATCCCTGCACAGATAGCGAATGTGGTTGGAGCCCGAGGTGCGCTCAGCCGCCCGCGCGCCCCAGTCGGTCGACGGACGCAGACGCATGGTGACGCGCGGCGCGCCCGACAGAGGCCGCATCACGCGCGCAAAGGCGATCGGCCGATAGATGCGCGAGTGCTTCAGATGCCGCGGACAGAAATCCAGTATCTCGACCGCCCCGCCGTCCGCCGCCGTCAGCACGGTGCGCAGGACGGCGGTGTTGCGGACATAGGCCTGCTCGACCGCGACCTGCCCCTCCAGCTCGACAGCCCAGAAGCCGTGCTCGGGCGACGCCCCGTCCATCAGGGCGGAAAAGACGGGATCGCCATCGATGCGCGGCGCGCAGGCCCAGACGAACCGCCCCTGCCGATCGACCAGGGCGCTGACCGAACAATTGCCGATGGGGGCCAGATCCAGGTTGGGGGTCATGCCCGCGCCTCCTTCTCCTCTAGAGCGGCCGAGGCCAGAGCGCCGAGCCAGTCGAGCACCGCCTCCACGTTTTCGAGCCGATAGCGGGCCGCCGTCGGCCGATCCGGCCCGACCAGAACGCCGAAACCGCCCAGAGCTTCCGCCGCCTGGAAGCCCGCCTCATCGGTCAGGTCGTCGCCGACCATGACGGGCGTGGCGCCCAAGAAAGGCGCCTCGGCCATGAAGCCCGCGACCGCCGTGCCCTTGTCCGAGCCAGGCGTCTTGAGCTCCAGCACCATCGATCCCGGCTGAAGCGCCAGACCGGTTTCGTCCGCCAGGGCGGTCGCCAAGGCCAGGGCCGCATCGGCCTGACTGGGCGCCTGGCGGAAATGCAACCCGGCAGACAGACCCTTGTCCTCGACCAGGACGCCGGGGCGAGCTTCGGCGAAGTCGTGAAAGGCAGCCAGGGCCGTCTTTACCGAGGGGGCAGGGTCGCGGGCGCTCAGCACGCCGTCGGCGCGACGATGCTCCAGTCCATGCACGCCCGAGGCTGCGCGCGCCGCGCCATCGACGATGCGATCGATTTCGGCCAGGGTGCGGCCGCTGACCACCGCGACCCGGCCGCCCAGAGCGTGGGTCAATTGTTCGACCGTCCGGGTGCGGCGCGGTTCCGGTCCCACGGCGTCCGGCGTCGGCGCCAGCGGGGCCAGAACCCCGTCCAGATCAAGGAAGAGCGCCGCTCCACTCAGACGTTCCGGCGGCGCAGGCAATGGGGGGCGCGCAAACCCCTGTGCAGAAGACATGCGTTTCAAAGTGCTTTCTATGTGTGGACCATACGGCAACGCATGACGCCTGGAATGGTTGTCGCTATTCATCGTTCATTCACCTGAGGCGACGCCATTGTGCCGAACTCTCGAATGAGGCATTTGCCACTGCGCTACGATAGAGCCGCAGAAGCGGCCCCGGCGCCTGGAGCCGTCATGACTGCTTTCTCCGTTCCTTCCTCTCCTGAACAACTCGCCGCCATGTCCGACCGGGCGCGCGAAGTCGTGCGTCTAAACATAGAAGCATTGGAGGCGCTGGAACGTTCGCTGGATTCCTCGATCGCGCGCGCGGCCGACATCATCCTGTCGCGCCCCGGCTATGTCGTGGTGACGGGCATGGGCAAGTCGGGCCACATCGGCGGCAAGATCGCCGCCACCCTGGCCTCGACGGGCACCAACTCCTTCTTCGTCCACCCGGCCGAGATGAGCCACGGCGACCTGGGCATGCTGCGCCCCGACACCACCCTGCTGGCGCTGTCCAACTCGGGCGAGAGCCGCGAACTGCGCGATCCGCTGATCTTCTGCGCGCGCAACGACATTCCGGTGATCGGCGTCACCCAGCGGCCCCAGAGCTTCCTGGGCCGTCATTCCGCCGTCTGCCTGACCATGCCCAAGGTGGCCGAAGCCTGCCCCAACGGCCTGGCGCCGACGACCTCGACGCTGATGTCCCTGGCCATGGGCGACGCCCTGTCCATGGTGCTGATGGACCGACGCGGCTTCACGCGGGAAGATTTCGGCCTGCACCACCCCGGCGGCGCCCTGGGCATGAGCCTGCAGACCGTACGCGAGTGGATGGGCGACAACGCCGCCGCCCCGGCCAGCGTGCCCCTGGACGCCGACTTCGGCGCCGTCGTCTCGGCGATCACCGAAGGGCGCAAGGGGGCGGTCGCCGTCCTGGCCGCCGACGGGGCCCTGGCCGGCATGATCACCGACGGCGACCTGCGCCGCGCCCTCACTCGCGACGTCAGCGCCGTCCGGGCGGAAGACATCATGAGCCGTAGCCCGATCACGGTCGATCCCGAGGCGCGCATGAGCGACGTCGTCGACCTGCTGTCCGCCAACAAGATCAGCAATCTGTTCGTGTTGGAGGATCGCCGCCCGGTCGCCATTATCCACATCGCCGAGCTGATGCAGGCGGGCTACGTCTCCTGATGATCGAGGACGTGCTCTTCGACGCCAGCCGGCTGCTCAGCCGAACCGAGCGCAGCGCCCCGACCGGGGTAGACCGGGTCTGCCTGGCCTATGCCGAATGGCTGATCGAGCACCCGACCTATCGGATGACGCCCGTACGGGCGCGAAAGGATCAGCTGGCGCGCGTCGACAACGAATGGTTCCGCGAACGCCTCGCCGAACTGCGCACCCGCTGGACGGGCCCCGGCGCCGTGACGGAACTGGACCCCGAAGCCCGCAAGCTGTTCGACGCCCTGCGCTCGCCAGACGACGGAGCCTCAATCATAGGACGCGCGCCCGAAGAACAGGCGCCGCCCAAGACCAAGCCGAAGCGGATCTGGAAGCAGTACTTCAGGTCGCGCCGCATCGCCGCACCTCCGTCGGCGCGAGCCTATATAAATGTCGGGCATACGAGCCTGAATACGCCCGACATCCTTACGTCCCTAGCCGGCGGAGGTATTGAGCGGATCATCATGGTCCACGACCTGATCCCCGTGACCCATCCCGAGTTCTGCCGCCCCGGCGACGGTTTGAAGCATGTGCGACGGATGACCAACGTGCTGCGCCACGCTTCGCGGATCATCGTCAATTCCCAGTACACAGCCGACGAACTAAAAGGCTTCGCCGACCTGTCGAACATCGCCGCCCCGCCGATCGAAGTCGCGCATCTGGGACTGGAGCGCACCTTCGACAGCCGCACGACGATCGCCCCCGCTCGCCCCTACTTCCTGCACGTCGGCACGATCGAGGCGCGAAAGAACCTGGCCTTCCTGCTGACCGTCTGGCGCCGGTTGCAGGAAACCATGGGCGCCGAAACGCCGCGCCTGGTCCTGGTCGGCCGATACGGCTGGGAAAACGAGGCCGTGCTGGACCACCTGCAACGCTCGCCCAATCTACGCGGCCTCGTGCACCAGGCCGAAAACCTGCCTGACTGCGCCCTTTCGGCTCTGATGCGGGGCGCACGCGCCATGGTCGCGCCCTCATCGGTCGAAGGCTTCGACCTGCCCGCCGTCGAGGCCAGCGCCATGGGCGTGCCCCTCATCGCCTCGGACATCGCCGCCCACCGCGAACTGGTCCCGCACGCCCGCCTGATCGATCCGCTGGACGGCCTGGGATGGCTGGCCGCGCTTGAGGACTGGACACGCAATTCGCCGGTCGCGCCGCCCTATTCTCCGCCCAACTGGGAGCAGCATTTCGATGTCGTCCAGCAACGGGTGCTGTCCGCCTCTGGCGGCGCAGCCGCCTGAAGGGTAAGCATCTGATGGAACTGAACCGAGGCCCTATGTCCAGAACCGCCGCCAGCCTGCTCATCGTCGCTCTTCTGGCCGGGTGCTCGACCCTGCCCCGCGACGGGCCGTCCGGCCGCAACGTGGTTCAAGGCTCGTCCTCCCCGGAGCGGGCGGGCGATTATGCGCTCGTCGATCTGGACTTCGCACTGAGCGAACGACTGAAGGCGGCGCCCCCGCCGTCCTTCTCAAGCTTGGCGCTCGCCTCCAGCGAAGCGCCTACGGATGTGATCGGCGTCGGCGACACCCTTGCCGTCAGCATCTTCGAACCCGGCGGCAGCCTGTTCGGCGGCGGCTCGTCAAGCGACGGCGCCAGCAGCGGCAACCAGACCCTGCCGCCGTTGATGGTCAACCGAAACGGCGCCGTCCCGATCCCCTTCGCCGGCGAAGTGCCCGTGCAAGGCCTGACTCCATCACAAGCCTCGGCGGCCGTGCGCCGCGCCCTGGTCGGCAAGGTCGCCAATCCCCAGGTGATCGTCACCATCGCGGGTAACGCTTCCAACGCCGTCACCGTGCTTGGGGACGTGCGCAGCCCCGGACGCCAGCCTCTATCCGCCAACAGCGACCGCATCCTCGACGTCATCGCCGCCGCCGGCGGCCCGTCGCGTTCGCTGCACGACATCGACGTGCGCATCCAGCGCGACGGCAAGGTCTATACGGCCCCGATGTCGATCGTCACCACCGAGTTCAACGAGAACGTGCGCCTGCAGCGGGGCGATCAGGTCAACCTGGTCTACAAGCCTCGCCGCTTCAGCTCCTTCGGCGCCTTCAACGCTGTGGCGCGCAGCGAACTGCCTCCCGGCCCGCTGACCCTGGCCGAAGCCCTCAGCGGCGTCGGCGGCCTGGATTCCAACATCGCCAATGCCCGTTCGGTTCTGGTTTTCCGTTTCGAGCGGCCGGAAGTGGCGCAGGCCCTAGGCATCCAGCAGCCCGTCACCTCGCGCGGGGTGCCGGTAGTCTATCGCCTGAACCTGAACGAGGGCGAAGGCTTCTTCATCGCCAGCAATTTCCAGATGCAGTCGGACGATCTCATCTACACGCCGCGTGCAGGCGCGGCTGAGATGCGCAAATTCTTCGAAGTGGTCCAGAGCATCACCCGCGTCGTCTATGACGTCTCGGTCACCGGCAACCTGAGCCTGAACTAAAGGCGATGCTGAGCCGCTTCGGACGCCGCCGCGACGACCGAGGCGGCGAGCAGGCTGTCGTGCCTTCTGACGCCTTGTCGGACGGCGTGGACAGCCTGCTTGCGGAAATCGCCGCCATAGAGGCGGCGGCGTGCGACGTCTATGGCCGTCACGGCTTGCCCGCCCAGCCGGGTCAGTATCGTCGACAGGGCGAGAACGGCGCCTGGGAGAAACTGGCGGATCAACTCACCCCTGCCGAGAAATGGTCGATGATCCAGGCTGCGCCGCCCGAAGAAGGCTGGCGCTTCGCCTCGCTGGACGGCATAGGCGCGCGCTCTACGATCCCTGAGATACGACATGCCTCCGCCGTGCTGGCGGCCTGTCGCGGCCTGCGTCAGAGACTGACCGACGCCGAACCCATAACGCCGCAGGACCTGGCCGACGCCATCCGCCTGGGCGCCGCCTGGCGTCGCCTGGACGCCGAAAGCGCCGCTTCTCCCCTGCTGTTCGAACCGCCCGCCAGCAGCCGCTAGGCGGACGCCAGCCCGGTCGCCGCGGCGAGCAGCTCGAGCGAGCGCACGCGGGCGGCCGGATCCCAGATCTGGCTGGTCAGCATCAGCTCGTCCGCGTCGGTCTGGGCGATGAAGGCGTCGAGGGCCGCCTTGGCCGTCGCTGGCGCGCCCACCGCCGAACAGGCCAGGGCGGCGTCGATCATGCCGCGCGCCGCGCCGTCCAGCCGCTCGTAATAGCCCTCGACCGGCGGCGGCAGCTTGCCCGGACGGCCGGTTCTCAGGTTGACGAACGCCTGCTGGACCGAGGTGAACAGCAGCCGCGCCGCCTCGTCCGTCTCGGCCACGAAGGCGTTGTATCCCAGCATGACATAGGGTTTTTCCAGATGCGGCGACGCACGGAAGGTCTGGCGATAGATGTCGAGGGCCCGCATCATCTCGCCCGGCGCGAAATGGCTGGCGAAGGCGTAAGGCAGGCCCAGGTGCGCCGCCAGCTGCGCGCCGTAGGTCGATGAGCCGAGGATCCAGATCGGCACGGCCTGACCCTCGCCCGGATTGGCGATGATGCGCTGATCCGGCGTGGCGGGCGCGAACCACTGCATCAGCTCCATCACGTCCTGCGGGAAGGCGTCATGGTCGCCCTGAAGCGTGCGACGCAAGGCGCGCGCCGTCGCCTGATCCGATCCAGGCGCGCGGCCCAGGCCCAGGTCGATCCGGCCGGGATGAAGGGCGTTAAGGGTGCCGAACTGTTCGGCGATGACCAGGGGGGCGTGGTTGGGCAGCATGACCCCGCCGGCGCCGACGCGGATGGCCTTCGTCGCCGCCGCCACCGCGCCGATGACGATGGAGGTCGCGGCGCTGGCGATGCCCGGCATGTTGTGATGCTCGGCCAGCCAGTAGCGGCTGTAGCCCAGCCGTTCGGCGTGGCGGGCCAGATCAATGGTATTGGCGAGCGCCTGCCCCACGTCGGAGCCTTCCGGCACGGGGGCGAGGTCGAGAATGGACAGAGGGATCATCCGACCGATATGGGGCCGCTTTTCAGCGACGCCATACCGGCCGTGACGATCAATCGTCTATGGGCGGGCGCTTATTGACCGGCGGGGCAGTCGCCGATGCGCTCGGCGGTCATGGTGACCTTGGTCTGGGCCATCTGCGGCGTCGGGGCCGGGTCCATCTTGGTCGTGACCTCGGTGACGTAGCGGCTGTTGAAGTCGCCGGTCACGCGGATGGTGGAGTCGGCCTTCATATTGCCCGGCAAGGTGCAGGACGAGGTGGCGACCATGGCGTCGCCCTCACGCGCGAACGGCTTGGTCGTACAGTCGGCGCCCGGCTGCTGGGCGTTGGCCGGAGCCTCCAGCTTGGCTTCCTTGATGCAGACTTCCTGCGGCGGGACGGCGGTGCCGCCCGGCATGCCTTCCATGGCCGTGGAAACGCGCCACAGGCCCGGCTTGGGCGCATCGAGCGTCGCCGGCGCAGCGGCCGTCGAAGCGGTCTCAGCCCCGTCGGCGGCCGGAGTTTCGGCCTTGTTGTTGTTTCCGCAGGCCGACAGACCCAGCAGGCAGGCGACGGCGACGCCGCCGATAATCGCTGAACGCATGGAGCGCTCCCCTCTCGTTAAGAACCGAGGGGTCAACGCCGGTCTGGCTTAACGGTTCACGCGGATGTGAGATTCAGTCGAGGACGACGCCCGTGGTGCGCATGATCTCGGCGCGCAGCTCGGGCAGGCCGAAGCCCTTTTCCGACGAGGTGACGGCGACGTGCGGATAGGCGGCCGGGCGCTTGGAGATGGCCTTCAGCGTCGCCGCCTGGACCTTTTCGGCCTCGCCCTTCTTCAGCTTGTCGGCCTTGGTCAGGACGATCTGATAGGAGACGGCCGACAGGTCCAGCGCATCCAGGGCCTCGTCGTCCACCTTCTTCAGGCCGTGGCGGGCGTCGATCAGCAGATAGACGCGCTTCAGCGTCACCCGGCCGCGCAGATAGTCGCGACCCAGATCCTGGAACTTCTTGACCGTGGTCTTGGACGCCTTGGCCCAGCCGTAGCCGGGCAGATCGACCAGACGCATCCGCCCGTCCAGGTCGAAGAAGTTGACCTCGCGCGTGCGGCCCGGCTCGTTGGAGGCCCTGGCCAGCTTGTGCATGCCGACCAGGCCGTTGATCAGACTGGACTTGCCCACATTGGAGCGGCCGGCGAAGGCGATCTCGGGCAGGTCCGGAGTCGGCAGCTGCTCGATCTTGGCGCAGCCCAGGACGAAGCTGGCCTGGCGCGCGAACAGGACGCGCGCCGCCTCGATCTCGACGTCGGAGTATTCCCCGACCTTGGGCTCGTCAGACGCGTCCAACCGATCAGGCCTTCTTGAAGCGGGCGAGGAAGGCGTCGATCGGGTTCTCGGCCTTGAAGCGATGCATGATCACATACTGCTGGATGATCGACAGCACGTTGTTCCACGCCCAGTAGATCAGCAGGCCGGCCGCGAACGGGGCCATGATGAAGGTGAAGACGATCGGCATCAGGGCGAAGATCTGACGCTGCATCGGATCCTGCGCCGGCGGGTTCATCGCCATCTGCAGCCACATGGTGAAGCCATAGACCAGGGGCAGCACGCCCAGGTGCAGCGGGCCGTTCAGGATGCCGCCCAGGATGGGCAGGGTCGCCGGATCCCACGGAATGGCGCCGAACAGGTTCCAGATCGTCGAAGGGTCGCGCGCCGACAGGTCGCGGATCCAGCCGAAGAAGGGCGCGTGACGCATTTCGATGGTCACGAACAGCACCTTGTACAGGGCGTAGAAGACCGGGATCTGCACCACCATCGGCAGACAGCCCGCCAGCGGATTGATCTTCTCCCGCTGATACAGGGCCATCATCTCCTGCTGCTGCTTCTGCGGTTCGGAGCCGTGCTTCTTCTTGATCTCCTCCATCTTGGGCTGGAGGTTCCGCATCTTCGAGAGGCTCTCGTAGGACTTGTTGGCCAGCGGGAAGAGGATCAGCTTGACCACCACCGTCAGGGCCAGGATGGCCAGGCCGAAGTTGCCCAGGACGCCGTAGAAGAACTCCACCACCGTGAAGATCGGGCGCGTCAGGAACCAGAACATGCCCCAGTCGATAGCGTAGACGAAGCGCGGCAGGTTCAGCGACTGCTCATAGGCCTTCAGCACCTCGGCGCGCTTGGCCCCGGCGAACAGACGCTGGGTCTCCTCGATCTGGCGGCCCGGCTGGATGGTGTGGGTGGCGCCCAGCATGGCGGCTTCGTGGATGTTCATCCCCTGGGCGTCGCGCACCGAGAAACGGCCCTCGATGGTCTCGTCCTGGGTGGGGATCAGGGCCGCCAGCCAGTATTTGTCGGTGATGCCCAGCCAGCCGCCGGTCGACTGGTTCTCGATGCGCGGCTTCTTGGCCCAGTCCTTGTACTTGACCTGTTCGGTCGAATAGCCGTCCCCGTCGCCGAAGGTGCCGATGGCGCCTTCGTGCAGGATCATCTGCTTGCCCAGATCGACCGGAACGCCCTGGCGCTCGACGCGGCCGTAAGGAGCGATGGCGATGGCCTGGGTTCCCAGGTTGGCGACCGTATCCTTGACCGTGAACATGTACTGGTCGTCGATCGAGACGACGCGCGTGAAGCGCAGGCCCGAACCGTTGTCCCAGGTGAGTTCAACCGGGGTGGTCGGCGTCAGGGTCGAGCCCTTGGTCAGGCGCCAGACGGTGTTGGGGCCGGGTACGCCGCCGGCGACATTCGGGCCGCTCCAGCCGAACTGGGCGAAATAGGCGTGCTCCATGCCCTGCGGACGGAACAGCTCGACCGGGGGCGAATTCTTGTCCAGCGTTTCCTTGTAGTTCGTCAGGTACAGGTCGTCGATGCGCGCGCCCTGCAGCGACAGCGAGCCTTTCAGGGTCGGGGTCTGGATCGGCACCCGCGCGACCGTGCCCAAGGCCTGGGCGCGATCCTTGATGAAGACGCCCGGCGCGGCGCCCGACGGCGTCAGGCCGGCGTCGGCCGAAGCCTCGCGCGCCTTCTGCTGCTCGGCGGCGACGATCTGCGCCTGGCGGCGGCTCTCGGCCTGCGGGCGCATCACCATGAAGTAGTAGACGCCCATGATCAGGGCCGCGCACACGAAGAAGATGATGGTGTTGCGCGAGTTCTCGTTCTGCATCGGGATCAGCGGTCCTGGTCGGCGGGGCGCGGGTCGGGGGCGGCGCGGGCGGTCGAAACGGCCCGGTCTCCCATATCGGAAGCCGTGCGCGGGGTTGCGAGCCTTGTAAGGGCCGATTTCACATCGTCAAGCAAGCGATCCCAGTCGCGGTCCGCCGTGCCCATGCGGGCGATGAACACATAGTCGCATCCCGCCCGCCCGTGCAGGGGCGTCAGCAGGCGCGCAGCTTCGCGTAGACGGCGCTTGGCGCGGTTGCGCACGACGGCGCCGCCGATCTTGCGGGTGGCGGTGAATCCCAGGCGCACCGTCGGGTCGCCGTCGGCGCGATCCAGTTGCTGGACCACCACGGCGCCGCGAGCCTGAGAAACGCCTTTGGCGGCCGCCAGAAACTGGGGCCGCCTCAACAGGCGATCGATTTTCATCAGATCGGTCATGCGCCCGCCCTGAAGGGTAATGGGCGCGTGACGTCAGGCCGTCAGGCGCTTGCGGCCCTTGGCGCGGCGACGCGCGACAATCTTTTGACCGTTCTTGGTGGCCATCCGAGAACGGAAGCCGTGACGGCGCTTGCGCACGAGTCGCGACGGCTGATAGGTCCGCTTCACGGTCGGCTCCGGGTTACTGGGGTTGGCGACAGACACAAGCGTCAGCCGCGAGAGAGGCGGGCGTATAAGCGGCGACAGGACGAGAGTCAACGCCGAAGCCGCTTTCCCGCAATTCCGGCAGGGGCGCGCAGCGCAAGGAAATCCGCTAAGGATGCCGGAACGAAGAAGACGGAGCGCGGCTTGGACCGGGTCAAAAGATTTCTGCCCCTGGCCGTGTTGCTGGCCGCTGTCGCCCTGATCTTCGGCATGGGCTGGAATCGCTATCTGTCGCTGGATACCCTGCGCGAGCACGGAACGGCGCTGGAGGCCCTGACCGCCCAGCGCTACCTGCTGATGCTGGGCGCCCTGATGCTGATCTTCAGCCTGCTGACGGCCAGCGTGGTGCCGGGCGTGGTCTTCATCACCGTGACGGCGGGCTATCTGTTCGGGCCGTGGGTCGGCGGCGTCGCCACCGCCTTCGCCGCCACCGTCGGCGCCCTGGCCGTCTACTATGTGGGGCGCACCGCCCTGGGCGATTCCCTGCGCCGCCGCGCCGCCGCCGATACGGGCCTGTTGAACAAGGTCTGCGCCGGGGTGGACAAGAACACCTTCTGGTACGTGCTGGTCGCGCGGCTGGTGGTCACCGTGCCCTTCCACATGATCAATGTGGCGGCGGGCGTGATGGCGGCGCCGCTGCGCCCCTATGTCATCGCCACCTTCATCGGCCTTTTGCCCGCCCACACCATCTATTGCTGGATCGGCGACAGCCTGCACGACGTTCTGGTCACGGACCCGAATCCTGACATTCGGAGCCTGTTCGCGGAATTCTTCTGGCCTCTGATGGGAGTCGCCTTCCTGTCCATGCTGCTGCCCCTGCTGCTCAAGCTGGCCCAGAAGCTGCGTGCGCGCCCCCGCATGGAGGCGTCATGACCGAACGCGAGGCCCTTCCGACGGAGCTTCAAACGCCGCTGGCCCCGACGACGACGGCCAGACCGCCTGCGACATCGCCCGCACCATGGCGCGTCCTGCGCCAGCGGCTGCAGCCCCGCGCGCCCGACGGCCTGTCCAGCCGCCTGCTGCTGCTGACCGTCGCTTTCACCCTGGCGGTCGCCGCCCTGATCATCGTACCCAGCGCCGCCTCCTTCCAGGAGCGGTGGCTGATGGACCGGCTGCAGGCGGCCGAACTGGCCTCGGTCGGGGTCGAGGCCCTGCCCTATTCCGCCGTCGAGGACTCCACCGCCGAACAGCTGCTGAGCATCGGCGGGGTGCAGTCGGTCGTCATCGGCGAACAGGGGGTGCGGCGACTGCTGCTGCAAGCCCCCAACCTGCCGCGCGCGCCCGAACTGATCGACCTGCGCCAGCGCAACGTCGGGGCGCGGCTGCTGGACCCGTGGAAGACCCTGTTCGGCCACCCCGACCGTTCGCTGCGG
The DNA here is from genome assembly GCF_002478355.1 of Brevundimonas sp. UBA7507. NCBI lineage: Bacteria > Pseudomonadati > Pseudomonadota > Alphaproteobacteria > Caulobacterales > Caulobacteraceae > Brevundimonas > Brevundimonas sp. UBA7507. The sequence continues at coordinate 133,321 of NZ_DLNP01000006.1, read as the reverse complement.
GTGCAGGCGGCGCCGCGGTATCGCTCGGGCGATCTGGTCGAGATCCTGGCCCCCGCCCAGCCGCTGAAGAAGGAGCTGGAGAGCTTCCTGGTCAACAGCCTGATGATGTCGCTGCTAATCGCGGCGGTGGCGGGCGGCCTGCTGTACGCCGCCCTGTCGATGCTGGTGTTGCAGCCCCTGCGGCGCGTCACCCGCTCGATCGAACGCTTCGCCGCCAATCCGGAAAGCCCGGCCGAAACGCCCTCGGACCGTCAGGACGAGATCGGCCGAGTCGAACGCGAACTGGCCCGGATGCAGGAGGAGGTGCGCCAGTCCCTGCGCTCGCGCGCCCGCCTGGCGGCGCTGGGCGAGGCGGTGGCCAAGATCAACCACGATCTGCGCAACATGCTGACCTCGGCCCAGATGGCGTCCGAGCGGCTGTCGACCTCGTCCGACCCCCTGGTGGCGACCGCCCTGCCCCGGCTGGAGCGGGCGCTGGACCGGGCCTCGACCCTGGCGCGCAACGTCCTGGCCTACGGCAAGACCGAGGAGCCCGCGCCCCAGCTTCAGAAGATGCTGCTGGCCCGTGCGGTGGCGGCCGCCGCCGAGGACGCGGGGCTGGAGCCGGACGGCGTGCGGCTGGTGCGCGACCTGCCCGCCCGCTTCACCGTCAACGCCGACCCGGACCAACTTCACCGCATTCTGGTCAATCTGATGCGCAACGCCCGCCAGGCCATCGAGACCGCGCCCCAGAGCAAGGACAAGAGCGGCAAGGGCGCCGTCACCGTCAGCGCCGAGACCCGCGACGGCATGGCCGCCGTCACCGTGCGCGACGACGGCCCCGGCATTCCGCCGCGCCTGGCCGATCGCCTGTTCGAGCCCTTCGTCAGCGGCGGCGGGGCCGACGGCACGGGCCTGGGCCTGACCATTTCACGCGAGCTGGCGGCCAACCACGGGGGCGCCCTGACGCTGCTGGACACCGGGCCGCAGGGCACGCGCTTCGAGCTTCTGTTGCCGCTCTAGGGCGCCGGACGGCAGCCTTACGCCGTCCCGGACGTTGTTTCCTTTGAACGCCGAAAGCGCCAAGCTTGCGGTCCTTCTTATTCCTCCTGCCAGGAGCGCACTATGACCCGCCCCCTGTCCTCGCAAATCCGACCCGTCCGTCCCCTGGCGGCGCTGATGCTGACCACGACCCTGGCCTTCTCGCTGACGGCCGGCTCCGCCTACGCCCAGAGCCAGAGCCAGACCCGTCCGCAACCGGCGCCGAAAGATCCCGTGGCCGAGATGTTGCTATCCAAGGGCGAGCGTTATCGCCGCGCGCCGGATTCGGCCCAGGATCCCGACGAGCTGCGCCAAACCCAGGCCCTGAACGCCGAGATTGTGGCCCAGAACGACCTGGCCGAGAACGAAGACCGCGCCAATCAGGCCGCCCAGGCCGAGGCCCAGCGGCGCTGGCAGGCCGAAGTGGCGCAGACGGAAGCGCAGGCGCGGGCCGATCGCGAACGACATGAGGCGGATCTGCGCGCCGCCGACGAGGCCCAAGCCCGCTATGAGCGCGACATGGCCGACTGGCGCGCCACCGCCGCCGCCTGTCAGCGCGGCGACACCGCGCGCTGCAACGCGGGCCGCAAGACGCCGAACTGAGGCTTCAGACAAGGAAAGGGCGCCGCCGACCTGCGTCGGGGCGCCCTTTTTCTCGCTTGCCGCTGGACCGGATCAGACCTCTGCGGATTCCGTGCGGCGCTTCATCATGTTGTCGAAGCTGTCCCAGACGCCGTCAGCGCCGTGCCAGGCGCCTTGCGTGGCGGCCTTGGAGTATTCGGTGGCGCGCGCCTCGAAGAAGTTGGCGTGCTCGACGCCCGACAGCAGAGCCTGCAGCCACGGCAGCGGATTCTCGGTCACGCCATAGACTTCCGGCAGATGCAGCTGACGCAGGCGCCAGTCGGCGATGAAGCGGATATAGGCTTTGATGTCGTCCGGCGTCATGCCGTTCACCGGGCCCATTTCGAAGGCCAGATCAATGAACTTGTCCTCCATCTCGATCACCGTCTTGCAGCAGTCGACGATGTCGTCGGCCACGGCCTTGGTGACGGCGCCCGTCTCCTTGTTGAAGGCGTGGTACAGCTTGATGATGCCTTCGCAGTGCAGGCTCTCGTCGCGCACCGACCAGGACACGATCTGCCCCATGCCCTTCATCTTGGACTGGCGTGGGAAGTTCATCAGCATGGCGAAGCTGGCGAACAGCTGCAGCCCTTCCGAGAAGCCCCCGAACATGGCCAGGGTGCGGCAGATGTCGGCGTCGCTGTCGACCCCGAACTGGCCCATGTAGTCGTGCTTGTCCTTCATGGCCTCGTATTCCATGAAGGCGCCGAACTCGCTCTCCGGCATCCCGATCGTCTCGAGCAGCAGGGCGTAGGCCGCTATATGGATGGTCTCCATATTGGCGAAGGCGGCCAGCATCATCTTCACTTCGGTCGGTTTGAACACCCGGCCGTAGCGCTCCATGTAGTTGTCCTGCACCTCGATGTCCGCCTGGGTGAAGAAGCGGAAGATCTGGGTCAGCAGGTTGCGCTCGCCGTCGTTCAGATTGGCGGCCCAGTCCTTGACGTCCTCGCCCATCGGGACTTCTTCCGGCATCCAGTGGACCTGCTGCTGCTTCTTCCACATGTCGAAGGCCCACGGATAGCGGAAGGGCTTGTAGGCGGCCGAGGGGGTCAGCAGACCGGGCGTGCCGGGACGAATGATCGTGGCGGGAGCGTTCATCGAAGAAGACCTGGGGCGAATCCGGAAGAAGTGCGTTTCACCATGCGTCCGCCGGCGCGCGGGGACAAGGGAAGATGCGCACATCTAGCGATCACTTTTCAACCAACCGCTAGATATGGTGTTTCCGTGACAGGAAATTGGGGAGGAAGATGGGGATGGTTTTCACGCTCTACGGCGCCGCCGGGTCCGGCTCGGTCCCGGTCGAGGCGACGCTGCGGCTGATCGGGCAGGACTATCGCGTCATCGAGGCTCCGACATGGGAGGGAGAAGCCGAACGGCGCAAGGTGGCGTCCGTCAATCCGATGCGGCAGATTCCGGCCCTGGTCACGCCGGGCGGCGAGGTCATCACCGAAAGCGCCGCCATCCTGATCTGGCTGGCCGATTCTCACCGGCAGGCCCGGCTGTCGCCCGCGCTGGACGATCCGCGCCGGGCGCAGTTTCTGCGCTGGATGAGCTTCATCCCCGCCGCCGTCTATTCGATGTTCTGGGTGCGGGACGAGCCGTCTCGCTTGGCCGGAGACGATCCGCAGGCCCAGGCTGAAATCCAGCGCCGCACCATCGAACGCATCGCCGACTGCTGGCGGATTATGGACGCCCAGATCACGCCGGGCCGCTTCCTGCTGGGCGAGGAGATGACGGTGCTGGACCTCTATATCGCCGTCGCAAGCCGCTGGACGCCTCGGCGTCGCCGCTTTTACGCCGAAGCGCCCGGGATGGCCGAGGTCGTCCGCCGCGTGGACGCCCTGCCTGAGCTTCAATCCTTCTGGGCCGAGCGGTTCCCGTTCGACGAAGGTTGGGAGGGTTAAGGCCTAGAGCAGGCCCATCGCCTTCGCCTCACGCTCCAGCCCCTCGCGGAATTCGGGCGCGGCCAGACTGATCAGGGCGCGGGCGCGGGCGTCGTCGGTCAGCCCCTTCAGATTGACCGCCCCATGCTCGGTGACGACGTAGTGGATGTCGTTGCGCGGGGTCGTCGCCGGGCCGTCCAGACGCGCCACGATGCGCGAGGCCGTCCCCTTGGCCGCCGTGGAGTGGCAGGCGATGATCGACTTTCCGCCCTCGGACGCCGCCGCGCCGCGCACGAAGTCCAGCTGGCCGCCCGACGCCGTGTACTGCCGCCCGTTCAGGTATTCCGAGCAGCAGGCGCCGAACAGGTCGATCTGCAAGGTCGCGTTGACCGAGATCATCTTCGCATTGCGGGCGATGACCGCCGGGTCGTTCACATAGTCGACAGGGCGGGCCTCGAAGGCCGGGTTCTCGTGCAGGAACTCATAGGTCGAGCGGTTCCCCATCGAGAAGGTGAAGACCGTCTTGCCGAGGTGCAGGGTCTTGCGCGCATTGGTGACGACGCCCGCCTTCATCAGTTCGACCAGGCCCGGCGTCAGCATCTCGGTGTGGATGCCGAGGTCGCGATGGTCATGCAGCGCCGCGCACACCGCGTCCGGCAGGGCGCCGATGCCCATCTGCAGCGTCGAGCCGTCCTCGACCATGCCGGCGATCAAGGCCCCGATGGCCAGATCCTGCGGCTGCTGCGGCGCCTTGCCCGCCTCCAGCAAGGGGGCCGAATGCTCGACCAGGGCCGCGACCTGCGAGACATGAACGCGGCAATCGCCGAACACGCGCGGCATGTGCGGATTGACCTCGAGGATCACCCGTTCGGCGCTCTTGGAGACAGCTAGGGCGTAGTCGGTATTGGTCCCCAGGCTGAAATAGCCCTCGGCGTCCATCGGCGAGACCGTCGCCAGCAGGGTGTCGACGCCGATCTCGCGCGTCAGCACGCGCGGCGTCTGCTGGAAGCCGGTCGGCACAAACCAGACGGCGCGACGGCCTTCCTCGATCCCGCGCGCCTCCAGCTTCCGCTCGATGGCGCCGTGGAACAGGCTGTGCGGGCGGATGCGGTCCGTCAGCTCGAAGCGCATCACCGTCTCGCCCGCGATGGCGGTGGACAGCAGGTAGTAGAGGTTGACGTCCCCCACCTGCCGCGCCTCGGCCCGGTCGGCCAGGGCCCTCAGCAGGGCGGGCGGCTGGCCGACGCCCAGGGCCATGGCGACCTTGGCGCCCGACGGGATCAGGGCGGCCGCCGCCTGAGGCGTCGTCAGGCGTTCGGCGTAGAGGGCGGCGAAATCGGTCATGGCAAACTCCTGAAGCGTCGTCCTTGAGGGCGTCCGTCGCTTGCGTGGCGACGGCTTCTGATCGCCCTTATCCGACAGCCGCGCGCCTTCGCGGCGCTAGACCTTGGTCTAAAAAACCATACGCCTAGGGCGCGTCCTGCAGGGGCGCGTCGTGCAGGCGCTGGCGCCGCTCGGCGGCGTAGGCGATCAGCCACAGGGCCATCGACCAGGCGGCGCCCACGCTCCACCCCGCGAACACGTCCGACGCCCAGTGCGCGCCCAGATAGATGCGCGTCAGCCCGATCAGCAGGGCGATCACCACCGCGCAGCCCAGAACATAGGCTTTCAGCCGCTTGCGCGGAAAAGCGCGCGTCAGCATGACCCCCAGCGTTAGATAGAATACGGTCGACAGCAGGGCGTGGCCTGAGGGGAAGCTGGCGTTCAGCGTCTCCACCGCCTGATAGATTTCGGGCGGCCGTTCCCGCTCGAACAGCGCCTTCAGGCCTTCGCTCAGGGCCACCCCGCCGGCCAGGCCGACGACCAGCATCAGCGCCGACAGCCGCTTGCCCATGATCAGCAGGAAGCCGATGGCGATGACGGCGAACAGGGTCAGCACCGATATGCCGCCGAGCGAGGTCAGGTCCGCCGCCGCCTCGTGCAGCCACCACGGCCCCCAGGGGCGCCCCGGATCATCGGCGAAGGGCCGCACCGCCGCTAATACCGCATGGTCGAAGCCCTGGCCGTCCGCTTCACGCATGTCGTCGGCCACCTCGATGAAGGTCAGCACCCCCAGGGCGACCACCAGCATGGCGGCCACGGCGGCGATCTCCGTGCGGGCGACGCGCAGGGCGCGGGTCAGGAAGGCGGTGGGATGCGGGGCCATGGGGCGCTAACGGCCAAGCTGTTGCGGTGTTCCCTGTCAGCCCTCGCAGAAATCGACGACGGTTCGGTGAAAAATGTGATCCCGCTATTTTCCTGAGTCATTTCCACAGGGTGTGATCAGCCGCCCACCGATTCGTCAGAAAAGCTCCCGTCAAGAGCTTTACCTGCGGTTAGGGATATGCACCCATATATGTAGCCGAACACCGGCAAGCAGCCACTAGATGTAGTGTCTCAAACCGGTACGGCCTTCTAATCGCATTTGTTCGGGACAGGGACGAAAATGGCTGGCGGCGAAGCGTTGCAGACGACGGAATTCTCTACGGTTTCCTCGGCTCCGCCCGAGACCAAGCCGGAGCTGACGGTGGTGAACGGCCTGAAACTGGACCGCACGCGTGACGCCCTGCTGACCGACTTCGGCAAGAAGACGTTGGAAGACCGCTACCTGCTGGCGGGCGAAAGCTATCAGGACATGTTCGCCCGCGTGGCCACGGCCTACGCCGACGACGCGGATCACGCCCAGCGCGTCTACGACTATATGTCGAAGCTGTGGTTCATGCCGGCGACGCCGGTGCTGTCGAACGGCGGCGCGGATCGCGGCCTGCCGATCTCCTGCTTCCTGAACTCGGTCAACGACAGCCTGGACGGCATCCAGAACGTCTGGAACGAGAACGTCTCCCTGGCCTCGAACGGCGGCGGCATCGGCACCTATTGGGGCGGCGTCCGCTCCATCGGCGAGAAGGTCAAGGGCGCGGGCCAGACCTCCGGCATCATCCCCTTCATCCGCGTGATGGATTCGCTGACCCTGGCGATTTCGCAGGGCTCGCTGCGTCGCGGCTCGGCCGCCGTCTACCTGGACATCCACCACCCGGAAATCGAAGAGTTCCTCGAGATTCGCAAGCCGTCGGGCGACTTCAACCGCCGCTCGCTGAACCTGCACCACGGCATCAACATCACCGACGCCTTCATGGAGGCGGTCCGCGACGGCAAGCCGTTCGACCTGATCTCGCCCAAGACCGGCGAGGTCCGCAAAACCGTCGACGCCCGCAACCTGTGGACCAAGATCCTGGAAATCCGGATGCAGACGGGCGAGCCCTATCTGATCTTCTCGGATACGGTGAACCGGCAGATGCCGCAGCACCAGAAGGACCTGGGCCTGTCGGTCAAGCAGTCCAACCTGTGCTCTGAAATCATGCTGCACACGGGGCTGGACCATAAGGGCGTCGAGCGCACCGCCGTCTGCTGCCTGTCGTCGGTCAACGCCGAGACCTTCCTGGAGTGGCGCGAAGAGCCGCGCTTCATCGAGGACATCATGCGCTTCCTCGACAATGTGCTCGAGGACTTCATCACCCGCGCCCCGTCGTCGATGGCCGCCGCCGTCTATTCGGCCCAGCGCGAGCGTTCGGTGGGTCTGGGCCTGATGGGCTTCCACTCCTTCCTGCAGTCGCAGGGCGTGGCCTTTGAATCGGCCATGGCCAAGAGCTGGAACATGCGCCTGTTCAAGCACCTGCGCCGCGAGGCCGACAAGGCCAGCCGCACCCTGGCCGAAGAAAAGGGCCCCTGCCCCGACGCCGCCGATCGCGGCGTGATGGAGCGGTTCAGCCACAAGCTGGCCATCGCCCCCACCGCCTCGATCTCGATCATCTGCGGCGGCACGTCGGCGGGCATCGAGCCGATCCCGGCCAACATCTACACCCACAAGACCCTGTCGGGCTCGTTTGCGGTCAAGAACCCCTATCTGCAGGATCTGCTGGCCGAGAAGGGCATCGACACGGAGGCCGTCTGGTCTTCGATCCTCGAGAACGAAGGCTCGGTCCAGCACCTGGACGCCCTCAGCGACGACGAGAAGGCCGTCTACAAGACCGCCTTCGAACTGGATCAGCGCTGGGTCATCGAACTGGCCGCCGACCGCACCGGCGACATCTGCCAGGCACAGTCGCTGAACCTGTTCATCCCCGGCGACGTCAACAAGTGGGATCTGCACATGCTGCACTGGTCGGCGTGGGAGCGGGGCCTGAAGTCGCTGTATTATCTGCGGTCCAAGTCGGTGCAGCGCGCCGCCTTCGCCGGTGCCGAGGACAAGAAGGAAGAAGAGATCGATCCGAACCAGCCGGATCTCTTCTCCATCGCCCGCACCGACTACGACGAGTGCCTGGCCTGCCAGTAAGGCCGGCCCTCACACTCGACGCCATCGCCTTTGAGCCGCCCGGGGAACCCTCTCCGGGCGGTTTCGTTCGTCATAAAGGAATATGGCGTAAAAGAGTCCGTTGCGGTTCCCCGGCGTTCGTGCACAGTGGGAGCGTTAACGGATCGGGAGGCACCGTTGATGCGTCGGATGGCATGGGCAGGATGGATGATCGCGGCGGTCGCCCCGACGACCGTTTTCGCCATGCCGCAAACCCTTGTGGAAGGCCCCATCGTCGCGCGCGGCGGCGACGCTGTCCGGTTCGAGGACGCCGCCGCCCGGCTGGACAACCGCCTGCCCTTCATCGCCGAACCTGACGCCGCCTTCGGCGCCCCGGTGCAGTTCAACGATGTCGCCCGATTGAGCGCCGATCAGGGCGAGCTGCGCCAGGAGGCCTGGTTCGCCGGCGACGGCTTCACCGACCGACTGCGGATCACCACGACCGGGGAACTGCGCCGCGCCGACGGCTCGCCCGTGCCGCCGCGCGCCCTCGATCCCGTCGCCTTCTCGGGCGAGAGCTATGACGTCACCTATACGCGCGGCTGGACCGCCGCCAAGGGCCGCACGGCCTCGGGTCTGGAGGTGTCGCTGACGCCCCACGCCGGCTTCGGCGTCGGCAGCGACGGCCCCTCGGCCGAGGCGGGCGCCACCCTGCGCATCGGCGAGAATCTGGACCGCCTGGCCCCCAACGGCGACGAGGCCTTCGGCGAGCGGCCGCGCTGGTATCTGTACGCCGCAGGCTCCAAACGGGCGGTCGGCTACAACTTCGCCCGCACGCGCGACGGCGACTTCGCCCGGTCCGGCGTCAGCCAGGACGCCGGAACCTACCTGGGCGACGCCTCCATCGGCGTAGCCTATCGCCGGGGCGCGGTGCAGAGCTCCTTCGGCGTCGTCTATCGCGAGATCGAGGCCAAGGGCCTGCGCGGCTATCAGGGCATCAGAACCGACGTGTCGGAAGGCCTGGTGGCCTTCCAACTGACGATCCGCCCGCCGCGCTAGGCGGCCTCGCGCCCCTTACTGCGTCCGCGCCACGCCCTCGCGGCGGCTGTCGGCCGCCCCGTCCCAGCGCCCATTCCGCCACAGCCCGCCATGCAGGCCCGAGGTCTCGGTCGTATTGGGCCGCAGCTCGACGCCCCGCGCCGCCATGCCGTCGCGCACCGCCTCGGGGAACCCTTCGGTGTCGGCGCCGAAGCCGTCGCCCTTGGCCACCAGATTCGGCAGGTCGAAGGCTTGTTGCAGCGGCAGCCCCCAGGCCAGGGCGCCGATCAGGGCCTTGGCGTTATAGGCCAGGATGGACGATCCGCCGGGCGAGCCCAGCAGGCCGATCAAACGTCCTTCGCGATCCAGGATCAGGGCCGGCGACATGGACGAGCGCGGCCGCTTGCCAGCCGCCACGGCGTTGGCCGCAGGCGTGCCGTCCGACGCCGTCGGGACCAGGGAGAAGTCGGTCAGCTGATTGTTCAGGAAGAAGCCGCCCGCCATCCGGCCCGAACCGAACAGGCTCTCGACCGTGGTGGTCATGCTGACGGCGTCGCCCTTCGCATCGACGACGACCAGGTGCGAGGTGCCCGCCGGTTCGCGCGTGGCGTCCGCGCCGACGTTCGGCGCCCCCGCCGGCACGCCATAGGGCGCCGCGCCGCGCAGAGCCGGCGCCAGGGCCGCCCGCTCAGCGACATAGGCCCGGTCCAGCAGGCCTGCGACCGGCACGGAGACGAAGGCCGGATCGCCGAAATAACGGTCGCGGTCGGCGTACATCAGACGTTGCAGCTGGCCGAAGGCGGCCCAGGCCTCGGGGCTGTTCGGCCCCTTGTCGATGTCCGGCGTCTGCTCGGCCATGGCCAGCAGCTCCAGGATGGAGGCCCCGCTGGACGGCGGCGGCGGCACGCAGATGGTGTAGATCTTATAAGGACCGCACACGGCCTCGCGCACCACGGGGCGATAGCCGGCGATGTCGGCGGTCGTCAGGGCGCCGGGTCGCGGGCCTTCGTTCACGGCCGCGACGATGGCCTCGGCCAGCGGGCCCTGCTGCAGTGCGGCCGCGCCCTCGCGCGCGATGCGGCGCACCGTCTCGGCGTAGGCCGGATTGCGCAAGGTCTCGCCCGCCTGATAGCGCGCGCCGTCCGGCTTGGTGAAATATTCGGTCGCCCAGCGCGTCTTCGCCTGGGGGGCATCGCCGTTGATCATGCCAGCCAGACGCGGGCTGACGACGAAGCCGTCCTGCGCCAGTTTCTCAGCGTCGCCGAACAGCTCGGACCAGGCCAAGGCGCCGTGCTTCTGCTGAGCCAGGGCCAGCATGGGCACCACGCCCGGCGCCCCGGTCGAGCGCCCGCTCAACACCGCATCGACAAAGGCCAGCGGCTTGCCGTTCTCATAGAAGAGCTCGGGCGTGGCGGAGGCGGGGGCCGTCTCACGTCCGTCATAGACGGTGATCGCGCCGCTTTCGGCGTCGTAGAACATCATGAAGGCGCCGCCGCCCAAACCCGAGGACTGCGGCTCGGTCAGGCCCAGCACCGCCTGGATCGCCACCGCCGCGTCCACGGCCGAACCGCCTCGAGCCAGCACCTTCATCCCCGCCTCGACCGCCAGGGGGTTGGCCGCCGACACGAACGGCCCCCTGGCGACGGATGCCTGGGCCGCCGCAGGCGCTTCAGCCGAATCCGGCGCCGCCTCGGCCTGAACCCCTTCCGCCGTCGTCGCGCATCCCGTCAGCAACAGGGCCGCAAGCGCCGTTCCGGCCGCGAGAGAGGAAATCCTGCGGGCAGGGCGCAGATGGGAGAAGGAAAAGGCGCGCACTCAAGCACTCCGGGACATTACAGGGAGGCTTTATGCCTAGGCCCGCGGGCCTCCGAGGCCAACCCCGCATTTTCTCAAGATTTTCTGAGAAAACCTGCTTGCCAGCCCGAAGGCGACCCGCTAGATACCCGGCCCTGCCCGCAAGGCAGTGCGCACCCGTAGCTCAGCTGGATAGAGCACCAGACTACGAATCTGGGGGTCAGGAGTTCGAATCTCTTCGGGTGCGCCATCTCTCCTTATCATGATGATATAAGGCGGGACGGCCGTAATATGCGCCGTTAGCTCTGGCTGCGCGACGCACGACTCACGCCCTCCATCGCCAAGTTAATATAAAATCAACGTTTCTGCGCCTTGGCAGGAACGACCGTCGCATTGTGGCCGTTTCTTGTCCGGAGGAACGCCTGAGATGGTGTGCGAGAGGGACGGAAGCCGGACCGCCGGAGGTGGTGGGTCGCGCCTGCCCGCAAGGGCATGGTGACGCGCGCGGTCAGCGTGCGCCGTTCCGTATCCGCGCCGGCCGATCTGGCCGCCCTGCGCAATCTCGCCTCCATCACCCGATTGAGCGATGAAGAACGCGCCCTGATCCGACGGTTGTGCGTGTTCCAGGAGGCGGTGCCCGCAGGCCAGCTTTTCGATCCCGACGGCCGAGCCGCCTCGCCGCGCCTGATCCTGAGCGGATGGGCGTGCCGCCAACGTATCCTTGCTGACGGTCAGCGCCAGATCTTCGGCTTCCTGCTGCCCGGAGACTCCGTAGGGCTGAGCCTTGATCCGCGTCCGCTGGACGAGACGACCATCATCGCCCTGACGCGGGTCGAGTATGTCGACGCCCTGATGCTGCGCGAGATCCTGGCGCTTCAAGACCCGCGCCACGACCGGCTGCGCCGCGCCCTGGCGACGTCGCGCCGATACGAGGAAACCTGCCTGCTGAACCATGTGGTGCGGCTGGGCCGGCAATCCGCCCAGGCGCGTCTGGCCCACCTGCTGCTGGAGTTGCGCGACCGGCTGCAGCGCGCCGGGCTGTGCACCAGCGACCGCCTGCATCTGCCGCTGACCCAGGAGACCCTGGCCGACGCCCTGGGGCTGAGCCTGGTCCATGTCAGCCGCACCCTGGGCCAGATGCGGCGTGGAAGGCTGATCGCCATGCAGAGCGGCTGGGTCACCCTTCTAGACGAGGCCTATCTGCGCGCCGCCAGCGACTATGGCGTCGACGATCACGTCCTTCACTGAAACCCGAACGAAAAGAAAGAGAGAGCGAGCGTCATGAGCCCCCACCGACAACCGTCTCGGCCCCGCCCGCCTCTTTCACCGCATCAACCGCCGCGCCGGACCGGATCCACACTGCGGATGATCGGCGCCTCGGTCGCCATGACGGCCCTGCTGGCCCCTGGCGCCGCCCTGGCCCAGGACAAGGAGCTGGCGGCGCGGGTCGCGCGGCTGGAAGCTCTGGTCATCGAGCAGCAACGCCGTATCGAGGCGCAGGAAGCCCTGTTGAACGAACGCGCCGCCATGGCGCCGCCGTCCGTCGATCCGCGCTGGCAAGTGCAGACCGACGCTTCGGGCCGAGCGGTCTTCGCAGATCGAACCCTGAACCAGTTGCGCGCCGGCCAGCAGGTCGCCAGCACCATCGCGCCCAACGGTCCGGCTCAACCGACTCTGCCCCCGAGCGAAGCCCCGCCGCCGCCCGCGCCAGAGGTGCGGCGCGAGCAGCTGGCCGCCATTCCCGAAGGCATCGCCGTGTTGAGCCAACCGGGCAAATTCACCCTGGACGTCTCGACCGAGTACACGCGCTCCAGCGCCAACCGCCTGGTGTTCCGAGGCATCGAGATCGTGCCCGGCGTGCAGATCGGGGTGATCGAGGCCAATGAAGCCGATCGCGACACCGGCGTCGTCACCCTGGCGGGGAAATACGGCATCGGGCCGCGCATGGAGGCGGAGCTGCGCGTGCCTTATGTCTGGCGCAACGACACCATCACCACCGTGCAGCAGCGCGACGAAGCGGTGACGCGGACCATCGATCTGAGCGGCGACGGCGTCGGCGACGTCGAAGCGGCCCTGCGCTATCAGATCAACGGCGGCGAGCGCGGACGCCCCATCTTCATCGCCGGCCTGAGGGTCAAGAGCGACACGGGCGAAGGGCCGTTCGACATCGATCGCGACGAGTTCGGCATCGCCACCCGCCTGGCCACAGGCTCGGGATTCTGGGGCGTCGAGCCCAGCATCAGCTTCCTGTACCCCAGCGATCCGGCGGTCATTTTCGGCAGCCTGAGCTACTTCGCCCACCTGCCGCGCGACATCAACAAGACCGAGGGCGAGATCCGCATCGGCGAGGTCGATCCCGGCGACGCCATCGGCCTGTCGATCGGTTTCGGCTTCTCGCTGAATCCGCGCTTCTCCTTCTCGCTGGGCTACAAGCACAACTACATTCGGCCGACGACGAGCGAGTTGAACGATATCACCGAAAAGTCCGATGCGCTTCAGGTCGGAGCCCTGCAATTCGGCATGTCCTACCTGCTGAACGACCGCTACAGCCTGAACGGCAATTTCGAGTTCGGCGTAACCGAGGATGCGCCGGACATGCGCTTCATCCTGCGCCTGCCGATCGTCTTCTGACATGAAGAAGGGGCCGCCCGACGGCGGCCCCTGAGAGACTCGAACGTTGCGGCCTAGAAGCCGCCCAGGCTCCTGAGTCCGGCCCAGTCAATGTCGCGGGCGATGTTCGATCCGTAGTTGTGCATCTGGCTGTTGGTCTGGATCGTCGCCAGGTCAGGCAGGACCAGGTTCAGTTCCATGTCCTGGCGGATGTTGCGATTGTCGGCGTTGTTGATGATCAGGTTCTGCAACTGGCTGGTCGTGATGTTGTGCAGGATCGCCGTCGCGCCCGAGCCGTCGACCACCGCCACCCCGCCGGTGTTGTTCAATCCGCGAAGGTCGATGCCGCCCGCCACCAGGCTGGCCATGGCGCCCGCCAGATCGGCCACGCCAGGGACGTTGTGCTGAACCTGCTGACTTACAGGTCCGGTGGGAGTCCAGGTCAGTTGCGTCTGCAGGGCCAGTTGGTCGTTCACATAGGAACGGACCACGACGCCGAAGCCGAAGGTGAAGCCTCCCGCCGTCATGAAGCCGCCGCGCGCCTCGGACATGTCTGCGTCAGTCATGACTTGAGGCCCGCTCATGACCACATGCGGCGGAGCAACCGGCGCTGACGCCGCCGGCGGCGGGATCACGAAGGGCTCCACAGAGGCGTCGCCGACAAGCTCGGCGGCGAAGGCGACAGATTCGGCCGAGACCGGCGCCGCCAGACTGACCGGCGCCAGGCAGGTCATGACGAGCAGAAGGCTTGAACGCGCACGTCTCATGGTCGTCACCTCAGATAGGGATCGAGGGAGAAACGCGTCGTCACTTGATACAGCGGCGGCAACTCCCGCGTCAGTTCCGCCAAGGACATGGGTTGAAGCGCCTGCCCCGGCCGCGACCGGTTCCAGATGCGCCACTCCTCGGCGTCGTTGAAGGTGTCCGCGGGCTGGCGGACGACGAAAGCGACCCCGTTCCACATGGCGGTGAACTGGTCGCGCGAATAGATCTTCAGGCCAAGGGCCGGGTCGCCGACCAGGACATGGCCCGCGTCATCGCCCTTGAAGACCACGAAATGTTTGTAGCCGGCCGTGTCGATCATCACGATGGCCGGGGCGTTCATCTCGATCAACTCGTCCAGGCTGAGCCGGAAGCCGTCGGCGGGATAGCCGCGCGCATCGAGGTAACGCTTCATGTCCAGCAGGGAGAAGCCCACGCGCCGGATGGTCTCCTGGTCCCCGTCGGCGAACATGGCGCGGAACACCTGAGCCTCGCCGACATCGCGGCCGTAGTGATGGCGCAAAAGGGTGGCCAGAGCCGCCGAGCCGCAGCTGAAGTCGTACTGCTGGCGCACCACGGTGCGGAACGGCAGGTCGCGATAGCTGACCACCTTCACCCGGCCCGCGGCGGGACCGTTGTTCAGCAGAATCTCGGCCTGGGCCGAGGCCGCAGTCAGGGCCGGCGAACCCGCCACGGCGGCCAGCCCCAGGTTGAGCAGAAGCCGGGCGGACGAGCGTGTCACGGGTTCGGAGCCGTCGTCACGATATTGATCGTGATCGCGCCTTGCAGGTTGTTGTTGTTGCCGCTGTTCATGACGAAGTTGCCGATGCCGTTGAAACCGGAAAAGGCGTTGGCGTCGATGCGCATGCCGCCCGTCGTCACGGTGTTGGCGTTGACGCTGTTGCCGCTGTTGGTCGCCTGCAGCAGTTGGTCGCTGGCGATGACCACCGATGACGCGCCTTGACGGCCGTGCAACGCATCCAGCTCGTCCACCGCCAGAGAACGTGGACCGCTCACAGCCGCAGTCGCAGCGTCAACGGGAGCCGGGGCGATGATGATGAAAGGCGGAGGGGGCGTCGGCGGAGAGGCCGAATTCGGATCGGCCGCCCCCAGCAACGCCAGGGTCGACAAAAGGCTGAGCATGGTTCCCTCCCAGGAAGAAGGTCGGCGGCCGGAGAACCGGCCGCCGAAAGCGAAGGCCTAGTTGCCGCCGCCGTTGCCGAAGGTGATGTTGGCGTTGGCGCTGATCGCCGTGGCAGCCTGACCAACCGAAGCCAGGCCGGTGTTGTTGCTCACCGTCTGGATGCCGGCGAAGCCCGCGAAGGCGCCGCCGCTCTGGTTGATATTGCCTGTGCGGATACGCGCGTTTTGCGGACCGTCATTGTCTTCCGACATGTCGAAGCTCAGGTTGCTGACGTTGGCGCTGAGCTCCTGCATGTTCAGGGACATACGGATGTCGCCGATATTGGTGGAGTTGTCGTTACCCGAGTCATTCACCGAGTTGTCGTTGAAGGAGTCAGAGACCCCCAGCTCCAGGTTGGTGTTGGTCGAATTGTCGGTATGAGTCGAGTTATCCGTGTTGAACGAGTCGTCGATGCCGACCTCGGTGTTGGTTGAATTGTCCGAGTTGTCGTTGAACGAATCCGAGACCCCCAACTCCAGGTTGGTGTTGGTGGAATTGTCCGAATTGTCGTTCAGCGAGTCCGAAATGCCCACATCCAGATCCGTCGAGTTGTCGGTGTTGAACGAGTCATCAACGTCCACATCGGTGCTGTTGCCGCCGCTGTTATAGGAATCGGTCGCCGTGGTGTTGCCGCCGACCGGGCCGTTCGGACCGTTCGAGGACTGGGCCTGAGCCATGCCCGCAAAAGCCAGAGCCCCCGCCAGGACCGCAGCAGACGTCATTAGTTTGGCACGCATTTCCTTGCCTCCAATCAAAGGTGATTTAAGGAGGCTCCTCCACCTCCGAAGGCCGAAATCGTCGAGTGACACGGGTCGTTCCCCTTGAGAGAATCCCTGATTTTCCTCGAGAATTCGTGCACTCCCGCCATCTTGCGGGAGAAGATTTGATCAAATGGAGTGGAGGCCTGCGGCCAGGACGCTCGGCATCCCGTCATTTGATCAAAAGACCACCCACAATAAACTTGGCGAAGTCGTGACTTTTTCAAGGCGGATGCGCCGTAGCGTTCGAGTCTCCGCTCAACGGCTCCCGTGGCGCAATCGCTCCGGCCGTGCTACGCGCGCCGAACCATGACGACGCCCCCTATCGAACGCATCCGCAACTTTTCGGTGGTCGCCCACATCGACCACGGCAAGTCGACCCTGTCCGATCGCCTGATCCAGTTCACGGGCGGCCTGACCGCGCGCGAAATGTCGGAACAGGTCCTTGATAATATGGACATCGAGAAGGAGCGCGGCATCACCATCAAGGCGCAGACCGTGCGCCTGAACTACAAGGCCAAGGACGGCGAGACCTACGTCCTGAACCTGATGGACACGCCGGGGCACGTCGACTTCGCCTATGAGGTGTCGCGTTCGCTGGCCGCGTGCGAAGGCTCGATCCTGGTGGTGGACGCATCGCAAGGCGTCGAGGCCCAGACCCTGGCCAACGTCTATCAAGCGATCGACAACAACCACGAGATCGTCCCGGTCCTGAACAAGATCGACCTGCCCGCCGCCGAGCCGGACCGGGTGCGCGCCCAGATCGAGGACGTCATCGGCATCGACGCCTCGGAGGCCGTCATGTGCTCGGCCAAGTCGGGCATCGGCATCGAGGACGTGCTGGAGGCCATCGTCGCGCGTCTGCCGGCGCCCAAGGGCGACATCAACGCCCCGCTGAAGGCCATGCTGGTCGACGCCTGGTACGACCCCTATCTGGGCGTGGTGCTGCTGGTGCGCGTGTTCGACGGCGTGCTGAAGGCCGGCATGCGCGTGAAGATGATGCAGACCGGCTCGACGCACCTGGTCGACCGCGTCGGCGTCTTCCTGCCCAAGAACACGCCGGTCGAGCAGCTCGGCCCCGGCGAGGTCGGCTTCATCACCGCCCAGATCAAGGAAGTCGCCCACGCCGCCGTCGGCGACACCATCACCGATGAGAAGAAACCCACGGCCGAAGCGCTGAAGGGCTTCAAGGACGTGCAGTCGGTGGTCTTCTGCGGCCTGTTCCCGGTCGACGCCGCCGATTTCGAAGACCTGCGCGCCGCCATCGGCAAGCTGCGCCTCAACGACGCCAGCTTCACCTATGAGATGGAATCCTCGGCCGCCCTCGGCTTCGGCTTCCGCTGCGGCTTCCTAGGCCTGCTGCACCTGGAGATCATCCAGGAGCGCCTGAGCCGCGAGTTCAACCTGGACCTGATCGCGACGGCCCCCTCGGTCGTCTACAAGATCGGCCTGCGCGACGGGACCGAGATCGACCTGCACAACCCGGCTGACCTGCCCGACGTCATGCAGATCGAGACCATCAGCGAGCCGTGGATCAAGGCCACCATCCTGACCCCCGACGAATATCTGGGCGGGGTGATCAAGCTGTGTCAGGACCGTCGCGGCAGCCAGATCGAGCTGTCCTACGTCGGCAGCCGCGCCCTGGTCGTCTATGAGCTGCCGCTGAACGAGGTCGTCTTCGACTTCTACGACCGCCTGAAGTCGATCTCGAAGGGCTACGCCTCGTTCGACTATGAGATCACCGACTACAAGGTCGGCGACCTGGTGAAGATGTCGATCCTGGTCAACGCCGAGCCGGTCGACGCCCTGTCGATGCTGGTCCACCGCGCCCGCGCCGAAACGCGCGGCCGCGGCATGGTGGAGAAGATGAAGGAGCTGATCCCGCCCCACATGTTCACCATCCCGATCCAGGCGGCCATCGGCGGCAAGATCATCGCCCGCGAAACCGTCCGCGCCCTGCGCAAGGACGTGACGTCCAAGTGTTACGGCGGCGACGCCACCCGCAAGAAGAAGCTGCTGGAGAAGCAGAAGGCCGGCAAGAAGCGCATGCGCCAGTTCGGCAAGGTGGAGATCCCGCAGGAAGCCTTCATCGCCGCGCTCAAGATGGACGAGGATTGATCGTCAGCGTCGCTCCAGTCAGGAAAAGGCCCCGCTTGATCGGCTTTTCGATCGGCGGGGCCTTTTTTGTTCGGGAACGGCGCGCCCTGACGAAGGCCTGTGTGAAGGTCAATTCGTCAGCTCAATAAAGGGATCGCGCGGCGCCTTATGGCCCGACATGGCGGTCATGACCGCAGGCCGCGTACCGCGATGATGCTGCGCCGTCTCGAACTGAAGCGCTTCCATGACCCCCGCGCGCGGATGGGCGGCCAGAACCGCTTTCAATGTGGGGGTGGCGACACGGCGACGGCCGACGCCGAACAGATCGCAGAAAGCGCCGCGCGACACGAGCTGAGCCTCTGCGCCATGAAGACGTCGAGACACCCAACCATTCAGGTGCAGGGCGATGGCGTCGCCGACCTTGCGCCCGACTTCAGGCGGATGCCCGCAAGCGTCGAGATATCGTTGCGCCCGCTCACCGCCGCTGAGGGCGAAACACCGTTTGCAAAGACTGGGTTCGTGATCTCGAGTCAGGCCGACATCATGCAGGATGGCGGCGGCGAAGAGCAACGAACGATCATAGGCGATCCGCTCATGCTTCGCGAACAGGGCGCCGAAGAAATACGTCCGCCAGCTATGATGCAGCAGGGCGGCCTCATGCGTCTCTTCGGCCAAGGCCAGAGCGTCCTGCACCAGGGAGGTCTGAGGAGGCGCAAGCGCCTCAATGGCCGCCTCGGAGGGCCGCAGCAGACCAAGGGCGCTTCGCGCCGCATCGACAGCGCCCCGTACTTGAGCCTGCATGAGGTTGCCGACCAGACCCACGGTCTCGAGCGTCGTCATGCAGCCCGCTGCGCCCTCGCCCCACGCCAAGGATCCCATTGCGGGGCGCCGTTTAATTGAATCGATCGGTGTCATAGGCGCACGCCCTTGCTTTTGTACTGATGAGAACAAAATATGGGACATCTATATTTTTGCAAGATGGTACAAAATGAACGCTCGCCGAGGCCGCCCCCCGGCCTATGATCGAGAGATCGCCTTGGGGGCCATCGCATCAACCTTTCTCGCCAAGGGTTTCTCGGCGACATCGCTCGACGACATCACCCAGGCGACAGGGATGAACCGACCCAGCCTTTTCAGCGCCTTCGGCAACAAGAAGGCGATGTATCTGGCCGCCCTGGATCGCTTCGAGCAGGACATGGCTCAAGCCGTCCGCCCGGCCCTGGCGACGCCAGGTCCGCCGGCGCAGGCTATCGGCGCCTTCTTCGACGCTGCGGTGCGCTTCTATTGCGCCGGTCCCGCGCGCGGCTGCCTGCTGTTCTGTACGGCGGTGACGGAAGCGCCCTCGGATTGCGACATCCGAGACGCTCTAACAGGCGCGTTCCAGCGGATAGAGGACGATCTGACCCAACGCCTGGAACAGGCCACGGAAGGAGCCCCCCTGCCGCAAACCTTGGCGTCTCGCGTCAAGATGTTGAGGGCCCTGCTGGTCGATGTGGCGATCGAGGCGAGGCTGGGGCTCGATGAAGCGACGCTTCGCGCCGACGCCCGTTCGGCGGCGCTCCTGATCCTGACGCCCGCCGCCTAGACCATCCCCCCCTGCCGCAAGGCCAGACCGCGCCGCCTGGACTGTCAGCCCTCAGAACCCCGCCCGCCATGTCTCCGCCGTCAGCGTCACCGCCTCCTCAAGCGGGGGCTTGAGCTGGAATAGCCCCGGCGCGGCGGCGAGGTCGTGGAGACGGTAGAGGCGCCAGGCGTCGGGGCGTTCGGCGGAGACCTCGCGCTCGGTGCGGGTCAGGAAGAAGTCGGTGGCGGGGCCGCCGCGCGTGGCCTTGACCTCGATCAGGCGCTCGCGGCCCGCCGGATCGAAGCTGCGGATGTCGTAGCCGGCGCCGTCGCCGCGGATGGTCGGCAGGCCGAGGTCGGCCAGGACCGAGGACAGGTTCATGTGCTTGAACTCAACCGAGCGGTGCGAACGGCCTGTGCGCGCCATCAGGTCGCGGGCGTGATGCGCCCTGACGTAGGGGCGGCCCGCTGAATCGCCTCGTACTCGCCGAACGGCCGCAACTGATCAGCGAGCGCGCGCTTGAACGCAGGGCGCGCCTCGGCGCGCGTGACATAGGCGGCTAGCGCAGGAAAGCTGGCGATGATGTCCGTGTGACGCAGGTCTCGCAGCACGTGCGCCATCAGGATGTCCGCCGCACTGAAGCGGTCGTTGGCGAACCACCACCGATCCCCCAAGGCATCCTGCAAGTCGCTCAATCGCCCGCGCAAAGCGGCTTCAACCTCTGGCCGGCGCTCCTTCGCCCAAGCCTTGTCAGCGTTGAAAAAATCGATCCCGGCCAGTTCGGCGACAAGAGGTTCGACGCTGTTCATGGCGGCGAAGAGCCATGTCATGACCATCGCACGTCCGGGGAGGTCGTCAGGCATGAGTTCAGACGAATTCTGCGCGATCCACAAAACAATGGCCCCGCTCTCAAACATCTGCACCTTGCCGTCGCTGTAGGCGGGAACCTGACCGAAAGGCTGCAGGGATCGGTATGCAGGCGTTGACTGATCTTCAAACCCAATCAGCCGATCATCATAGCCGAGGCCCGCCTCCTCCAGCGCCCAGCGGACGCGGATATCGCGGACTGACCCCTGGGCGAAGTCAGGCACCCACTTGAAAGCCGTGACCTGGATCATGGGATGCTCCTTCAGCTTGTCCGGACGCTCTCGACGTCGCCCCCTCGCATTGACATAAAGTTTGATATCAACATAATTTCAGTCATGTCAAATCCGCCAACCACCTTTTCTCAAACACTGCATATTCGAGATCATTGCCTTTGCTTGCACGCCCAGCGCGCTGCGCGGGCCCTGTCCCGACGGTTCGACGAGGCGTTTCGACCTTATGGGATCACCAGCGGCCAGTTCTCGCTGATGAACGGACTGAACAGGCCCGAACCGCCCACGATCGGCGCCGTGGCCGAACTGCTGGCGATGGACCGCTCAACCGTGACCGCGAATTTGAAACCGTTGGAGCGGGCTGGCCTGGTCACCATAGCGGTAGACGAGAAAGACCGGCGCGGACGGCGGGTCGCCTTGACCGACGCAGGCCGAAACGCGCTCGGCAAGGCGACGCCGGTCTGGATCCAGGAACATGCGGCCCTTGAGAGCGAGATCGGCGACGGAGCCGCGCTAAGGGCGTTGCTGAAGCTTGCCACAACTTAGGAAGCCGACTTGGGGCGGGCCGGGCGCGCCGAAGATGAAGAATTATCCATATAACAATGTGTCGCGTTGCGGCGGCGACGCGCGCGGTTAAGGTCCGCCTCAACATGATCCGTTGGGGACTGAAATCATCATGCGCCTTGCCGCCTCTTCCGTTGCGCTCGCCGCCCTGCTGGCCGTGAGCACGCCCGTCATCGCCGCGCCTGCGGCCGCCGCCTCCGCTGTGGCGACGACCCAGGCCGAGCCTTTGCGCGGCGCGCCCGTGTCCGAGCTGATCGCCCGCGTCGACATTCCGTGGAAGCGCTTCCAGCTCGACAACGGCCTGACCGTCTTGGTCCACGAGGACCGCAAGGCCCCCGTCGTGGCCGTGTCGGTCTGGTACAATGTCGGGTCGAAGGACGAGCCCAAGGGCTCGACCGGCTTTGCGCACCTGTTCGAGCACCTGATGTTCGGCGGGTCGGAGAACTCGCCCTCCAGCCACATCCAGACGATGAACGCCGCCGGCGCGACCAGCCTGAACGGCACGACCTGGTTCGACCGCACCAACTATTTCCAGACGGTGCCGACCCCGGCGCTGGAGTACACGCTTTATCTGGAATCCGACCGCATGGGCTATCTGCTGGGGCAGGTCAGCCAGGAGGTCTTGGACCTGCAGCGCGGCGTCGTTCAGAACGAGAAGCGCCAGGGCGACAACCAGCCCTACGGCATGACCTACTACGCCACGCTGGAAGCCCTGTTCCCTGAAGGGCACCCCTATCGCCACTCGACCATCGGCTCCATGGCTGACCTGGACGCCGCCAGCATGGAGACGGTGCGCGACTGGTTCCGTGAGAACTACGGCCCCAACAACGCCGTCCTGGTCCTGTCGGGCGACATCGACGAGGCCGAGGCCCGCGAGCTGACGCAGAAGTATTTCGGCGCCATCGCGCGCGGCCCGGTCAACACCCCGGCGGCCGCCCCCGTGCCGACCCTGGCGGCGCCGGTCGAACAGGTGCTGCACGACCGTGTGGCCCAGACCCGCATCAGCCGCACCTGGGCCGTGCCGGGCCTGGGCGATCCGGACTCCGTACCGCTGAGCGTCGGCGCCTCGGTGCTGGGCGGCCTGGCCAGCTCGCGCCTGGACAATGTGCTGGTGCGCGACGAGCAGACGGCCTCCAGCGTCTCGGCCTCGAACCAGACCTTCCAGCGGCTCGGCATGTTCAGCTATTCCGCCATGGTCAAGCCGGGCGCCGATGCGGACGCCGTGGCCCAGCGCATGGACGCCGTGCTTGCCGACCTGATCGCCAACGGCCCGACCCAGGATGAGATCAACCGCGTGGTGACGCGCTACGCCTCGCAGCGCATCCAGGGGCTGGAGACCGCCAACGGCAAGGCCTCGGTCCTGGCCGAGGGGCAGCTCTATTCGAACGATCCGGACTTCTACAAGAAGGAGCTGGCGGCCTACGCCGCCGTGACCCCGGCCCAGGTCCAGGCGGCGATGCAGAAATGGCTGAGCCGCCCCGTCTACAGCCAGATCGTCATGCCGGGCGAGCGCGAGGCCTACGCCGAGGCCGCCGCCGCCCCGTCGGGCGCGACCCCGACGCCGGCCGAGCCGATCCAGCGCGTGGCTCGCGACCCCGCCCCGGCCATCGGCCAGGTGTCCAACGTCGACTTCCCGGCGGTGGAGCGCGCCGCTCTGTCGAACGGCGTCGAGATCGTCTACGCCCGCTCGACCACCGTGCCGGTGACCCGCGTGGCGCTGGAGTTCGACGCCGGGGTCGCGGCCGACCGCGCCGACCGCCTGGGCGCCCACACCCTGATGCTAAGCGTCATGCAGGAAGGCACGACGACGCGCGACTCCAAGGCCCTGGCCGAGGCGCAGGAACGTCTGGGCGCCAACGTCTCCGTCGGCTCGTCGATGGACCGCACCATCGCCAGCCTGTCGGCGGTGACGACCAATCTGCAGCCGTCGCTGGCCCTGCTGTCGGACGTGGTGCGCAACCCGGCCTTCGCTCCGGCCGAGATCGAGCGTCTGCGCGCCACGCGCCTGGCCGCCCTGGCCAATGAGAAGACCCAGCCCGCCGCCATCGCCGGCCGCGCCCTGCCGCCGCTGATCTATGGTGAGAGCCACCCCTACGGCCGTTCGTTCGGCGGCACGGGCGACGAGGCGGTGATCCGCGGCCTGTCGCGCGACGACCTGGCGGCCGAGCACGCCCGCTGGATCCGTCCGGACAACGCCCAGCTGTTTGTGGTGTCGGACCTGCCGCTGACCGAACTGAAGCCGCAGCTGGAAGCCGCCTTCGGCGACTGGCGCGCCCCGGCGACGGCCAAGGGCGCCAAGGCCTTCGACGCCGCCCTGCCGCAGACCTCGGCGCGGGTGGTGCTGATCGACCGGCCGCAGTCGCCGCAGTCGCTGATCTACGGCGGCCAGGTGCTGCCGGTGTCGGGAACGGACGACATCCTGACCCTGACCACGGCCAATACGGTGCTGGGCACGGACTTCCTGTCGCGCATCAACGCCGATCTGCGCGAGACCAAGGGCTGGTCCTACGGCGTGCGCGGCACGATCAGCCAGTTGGAGAACCGCGCGCCCTATATCGTCAACGCCCCGGTCCAGGCCGACCGCACGGGCGAGTCGATCGCCGCCCTGGTCAGCCAGTACGATCGCTTCCTGGGCGCCGAGGGCGTAACGGCGCAAGAGCGCGAGCGCACCGTCCTGGGCCGCACCCGCGCCCTGTCGGGCAGCTATGAGACCTCGTCTCAGGTGCTGGGCGCCCTGCAGTCCAACGCCCTCTACGGCCGCCCGGACGACTATCCGGAGACCCTGGCGGGCCGCATCAACGCCCTGACGGCGCAGGAGATGGACGCCGCCGCCCGCGCCGCCATCCAGCCCTCGCGCTTCGTCTGGGTGGTGGTCGGCGACGCCGCGGTGGTCAAGCCGCAGCTGGACGCCCTGGGTCTGCCGGTCGAGGTGCGCGCCGCCGAGGCGCCGAAGCCGGCCCAGTAAGGCGGCTTCGACCGGATTGAAATGAGACGGCCGGCGGGGACGACCTCGCCGGTCGTTTTGTTTTAGGCGCCTCTCAGCCAGCGATGACTGCAGCTCCCGCTCGTCCCGGCGGACGCCGGGATGAGCGTTATAAAAGACGGAACTGGTTGACCCCGGACGCGGCCGGGGCGAGCCTTCCCGCCTCTCCTCCCCTCGCCGGAGTCTACATGCCGACCGACGCCTTCAACCCCGCCGCCCGCGCCCCGCGCCTGGCCGTGCTGATCGATGGCGAGAACGCCTCGGCCCGCATCGCCGAGGCGCTGTTCACCGAGATCGCGACCCTGGGCGAGGCCTCGGCGCGGCGCATCTACGGCGATGCGGCCAGTCCGGCGTTGCGGGGATGGATCGACGTCCTGCCGCGCTGGGCGATCCAATGGCAGCAGAATTTCCAGAACACCAAGGGCAAGAATTCAGGCGACATCGCCCTGGTCATCGACGCCATGGACCTGTTGCATTCCGGCCGGTTCGACGGCTTCTGCCTGGTGTCGTCGGATAGCGACTTCACCCGACTGGCGGCGCGCATCCGCGAACAGGGCGTTCCGGTCTACGGTTTCGGCGAGCGCAAGACGCCCGAAAGCTTCCGCCAGGCCTGCACCCGCTTCATCTACACCGAGAACCTGACCGGACGGGCCGCCGCCGAGGCGGGCGCGGACGCGGCGCCCCCGGCCGAGCGCAACCCCGCCGAGGCCGTGCCCCTGATCGCCGCCGCCATCGCCGACATGGACGAGGACGGCGACGGCTGGGTCAATATCGGCGGCGTCGCCAACCGCCTGCGCAACACCTATTCCGACTTCGACCAGCGCACCTACGGCCACGCCAAACTGTCTGAACTGGTCCGCGCCACCGGCCGCTTCGACGTCGAGGTCGGCCCCGGCGGCGTCATGCGGGTGCGGTTGAAGCCCCGCTAGGCTCAAGCGAAGCCGTTGAGCGAACAACGTTGCAACATGAGCCGATTGCCCGCATGGTGACCGTCTGACGTCCCTATGGGAGTTCTCGCCATGCTGATCTCGACCCTCGCCCTCCTAGTTCTGAGCGGTGCGCCGATGCAGGACGACAGCGCCGCCGAGGCCGATCTGCGCTCGCCTATCGCTTCGACTTCGCCCAGCCGCACCATCTCCGCCCGGCCGCCTACGGTGACGAACGGCCCGACGCGGACGGTCTGCGGTTGGGAGCGCGCCATGGGCAGCACCATCCAGCAACGCGTCTGCCGCAAGGTTCCCCTGAACAGCAGTCAGCGCGAACGCATGTCGACAGATATGATGCGAGAAATGCAGGGAGCGCGCTGGGGCGAACTGCCCGTCGCGCGTTCGCCTGGCGGCCGGCCTGTGGGCTGAACCCCACGACCTGCCGGGTCAGACGAACGGGTCGCGCGCCGCCAAGAGCCGCCGTGACGGAATCCCAGCCTAGGACGCCTCGTCCCCTTTCCCCCGCCGCAGTATGGTCTATGTGTGGCGGATGGCCGCCGCAGAGACCCCCGTAGAGACGTTCAAACGCGCCCTGTCGCACGCCGCGAGGGCGCTGGCCGAACAGGCCGAGCTGGAGGTGCGTTTCGGCTCGGACGGGCCGCGTCTGTCGAACGGCGTCCTGTCCCTGCCACACCCGCCGCGCGATCCGGCCGCGCCCGAAAGCGCCGCCCTGCGCGGCCAGGCCGACCGGCTGGCCCTGCGCCTGGCCAATCATGATCCGGCGCTGGATGCGCGGCTGCGCCCGGTCGACATGAACGCCGCCGAGGTGTTCGACGCCGTCGAACAGGCCCGCGTCGAGGCCGTCGGCGCGCGCGAGCTGAAGGGCGTGCGGCGCAACCTCGAATCCGCCCTGATCACCCGGCTGGAGAAGTCAGGCGCCCTGCGCGCCGAGGCGGCCCAGGTGCCGGTAGCCGAGGCGGCCGCCTTGCTGCTGCGCGAACGGATGACGGGCGAACCGGCGCCGGACGGCGCCAAGGCCATGCTGGACCGGGTCCGCGCCGACCTTGAGGCCAAGGCAGGCGCCGAGCTGGACGCCCTGGCGGCCCTAGGCGACGACCAGGCGGCCTTCGGCGCGCGGATGAAGGATCTGCTGCGCGCGCTGGATCTCGACCCCGGCGACGCCGACGGCGGCGACTCGCCCGAGGAGGACGGCGAGGACGACGCCGACAAGCCCGATCAGGACCAGGCGGATCAGGACGAGCAGGAAGAACAGGACGGCGGCGAGGGCGGCGACTCCCTGGACGGCACGGCCGACGACCAGTCCGCCGAGGACGAGCGTCAGGCCCGTCCCGACGGCACGCCGGGCGAACCCGACGGCGAGGGCCAGGAAGACGCCCCCGAACTGAGCGAGGGCGACCGCCCCAACCATCAGCAGACCCAGGACGACGGCCGGGCGGTCGAGGTCTATCGCGCCTTCACCACCGCCTATGACGAGATCATCGACGCCGCCGAACTGTGCGACCCGATGGAGCTGGACCGGCTGCGCGCCCTGCTGGACGCCCAGCTGTCGACCCTGGGCAGCGTGGTCTCGCGCCTCGCCAACAAGCTGCAGCGGCGTCTGCTGGCCCAGCAGAACCGCAGCTGGATGTTCGACCTTGAGGAAGGGATGCTGGACACGGCGCGCCTGACCCGCGTCATCACCGACCCGACCAGCCCTCTGTCGTTCAAGATGGAGAGCGAAAGTCCGTTCCGCGACACGGTCGTGACCCTGCTGATCGACAACTCCGGCTCGATGCGCGGGCGGCCGATCATGGTGGCGGCGGTGTGCGCCGACATCCTGGCGCGGACGCTGGAGCGGTGCGGCGTCAAGGTCGAGATCCTGGGCTTCACCACCCGCGCCTGGAAGGGCGGACAGAGCCGCGAGGCGTGGATCAGCGCCGGCAAGCCCGCCAACCCCGGTCGCCTGAACGACCTGCGCCACATCATCTACAAGGGCGCCGACGCGCCGTGGCGCCGGGCTAAGAAGAACCTCGGCCTGATGATGCGCGAGGGCCTGCTGAAGGAAAACATCGACGGCGAGGCGCTGGAATGGGCGCACGACCGCCTGCTGGCCCGGCCCGAGGCGCGGCAGATCATGATGGTCATCTCGGACGGCTCGCCGGTCGACGATTCCACCCAGTCGGCCAACGCGGCCCTGTATCTGGACAAGCACCTGCGCCAGGTGATCGAGAAGATCGAGACGCGCAGCCCAGTCGAGCTGCTGGCCATCGGCATCGGCCACGACGTGACCCGCTGGTATCGCCGCGCCCTGACCATCGTCGACGTCGAGCAACTGGCGGGCGCCATGACCGAAAAACTGGCCGAACTGTTCGAGGCCGAACCGAAGACCGTCGGCGGCAAGGGCGGGCGGGTTCCGCACAAGCGCGCGGCGTGAATCGCCGCCTCTATGTCGCCGCCCTGATCTCCCTCGCCCTGGCCGCCTGCGCCGGGGCGGCGGTCATGTCACGCCCCTGGACGCCCGAGGCGACGGCCGACGGCTGGGCGCCCGCGGGCGGTTCGACGCGACAGGTCGGCCTGGGCTGGCCCGGCGGCGCACGGTTGGCGAAGGGCGTGCACTATGCGGGCGGAGTGCAGTTGATCGCGGCGCCCGTCTCCAGCCTGCACGGACTATCCGATCTCAAGCTGACGGGCGACGGCGGCTTCGTCGCCGTGTCGGATTCCGGCGATCTGGTGCGCGGGCGGCTTGAGCTGGATGCGGACGGCAAGCTGTCGGGGCTGCACGATCTGCGGGTGCGGCGGCTGACGACGGCCGAGGGCGAGCCGATCGCCGACAAGGCCGCGGGCGACGCCGAGGGGCTCGCTCTGGGCGTAGACGGCGAGGTTCTGATCAGCTTCGAGCGCGAACATCGCATCTGGAGCTACGGTCCCTTGGACGCGCTC
Source organism: Brevundimonas sp. UBA7507 (assembly GCF_002478355.1). Classification (NCBI taxonomy): domain Bacteria; kingdom Pseudomonadati; phylum Pseudomonadota; class Alphaproteobacteria; order Caulobacterales; family Caulobacteraceae; genus Brevundimonas; species Brevundimonas sp. UBA7507. Next base: position 105,151 of record NZ_DLNP01000006.1, on the reverse strand, counting down.
AGCGCCCGGCCGCAGGCGCGGCCGCATCCTGCGGTCGACTTCCCGCTGAACGAAGGCCTGGAGGCGCTGGCGACGGCGCCCGACGGTTGGCGCGTCGGCGGCGAAGGCGGCGGGGTCTGGGACTGCTCGCTGGAAGGTTGCCGCCCCGTGGTCGAGCCGACGGCGCCCGCTGACGGTTGGCGGCTGACGGGGCTGGAGCGCGATCCCGGCGGCGACGGCTGGTTCGCGGTGCAGCGGTCGTGGCGCCCGCCCTTCGACGTCCGCGCCCGCGTGCGCCGCATGGGCTCCGACGGCGCGCTGGGGCCGGTGCTGATCGAGCTGAAGCTGCCGGGCCTGACGGATAATTTCGAGGGGATCGCCGCCGAGCGCCATGCGGAAAGAACGCGCCTCTACATCCTGTCCGACGACAACGCCAATCCGGCGCAGAAGACCCTGATGCTGGCGTTTGACGTTCGCTGATCCTTCTTCCCTTTGTTGCAGGAAGGAGAGTGACCTCCGGGGCTCCATGCCGCTCGTGCGGAAGGCTCACCGAGCGTCCTGCAGACGCGCTCTGCGCCGGATCAGTAAGCATCGGTTCATTATAGTACTTAAGCGCGCACTAAGCCTGTCTGATCGGCAGGCGTTAAGGGCGCCCCCTTTATGGTCTCGTGGCAATCAGGAGCCATGAGGACGCCATGACCAAGTTGATGCGGCTGCGCCGCTGTGCGCTTCTTGTCGCCGTCGCCGCCGGCGTGACGGCCTTCGCTTCGCCGCAGATCGCTGCGGCGGGCCCCAGGGCGGGCGGTTCCTACCAGTTGCGCGCGGTCGTACCCGTCGCCTGCTGGGTGCGGCCCGACACCACCGTCGTTGCGGAGACCGGCCGGACAGGGTCCGTTATCGAGGCCTGCAACAGCCCCGGAGGCTTCACCGTCTCCGCCGCCTATCGTCCGCTCAAGGCCACAGAGACCGCCCGCATGACCTATGGCGAGCGATCGCTGAACCTGACGAAGACCGGCAATCTGGAACTGCGTCGCTCCAATATGGCGGCCATCCGCACCATCGCCTACCGCTTCGACGAGGTGCAGCTGGACGAACCTCTGGTTCTGGCCCTGACGATTCAGCCGATCTAAGCGACGGTTTCGGTCCAAACGTCACAAAGCCCTCCGCCGACGCCCTGGCGGGGGGCTTTGTCATTCCACGCGCCGCGCCTCATCGACGCGCATCACATGACGCCGATCAAGTTTCAAACTTTACAGTTAACACCCTTGATTTTACATTATGCCGCCGTTCGTTGATCGCGATCACATCAGCGAGCGACACGGGGCGACGCCTCGGATCGTCGACGGGGAGAGAACGGGGTGGGCCTGCACGGTACGGCAGAGACACATCGATTCAATATTGAATCGATCAATGAGACCGCTTGCTCAGAAGCCTGGAGCAAGAGCTGCAGCCGTGCGGCCATGATCATCACGCCCAGCCTGCACCTTCTGTGGAGCAATGAAGAAGGGCGCCGGCTTCTCACCATCGACCGCGATCTTGGTGAAGTTGGGGGCCGACTGAGCTTCGCCCAGCGCACCGGCCTGTTCGCCTTCTCGACCTTTCTTGAGACCCTGGGCGACGAGCCTCGAGCCTGGGTTCTGGCTCGACGCGACGGCGGCGGGGACTGCCTGATCATCCGCGCGGTGCGGATCGCGCTGGGCGACGCCCAAGCGGTCATCCTGGCCTTCAGCGACACCGCGGGATCGCGCCGCCTGTGGGCCGACTTCGGTCCGGCGCTCGATCTCACCTCGGCGGAAACCACTCTGCTGAAGCGGCTGGTCGACGGCGCCACGGTCACAGAAGCCGCGCAAGACCTCGGCGTGAGCCTGGAAACCGCCCGCACGCACGTCAAACGCGCCTACGCCAAGCTGGGCGTCAGCAGCCGCGAAGAGATGTTCGCCAAGATATCGCCCTTCCGGCTGTCCTGATCCGTCTGCGGCTGACGATCAGGCGGCGGGACACTGGGGCGCCGGATCGCGCCGGATGCGCACCACCTCATCCGACCGCTGCTCGCCCGCGCGCATCGCGGTCGTGCGGCTGACCTCGGACACCCAACCGTCCGCGACATGGAGGGTGGCGCGGGTATCGCGCTTCATGCTGTTCGCAGTCCCGGTCGAGCCAGGCGTTTCGGCGCTGAACGAGCGCGTGAGCAGCAGGCCGCATCCATCGGCGGTGCGCGCAACCGATTGCACGCCGGATCGCGCCACCTGGTCCGTATTCTGAAGCGGCTGCTCGACACGGCCCTCCGGCAGAGGCTGTCGGGGCTGCATTTCCGCCAGCAAGGCGACATCGCTCAGCAGCAGGGACAGCAAATCCTCCGGCGGCAAGCGGTCCAGCCCCCCCGCCAGAACGTCCGCCTGTTCCTGTTGCAGGCCCAGTTCGCTCAGACGCATGCGATACGCCTCCCGCACGGCGGGCCAGTCCGCAAAAGCCACGGGTCGTCCAGAGGCGTCAGCGGCGACGACTACATCCACGCCGACCCAGGCCTGAAGAAGCCGCTCCAGACCGGGATCGCGGCTGTCGGTCAGGGAGGCTTCCAGCAACCGAAACCGGAGGGTCATCCGTTCCGTCGAGGCCGCCAGGGTCTCCAGCTCGAACTTCTGGCGGTTGACCTGACGCGCCTCGCCGCCTTCGGCGTAGGATGTCAGCTCGGTCTCGCTGACGAACACGCGCAGATCGCCGACGGCGTCGGGTCGGCGCTGAACCTCAAGGGCCGGGATCGAGGCGTCGGCAGGCCCGGCGGCGGCCGGCGGGTTCTGAGAGACGGCCTGCGCCAGGACGTAAAGGGCCGCGAAAAGCATCTTCATGTCAGGCTCCCCGACGACCTCGACACGAGGCGGGGGTCGCCCCAATTCGCCCACGCGGCGAATTTCATCGAATAATCATGAAATTAACTATTTTTTCTTTGAGCGCGTACCCCAAATGGGGGACGATTAACAAAAGCCTAACGTGCTCCTTAGCCCTCGAACGAGGGGGCGGCGACATACGCCGGGGAGCAGATGCGAACAGCCTGTTTGCTTGCAGCCGCAATGCTGGCCGCAGCCGGAACGGCGGCCGAGGCCGCCGACGCCGGGCGCAAGTCCCTGGTGCTGGAAGCCGTGGGCCGGATTTCGCCGCGGTGCGACATCGGAGCCTTGGGCGGCGTCGACTTCGGCGACCTGCGGCGCAGCGGACTGGCCGTCGAGACGCGCTTCGGCCTGAGCTGCAACGTTCCCTTCGACATCAATCTGCGCTCCGCCAACGGCGGCCTGGCGCATGAAACCCTGCCGCGCGGGCAAGGCCCGTACAGCGGCCTGGCGGCCTATCGCCTGGCCATCAACGTGCCCCTGGAAAGCGGAACCCCCGGCCGCGGCGGACGCGGCGGCGCGGCGACCGGCGATTTCACCAGCCGGCAGCTTCAGGCGGGACAGGTGATCTCGAGCCGAGGCGGCGTCGCCTTCGACGGCGGCCGCCTGAACATCGAGATGATGGAGCCCGAAGGCGCCGGCCTGCTGGCCGGACGCTACTGGGAAACCGTGGAGATCAGCCTCGTGCCGAGGCTGTAGAGACCGGCGATGAACGCGAAGCACATCGAGCGTCGAGCGGATGCCTGGCGCCCCCGTGGGGCAGCTGAGCGGACTGTGCGGAAGCTCGGCGCGTGCGGCGCGGCCAAAGCGGGTGTGACTGGCGCAATCCTGCGCACTTCTTGGAGGAAGACTGAAATGAAAGCCTATCAACTGATCGCCGGCGTCGCTGCGCTGGCCCTCTCCGCGACCGCCGCTTCGGCCGGCAGCTTCAGCCAGAGCGCGGCTCACCTGCCGATCATCGGCAGCATCAGCGGCTCGGGCCAGGGCTCGGCCCTCGCGGGCCAGGGCGCCAACGCCCTGTCGGCCTTCCTCGGCGGCGAGGAAGTCGCGTCGTGGATCTCGGCCTCGGGCAGCGTCGCCAACAACATCGGCACCGCCGGCAACGCCCAAGCCAGCTTCACCCTGCGCGGCGAAGTCTCGCAGGACTGCTCCTTCTACTCGGGCAACATCAACACCGTTCTGAACTTCGGCCAGATCGGCATCAACACCCTGGACAACGGCGGCGTTGACGACGCCTTCGACATGGTCAGCGCGGCCAACGCCTCGATCGAGACCAACACCGCGGGCTGCAACACCCGCAACGAAGTGCGCATCACCAAGGCCAACGGCGTCGCCGGCATGAAGTCGAACTACGCCGGCGCCTTCGACGGCGCCCAGTTCCAGGCCAACCTGCCGTACAAGGTGGATGCGACCTGGACCGGCGTTCCCGCCGGCGCCGGTTCGGCGACCGCCTCGACGCAGACGCTGACGGTCGACACCACCGAAGCCGGCGACCTGAAGGTCCAAGGCGCCTGGAAGTCGCACTTCAACGTCAACATCAACGTGCCGGTCCCGAGCAAGTCGCTGGTCTCGGGCACCTATCAGGACACCCTGACGATCGAACTGGCCGCCATCTAAAACGGCCCGGCAAGATGCGAAGAAGCCCGCCCGCCCTGTCGGGCGGGCTTCGAGCGTCAGAAGGACGTCATTTGCGTATCAGCGGCACGAATTCTGCATGACCTCGGTACACGAGCCTGCAGGCTGAGGGGGGAAGATCAATATGGGACTAGGGCTGAAACAGCGGGCCGCGCCTCGCGTCGAACGACAGAAAAAGAAGTCCCGCATCGGACTGGTCCTGGCCGCCACCCTGTTCCTGGGGATCACCGCCACCGCCGTCGAGGCGATGCGCGTCTCGCCCATGGTCGCGGAAATCTCGTCGCGCGGCGCCGGATCTTCCGCCCGGATCGAGGTGCAGAACCTGGCCGCCAAGGCTCTGCCCTATGAAACGCGCATCACGCGCATCTCCTTCGACGAGAACGGCAAGCTTGTGGAAACCGCGGCCGATGAGGACTTCCTGGTCTTCCCGCCGCAGGGCGTCGTGCCCGTGCGCGGACGCCAGGTGATCCGGGTTCAGTGGGTCGGCGACCCCGACATCGACGTGTCGCGCGCCTATTACGTCGGCATCCGCCAGCTTCCCGTCGAACTGGAGGAAGGCGCCGGCGGCGACCTCGCCGCCCAGGTGCAGGTCGTCTACCATATGAAGTCGCTGGTCACCGTCGCGCCTCCGGGCGCAACGGCCGACGTCTCGGTCGTCAGCGCCCGCGCGATTGAAATCGACGCCGCCCCGGCCGCCCCCGTCATCGACGAAAGCGTCGGCGGCACGGGCGAGGCCGCCCCGACGCCGAACGCCGCCAAGGTTCCCGGCGTCGAGGTCCGCGTGCGCAACGCTGGCCGCCGCTACGCCCTGATGAGCGGCGCAACCTGGTGGGTCGAGGGGCGTGGTCCCGACGGCGCGCGCACCGAAATCCGCCTGGACGCCTCGACCGTCAACGAGGCCGTCGGCGCCGGCTATCTCGAGCCCCTGAAGGGCGATCGGACCTTCTACCTGCCCACCACCGTCGCCTTCTCGCCGGATGCGCCGATCAAGGTGCGCTTCAGCCAATGAAGCCTCGGCTAGTCCCTACGGCGATCCTGGCCTCGGTTCTGGTCTCGAACGGCGCAGCGCCCGCCAGCGCGGCGCCGCTGAGCGAAGACGCGCCCATCATCACGGCGCCGCCTCGGTTCGAAGAGCCAGCGCAGGTTCAGGCCCAACCTCCGCAGAATCCGCCGCCGGGCGCGGCCCAGAGTGCCCCCCAGCCCGCCTCCCCGACCGCCGCCCCCCCGGCAGCGGTCGTGCGTCCTGACATCAATCCCTACAATCGCGACATCACCCTGACCGCGCCGCTGACGTTCAACCGGCGGCCTCTGGGCGAAGTTCCTGTGACCCTGACGCGCGATGACCGCTTCATCGTCGATTCCGCAGGCTTCCTCGAACTGATCACGCCCCTGCTCACCGACGAGGCCGCTGCGGCGCTCACGGCGCGACTGGCCGGCCAACAGGGTTTCGAAGGCGAGGAATTGGCCGCTCAAGGGGTGTCGCTCGAATACGACCCCACAGCCCTGTCGCTGCTGGTGGTGCGCATCGCCCCTAATCTTCGACGCCTGGAAGTCCTGTTCGAGCGCGGCGGCCCCGAGGCGGAAGGCCTGGCGCCCCTGCCCTTCTCAGCCTTCCTGAACGCGGCGACATCGTGGAGCTATCGCCACGCGACCGGCGACGCCCCTGCGCCGAACGTCTATCTGAACGGCGCCGGCCGCTGGCGCGGCCTGGTTCTGGAGGCCGAGGTTCAGGGCCGCGAGACCCTGGGGTCCGGCGACTATGAATGGCTGCGGCGCTACGCCCGTTTCGTCTACGACCAGCCCCAGGAATACCGCCGCTGGACCGTCGGCGATCTCAACCCCGAGTTCCGCGGTCTGCAAGGCTATGCCGACGTGGGCGGCGTGGGCGTGACGCGCCAGCGGCGCCGCTTCGACCCCTATCGTCCGAACGTGTTCCGCCAGGACCGGCAGTTGCTGCTGCAGAGCGAGTCCACGGTGCGTATCCTGCGCAACGGCGCCCTGGTGCGCGAACTGCGCCTGGATCCCGGCCAGTACGACCTGTCCAACCTGCCGGTGCAGACCGGGAGCAACGACCTGGAAGTCGTCGTGGTCGACGGATCGGGCGCTTCCCAATCCTATCGCTACAGCGCCTATATCGACTCGATCGACCTCGATCCCGGCGAGTACGAATACGGCGGATATCTCGGGGTGGCCGGACGTCCCAGCTTCGGCCAGCCGGACTATACTGACGGCGACCTCGCCTTCACGGGGTACTGGCGCAAGGCCTTCATCGACAAACCCGCCCTGGGCGTCGGCCTGCAGGCCAGCGAACGGGTCCAGATGGCCAACGCCCAGACCCAGTTCATCCTGCGCAACGGGTCTCGTCTGAACTTCCAGGTCGGCGCCAGCAACAGCGACACGGCCGGCGGCGGCTACGCCCTTGTCGCAGCCTATGATTTCTATATCGACCGCCCCACGACGTCGGACTTCTTCACGGTTCAGTTCGAACATGTGTCGGAAGGCTTTGCGACGCTTTCGGACCCGGACGCCTCCAACCCCATCGCCTGGCAGGCCTACGGCCAGTACTCGCGCGTCTTCTCCGACCGCCTCTACGGCAGCGTGGGCCTGGCCTACAACAAGTCGCGGGACAGCGCGGGCCTGGGCGATTCCTTCCGCTCGGACCTGACGGCCAACTACGCCATCAACCGTCAGTGGAGCGCTCAGGCGGGGGTGAACTACCTCAAGTACGAAGACACGCCCGGTGGCCGCCGCGACCGCGACGGCTGGGGCTTCACCTTCGCCCTGACCTGGCGGCCGTCCAGCGATGTACGCGCCGACGCGCGCTACGATTCCAACCTGAACAGCGCCTCCGCCTCCTTCTACAAGATCCCGGAGAATCTGGCCGGTTCGATCGGCTACTCCGCCATCGCCACCTATGACGACGGTCCCGCCAGCCTTCTGGGCGGCGTCGACTATGTCGGCAACCGCTTCAACGCCTCGATCTCGCACGCCGGATACGGTCAGGACTTCGGCTCGATCAGCGACCAGCAGGTCACGACCGCCAGCGTCTCTACCGCCATCGCCTTCGCGGGCGGCAAGGCCGCCATCGGCCGGCGCGTCGCCGACAGCTTCGCCATCCTGTACGGCCACCCGAGCCTGGAAGATCGTCCGGTCATCGCCGGCGAAGTCCTGCGCGACGGCCGCTATTCGGCCGCCAGCGGGCCCCTGGGTCCGGTGCTCTATCCCCACCTGGGGTCGTATGTGAACGATTCCGTCTACTACGACGTCATCGACGCGCCCGCCGGCTATGACATCGGCGAGGGCGTACGGCGGGTGCGGCCGGCCTATCGCAGCGGCTACGCCTTCGAGATCGGTTCGGACGCCTTCGTCAGCGCCGTGGGCTCCGTCACCGGGCGCGGAGCCGCGGGCCCGACGCCGTTGTCGCTGATCGGCGGGCGCGTGATCGCCCTGGACGAGCCCGACGCCGCTTCCCAGCCCTTCTTCACCAACAGCGTCGGCCGCTTCGCCGTCCAGGGGCTGAAGCCGGGCGGGCGCTATCGCGTCGAACTCTTCACTGATCCCAGAGGCGGCTTCGACTTCACCGTCCCGGCCGACAACGACGGCCTCTACAATCTGCGCGTCGTCCACGTCGACATCGCTGCGCCTGAAGGAGATTGAGCATGAGCGTTCTTCAAAAACGTGCGTCGTCCGCCTTCGCCGGCATGGCGCTGATCGCGTCGCTCGCGGCGGCCGGAGTCGCCACGGCGCAGGCGTCGCGGCCCGCCGCCCCCGGCTGCCAGGTGCGGATCGAGCCGCAGCAGGCGCGGTGGGAGATCCGCGGCTATGATCCCTATGGCGACGATGCGGCCTTCGCCACTTTCGACATCGCCTGGTCCAACGACGGCGCGGCCGCCTGCGAGGGCGAGGTGGAAGTCACCACCGTAGGCCAGCCGTTCGGCTTGCGGCCGACCACCGGACCGAGCGGCCGCTGGTCCACCCTGCCCTACAGCCTGACGGACGAGTTTTCGGCGGCGAACCTGACCCCGGTCGCGGGCCGATCCCAAGCCCGCCCAGGCGGCGCGGCCTTGACGCTTCAGCCGGGCGCGCGCGTCCTGCGCCGCTATCGTCTCGAAGTCGATGTCGATCAACTCAGCCAGGACGGCCTGTTCGAACAGCCGGTGCAATTCGCCTTCCGCGCCAAGGACAACCGCATTTCAGCAGACAAGCTGCTGGTGCTTGCGCTCAACGTCCAGCCGTCGGCCGTCATGGGCCTGCGCGGCGCATTCACCCGCACGGACGGCGGCGGACGGATCGAACTGGGCGAACTGGCCGAAGGCGGGACCAATCTGCCGCTGCAGGTGTGGGTCAAGAGCACCGGCGGCTATCGCGTCGCGGTGTCGTCGCGCAACAAGGGCCGCTTGGTGCTGGCCGAGGACTCGTCCTGGTGGGTGCCCTATCGCCTGAGCCTGGGCAACCGTCCCATCAACCTGGGCACGGGCGGCCAGGTGGAAAGCCGCAAGGGCACCGGCCTGGGCGAAGACGCCTATGACCTGCAACTGCAGGTGGGCGAGACCGCGCGCCGCCGAGCCGGCCTCTACTCTGACCTCATCGAGTTGACCGTGGCGCCGATCTAGGCAGCGGCGAGCGACGGATAGGCCAGCCTGACAGGCGCAAAATGACAGGCTGGAAGTCCACCAGGACTTAGATGCGTTCGCTGATCTTGATGGCGGCCTTGCAGCCGACCTTGATGACGCTGCTGAGCAGGCGGTAGGCGGGGGCCTCGCGGCTGCCGTGCTCGATGGCGTGGTCGTGGTGGGCCAGTTCCTCTTCGCGGAACTTGGTCAGTTCGGCGGCCAGTTCGGGATCGCGGTCCCGGATTTCCTCGATCTGGTCGGCGTAGTGTTTCTCGATGACGCTCTCGACCGCCTCGGTGCAGGCGTGGGCCGCCTTTTCCGAGATCAGGGCCGTGCCGGCGCCGAGCGCCGTCGCCGCCAGCTTCCACAGCGGGATCATGGCCGTGGGGCGCACCCGATTTTCGTTCAGCAGGGCCTCGAACCGGGCCAGGTGGACGGCCTCGTGCCCCTCCATCTCGGTCAGGTCGGCGGCGATGGCGTCCTTGCCCTTGCGGCCCTCCAGCACGGCGCGTTGGGCGCGGTAGATGTGGACGGCGGCGAACTCGCCCGCGTGGTCGACGCGCAGCATCTCAGCCAGGCGCGCCTTGTCTTGCCCCCCGCCGGGGCGGGCCAGGGGAATGCGACGGGCGGCGGAGACGGCTTCGGCTGATTGGGTCATGACGCCTCTATCCTAGCTCCTCGGCGCGCGGGCGTCCTTGGGACGTTTCGCCGCCAGCAGGCTGAAGACAGCCAGCGCCAGGGAGATCACAAAGTTCCAGCCCGCCATCGACAGGCCCGCGAAGCTCCACGGAATGTCGCCGCAGGAGACGAAGCCCGCGCTTCCGCCCGTGCCGTCGATCAGGGCCGTCAGGGCCGACAGGTCGATGGTGGTGCTCGGCGCGGCCATGCAGGTGGCCGGCAAGGCCCACCACTTCAGCTCGCCCCCGGCGTGATAGCCCGCCGTGATCGCCCCGGTCAGGAAGATCGCCGCCAGCAGGAAGGAGGCGATGCGCGGCGTGCCCCGGCTGGCCCGGCTGAACAGAGCCCAGAAGGTGGCGGCCCCGGCGATGGCGACGGCGGCCCAATAGACCTCGCGCTGCTTCAGGCACAGGCTGCACGGCGGCATTCCGCCGAACCGCTCGAACGCATGGGCCGCGCCCAGCATGGCCAGCGACGCCCCAAGAGCAAAGGCGGTCCACCAGCGGGTCAGCAATTTGTAGATCGCGCTCATCTGCGCCTCACAGGAACCAGGCGCCTCTCATAAACTGAGCGGAGAGCGGCGTCGATCAGTGACCGATCAGCTTGACCATAAAGAAGGCGCCGACCAGCAGGACCAGGAACAGGACGGTGAACAGGGCCAGCCGCTTTTCGACGATCGCCAGCATGGGCGGCCCCCAGCGCTTGAGCACGAAGGCCACCAGGAAGAAGCGGGCGCCGCGCGTCAGCACGCACAGGGCGATGAACAGCGCCAGATTGAACTGGAAGATGCCCGAGGCGATGGTGATCAGCTTGAACGGGATCGGCGTCAGCCCCTTGATCAGGATGACCCAGGCGCCGTGCTGCTGGAACAGGGCCTTGGACGCCTCGAACGCATCCGCCTTGCCCAGCAGGGCCAGCATCCACATGCCGACCGGCTCCAGGAAGTAGCCGATGGCGTAGCCCAGGATCCCGCCCAACACCGAAGCGATGGTGCAGACCGTGGCGTAGAAATAGGCGCGGTCCGGCCTGGCCAGCACCATGGGCGCCAGCATGACGTCCGGCGGAATCGGGAAGAAGGAGCTTTCGGCGAAGGAAACGACGGCCAACGAGCGCGTGGCGTGACGGTGGCGGGCCAGAGAGAAGACCCAGTCGTAGAGCTTGCGAAGCATTCAGGCGTCCCGATCGAGGCCCCCGCCTCTCATCCCCCGCCCGATAGCAGGCCGCGCGAACGGGGGCGAGAGGCGATGCATCGACTGCGACACCGGAACGTGTGCCGTTTCAACCCACAGCCGCCTTGCGCCCGATACCGCCCCGCCAGTAGGTTCCGCCCCAATCAGCGGCCGCGCCATGTCGGCCTGAGCCGCGTCAAACCATAAGAGAGAGGAGACGCGTCATGCAGGACGCCGCCAAACTCGACCAGGAAAACCCCCTCGGCGTCGATGGCTTCGAGTTCGTCGAATTCACCGGCCCCGAGCCCGAAGCGATGATTTCGCGCCTGGAGCTGATGGGCTTCACCCCCACCCATGTGAACCCGGCCAACGGCGTGGTGCGCCTGAAGCAGGGCGACATCACCATGCTGGTCCACCGCACGCCCGCCGGGCAGGCGGCGGACTTCGCCAAGGACCACGGCCCATCTGCCAACGGCATGGCCTTCCGCGTCGCCGACGCCAAGGCCGCCTATGAGGGCGCGCTGGCGCGCGGCGCCCGCAAGGCCGAAGGCACGGGCGGCGGCGCCCTGGCCGGCGACTACCCCTATGTGCTGCAGGGCATCGGCGGCAGCCTGCTGTACGTCATCGACCAGTACGGCGAGAAGGGCTCGCTGTATGACGCCTGGGACGAGATCGAGGGCTGGGAAGAGGCCGAGCGCAAGAACTCCGTGGGTCTGGAGATCCTGGACCACCTGACCCACAACGTCCGTCGCGGCGAGATGCGCACCTGGTCGGGTTTCTACAGCTCGGTGTTCAACTTCGAGGAGCAGAAGTATTTCGACATCAAGGGCAAGGCGACGGGTCTGTTCTCCCAGGCCATGATCGCGCCCGACCGCGCCATCCGCATCCCGCTGAACGAGAGCCAGGACGAGAATTCCCAGATCGAGGAATTCATCCGCCGCTATAACGGCGAAGGCATCCAGCACATCGCCCTGACCACCGAGAACATCTTCGAGACGGTCGAGGCCATGCGCGAACGCGGCGTCGACTTCCAGGACACCATCGAGACCTATTTCGAGCTGATCGACAAACGCCTGCCGGGTCACGGCGAGGACGTGGAGCGGATGCGCAAGAACCGCATCCTGATCGACGGTTCGGACGAGGAAGGCCTGCTGCTGCAGATCTTCACCCAGGACACCTTCGGCCCGATCTTCTTCGAGATCATCCAGCGCAAGGGCAATGAAGGCTTCGGCAACGGCAACTTCCAGGCCCTGTTCGACTCGATCGAGCTGGACCAGATCCGTCGCGGCGTCATCAAGGTCGACGCCTGAATGCGGTTTCGGCCTCCGCACTGGCTGCCTTGGCTCGGCCCGCTTCTGGCGGCCGGGGCCGGGGCGCTGGCGGGCGAGTACTGGCTGGGGGGCGGCTTCTGGATGGTTCTGGCCGCCGCCCTGGTCTGCGGCTTCGCCCCCATCCTGGCCCACCGCCTGTGGCGACGCCTGCATCATAAACGCTAGACCAAGGCGGAGGGGTTTCGGCGATTGACGTCGCCCCTCCGGCTCGTCTGCCATCGCGGCCGATCCGCCTCCCTCGCGAAGCGGAGGAAAAGAATGAATGGGGAGCTTGAAATGAAATCCATCGCCTTGGCCGTCGCAGCGGCCGCCGCCTTGCTGGCCTGCCCGGCCATCGCTCAGGATGCGCCGCAATGGTCGCTCGCCATCCACGGCGGCGCGGGCGTGATCGAGCGCGCCCAGCTGAGCCCCGAACGCGACGCCGCCTATCGCGCAGGCCTGGAGGCCGCACTGGACGCCGGATCGGCCGTGCTGGCGCGCGGCGGCTCGTCGCTGGACGCCGTTCAGGCCGCCATCGAGGTGATGGAGGAGAACCCCCTGTTCAACGCCGGGCGCGGCGCCGTCTTCACCTCGGCCGGGAAGAACGAACTGGACGCCGCCGTCATGGACGGAACGGACCTGAACGCCGGGGCCGTCGCGGGCCTGACCCGCACCCGTCACCCGATCGCCGCCGCCCGCGCGGTGATGGAGAAGTCGCCCCACGTCATGCTGATCGGCGAAGGCGCCGAGACCTTCGCCCGCTCGGCCGGGCTGGAGGAGGTGGCGCCGTCCTTCTTCTTCACCGAAAGCCGCTGGCAGGCCCTGCTGAAGGCGCTGCGCGATCGGGGCGAGCCCCTGCCGCCGCGCCCGGAAGGCGCGCCCCCCGAACCGGCCCGCCTGGGCCCGGCGGCGCCGCTGGCCTTCAACCTTCATGAGGCGCCGCTGGACGAGCGCAAATTCGGCACCGTCGGCGCCGTGGCCGTGGACAGCCAGGGCCGCCTGGCCGCCGGCACCTCGACCGGCGGCACCACGGCCAAGCGCTGGGGCCGGGTCGGCGACGTGCCGATCATCGGCGCCGGCACCTACGCCTCCAACGCCGACGGCTGCGCCGTCTCGGCCACCGGCACGGGCGAGTATTTCATCCGCGCCACCGTCGCGCGCGACATCTGCCGTCGCACCGCCGAAGGTGCGACCGTCCAGGCCGCTGCTGACGCGGAAATCGCCGAGGTCGGAAGCATCGGCGGCGACGGCGGCGTCATCGTCATGGGCAAGGACGGCGTCCACGCCTTCTCGATGAACACCTCGGGCATGTATCGCGGCGCCGTCTCATCGACCTCGCCCGCGCGCGTGGCCATCTACGGCGACGAAGCAGGCGCGCGTTGAGACCTAAAGGCGACCATTCCGGCGTCGTCGTGCCGCCGCCGGTGATCTATTTCGCCTTCCTGCTGGGCGGTTGGGGGCTGGGCCAATGGCTGGCCGAGCCCTCGCTGGGTCTGGCGACCGAGGCCCGGCGCGGCGTCGCCCTGGCCTTGATCCTGGGCGGCCTGCTGCTGGACGGAGCGGCGGCGGGCCATTTCCGCCGTCTGGGCACCCCGCCCGAGCCGTGGAAGCCGACGACGGTCCTGGCCACGGGCGGCCTCTACCGCTTCAGCCGCAACCCCATCTATCTGGGGTTCGCCGTCACCTACCTGGGGCTGGCGATCGCCATGGACAGCCCGATCGCCCTGGGCCTGCTGATCCCCTGCCTGATCGTGATCGACCGCTTCGTCATCGCCCGCGAGGAACGCTATCTGTCTGCTCGTTTCGGCGCCGAATACGACGCCTATCGCCAGAAGGTCCGTCGATGGCTGTGAGCCCTGAACCTCCCGCGCCCCATGCCGACGAACTGTCGGAAATGGCCATTGAAGAGCTGGACGCCGCCTGCGGTCTGCGCTGGGTCGAGCTGAAGGCCGTCACGCCCTGGGGCGACACCTATGAGGGCATGGCCCCGTCCGGCCGCGCGGTCGAGATCGAGCGCCGCTACCTGTGGGCGCACGAACCCGCGGGCGCCGTCATCGTCGAGGTCGAGGTCCGCGACCCGGCCCAGCAGACCGGCGCCGAAGCCCGCGCCGTCATCTCGCCCCCGAACAGTTGATCGAACGACGTCAGCCCCCTCATCTCCCCGCTTCCCAATCGCCTCAGCCAAGACTAGCCTCGCCTTATGAAACTCGCCTCGCTCAAGCACGGCCGTGACGGCCGCCTCGTCGTCGTCTCCAACGACCTGAACTGGTTCACGGACGCCTTCCTGATCGCGCCGACGCTGCAGGCGGCGCTGGACGACTGGGAGCGGTGCGAGCCGCTGCTGCGCGCCCTGGCCGAGAGCCTGGAGCACGAAGCCGTGCCGCGCGGCCGCTTCCACGAGCGCGACGCCGCCGCCCCCCTGCCCCGCGCCTATCAGTGGGCGGACGGCTCGGCCTATGTGAACCACGTCGAGCTGGTGCGTAAGGCGCGCGGCGCCGAGATGCCGCAGAGCTTCTGGACCGATCCGCTGATGTATCAGGGCGGCTCCGACGGCTTCCTGTCGCCGCGCGACGCCATCCCGCTGAAGGACGAGGCCTGGGGCTGCGACCTGGAGGCCGAGATCGTGGTCGTGACCGGCGACGTGCCCCTAGGCGCGACGCGCGAAGAGGCCCTGGCGGCGATCCGCCTGGTCGGCCTAGTCAACGACGTCTCGCTTCGCAACCTGATCCCGGCCGAACTGTCCAAGGGCTTCGGCTTCGTCCAGTCCAAACCGGCCAGCGCCCTGTCGCCGGTCTTCGTCACGCCGGACGCCCTGGGCGACCGCTGGACGGACGGCAAGCTGTCGGGCGCCCTGCTGGTTCAGGTCAACGGCCAGGACTTCGGCCGCGCCGACGCGGGCGTCGACATGACCTTCGACTTCGGCACGCTGATCGCCCACCTGGCCAAGACCCGCGCCCTTGGCGCCGGGACGATCATCGGCTCGGGCACGGTGTCGAACAAGGACGCCGACGGCGGCCCCGGCAAGCCGGTGTCCGAAGGCGGCCTGGGCTACAGCTGCATCGCCGAGATCCGCACGGTGGAGACCATCCAAACCGGCGCGGCCAAAACCCCCTTCCTCAAGCACGGCGACACCGTCCGCATCGAGATGCTGGACGACAAGCACCACACCCTGTTCGGCGCCATCGAACAGACGGTGGCGGCGGCCTGAGCGAACGCCGGTCCGTTTTAGCTTGCAGCAAGGTGCGGACCGGCTACCTTCTTCGGTCATCGTGCGGAGAAGGTTGATGAAGAACGGGATTTTTCAGGGCCTGACGGCTGCCGTCTTGAGTTTGACGGCGGCCTCGGCGGCGGCGGCCCAGGACTCTGAAGACTGGGATCTGCTGGTTCAGCCTGAAAACGAGCTGACCGTAGCCTACACCCAATTCGACAATGGCCTTCTGTTGGCCGCCCGATGCCAGCGGGGGATCTATCAAGTCATGGTCGGCGGCCTGCCGACGGCGCCGGAGAGCAAGGACTTCCATAAAGCCAACCGAATTCTCGTCATCGGCATCGGTGACGAAGAGGAGGCGGAGCAACGTTTCCTGCTGGGCGATAATCCCAGCGTCGCCTTTTCAGAACTGCCGGCGCCTCTGGCGCGTCAGATGCGAGAAGGGGGAACAATGACGATTGTGGCGCCCGGAGGCGGCGAAGGCGGTCGAAACCTGCGCTATCTGGTGGAGCTGCCTGCATCCAACGCCGCAATAGATCAGTCTTTAACGGCTTGCGGCCGACCGCTTGTCGATCCGCGCGACCAGCAGTTGGATGAGCTGAAGGATGACGGCCTCCCGGTCAACCTGGCCTGGAAGCGGGTGCCTCAGCCTGAGTATCCCCAAGGTCGGACCTATACGGCGGGGTTTGCTGTCGTCACCTGCCTCAGTCAGGCCGACGGCCGGGTTGATGATTGCGTGGTCGAGACGGAATTTCCGGTCGGCGGCGGCTTCGGCGCGGCCGCCATGCGAGGAACGCGCAAGGGACGGCTGGAAAACCGCGGGGGCGGCGACGGGCCCATTCCGGCCCGGCTGATCGTCTATCGCGTCAACTACACCATGTCCGATTCGGAATTCTCGACGGGCAGCCGCCTCCGTCGCGGCGACGAATGATGCGACACGGTGCGATCTTCGATTGACGGAGGCTTCGCCGCCGCTAGATTGCGCCGCCTTGAGCCTAGCCGTGCCGGTGTGGTGAAATTGGTAGACGCGCCGGACTCAAAATCCGGTTCCGCAAGGAGTGTCGGTTCGAGTCCGACCACCGGCACCAGCTGACTTCAAGGCCCTTCCCCTGCAATTGCTCATTCGGCCGACGCCTTCATTTCGGCCCGTCGCCTTGCTGCAGCGCAAAAAACTTCATCCTCTCAGGGTTGCGTCAGCCTGACGCAGGCCGCATCTGGGTCCGATGAAAAGCCCCCCCTCCGCCGCGATCACGACCCAGCCGTCGCTTCCCGCCAAGGGGCCGAATCTCAAAGGACCTGGCTTCGCCGAATTCGTCTGCCTGATCGCCGTGATGATGGCGCTGAACGCCCTGGCGATCGACGCCATGCTGCCGGCCCTGCCCCACATCGGCCAAGACCTAGGCGTGACCAATGAGAACAGCCGTCAGTGGATCATCACCGCCTATCTGCTGGGCTTCGGCGGGGCGCAGCTGTTCTATGGCCCGCTGTCGGATCGTTACGGACGACGCCCCGTGCTGTTCGCGGGCATCGGCGTCTATGTCGCCTTCAGCGTGCTGGCCGCCTTCGCCCACAGCTTCGACCTGCTGATCCTGTCGCGCGTCGGCATGGGCGTGGGCGCAGCGGCGACGCGGGTGCTGGCCGTCTCCATCGTGCGCGACCGCTATGTCGGGCGGACCATGGCGCGCGTCATGTCTCTGAGCTTCCTGGTCTTCCTGGGCGTGCCGATCATCGCCCCCGCCGTGGGTCAGCTGATCATGCTGGTCGCGCCCTGGCCGTGGATCTTCGGCGTCTTCGCCCTGGCGGGCGGGGCCTTCATGATCTGGGCGGGGCTGCGCCTGCCCGAGACCCTGCACGCCGAAGATCGCATGCCGATCAACATCGGCCGCATCGCCGGCGCCTTCCGCTTCGCCCTGACCCACCGCCAGGGCATGGGCTACACCCTGGCCATGACCGTCATCAGCGGGGCGCTGTTCGGCTTCATCAACTCCTCGCAGCAGATCTTCTTCGACGTGTTCAAGGCGCCGGGCCTCTTCCCGGTGGTCTTCGCCCTGGTGGCGGCGGGCATCGCCGTGGCCTCGATCCTGAATGCGCGTCTGGTCGAGAAACTGGGCTCGCGCCTGATCGCCCACACGGCCCTGATCGGCTTCATCGGTTTCAGCGCCCTGCACGCCCTGATCGCTTACCTGGGCCACGACAGCCTGTGGATGTTCGCCGCCCTGCAAGCCTGCAAGATGTTCTGCTTCGGCTTCATCGCCGGCAATTTCGGCGCCATGGCGATGGAGCCGATGGGCCATATCGCGGGCACGGCCTCCTCGGCCCAGGGCTTCATCTCCTCGATCGGCGGGGCCTTGCTGGGCTTCGCCATCGGCCAGCAGTTCGACGGCTCGACCGTGCCGATGACCATGGGCTTCGTTCTGCTGGGCGTCGCGGCGTTGGCGCTGGTGCTGGCGGCCGAGAAGGGGCGGTTGTTCAAGGCGCATCACCTGCCGCCGCCCGCAGCAAAGGCTTGATCTTTCGGGCGCGAGGGGGCCTTT
Organism: Brevundimonas sp. UBA7507; assembly: GCF_002478355.1. Lineage (NCBI taxonomy): Bacteria > Pseudomonadati > Pseudomonadota > Alphaproteobacteria > Caulobacterales > Caulobacteraceae > Brevundimonas > Brevundimonas sp. UBA7507. The sequence continues at coordinate 87,140 of NZ_DLNP01000006.1, read as the reverse complement.
TCGGGCGCATCTGAATACGGAGCGTTCGATGACCCTGAAGCTGGTCGGGCGGGTTTCCGCCCTCGCCCTCGCCGCCGCCCTCGCCACGTCCCTGGGCGCCTGCGCCACGACCGGAGAGATCACCCCCATGACTCCGCTGGTCCCCGCCGCGCCGGCCCCGGCCCCCGCCACCGACTACGTCAACGACGCCCACTCCTACGCCCGCCCGGCCGAGGCGCGGGTGACGCACGTCGACCTGGACCTGGCCGCCGACTTCGCCGCCAAGACGTTGTCGGGCAAGGCCACGCTGGACGTGACCGGCCGTCCCGGCGCGACCGAGGTGGTGCTGGACGCCAAGATGCTGGACATCAAGGGCGTGACCGACGCTCAGGGCCGCGCCCTGCAATGGAGCCTGGGCGCGTCTGATCCGATCAAGGGCCAGCCCCTGACGGTGCGCATCCCGGCCTTCCAGGGCGGCGAGACGCAGAAGATCGTCATCGACTATTCCACCCGCCCCGACGCCTCGGCCCTGCAGTGGCTCAGCCCGCAACAGACGGCGGGCGGCCAGAAGCCCTATCTGTTCAGCCAGGGCCAGGCGATCCTGACCCGCACCTGGATCCCGACCCAGGACAGCCCGGGCGTCCGCCAGTCCTACACCGCCCGCATCACCGCCCCGGCCGATCTGACCGTGGTCATGTCGGCCGAGCAGCTGACGCCGAAGGGCGAGGCGGCCGGCGCCGGAACCAGGGCCTGGCGCTTCAAGCTGGACAACCCCATCCCGCCCTATCTGATCGCCGTCGCCGTCGGCGACCTGGCCTTCGCCCCGTTCGACGAGCGCACCGGCGTCTGGGCCGAGCCGAGCCAACTTCAGGCCTCGGCGCACGAGCTTCAGCCTACCGCCGAGATGGTGGACGCGGCCGAGGCCCTGTACGGCCCCTACCGCTGGGGCCGCTACGACCTGCTGGTCCTGCCGCCCAGCTTCCCCTTCGGCGGCATGGAGAACCCCATGCTGACCTTCGCCACCCCGACCATCATCGCCGGGGACCGCTCGCTGGTCTCGCTGGTGGCGCACGAACTGGCGCACTCCTGGTCGGGCAACCTGGTGACCAACGCCACCTGGGACGACTTCTGGCTGAACGAGGGCTTCACCTCCTATTTCGAGAACCGGATCATGGAGGCCGTCTACGGCCGCGACGCCGCCGTGCAGGAGCAGGTTCTGGCCTGGGGCGGGCTGCAGGACGAGCTGAAGGCGCTGGCTCCCGCCGACACCCGCCTGCACCTGGAGCTGACCGGGCGCGATCCCGACGACGGCATGAACACCATCGCCTATGACAAGGGCGCCGCCTTCCTGCGGACCATCGAACAGATCGCCGGGCGCGAGGCCTTCGACGCCTGGCTGCGCGGCTATTTCGAGCGCAACGCCTGGCGGCCCATGACGTCGGAACGCTTCCTTGAGGACATCCGTACGCACCTGATCAAGGGCGACGCGGGTCTGGAGCAGAAGCTGCAACTAAACGCCTGGGTCTATGAGCCGGGCCTGCCGTCCAACGTCCAGGCGCCGGTGTCGCACGCCTTCGAGCCGGTCGATGCGGCCGCCCGCGCCTTCTACGTCGCCAAGGGCCCGGCCTCGGCCGTGCCGTGGAAGGACTGGAACACCCAGCAGCGCCTGCGCTTCCTGTCGTGGCGGCCCGAGGGGCTGGCGGCGGGCGCCGACTGGCTGAGCCCCGCCCAGCTGGCCGATCTGGAAAGCACGCTGAAGCTGGACCGCGAAGGCAACGCCGAACTGGTCTTCGCCTGGCTGCAGGCCGCCCTGGCCAACCGCTACGAGCCCGCCGTCGCCACGGCCGACCGCTTCCTGACCAGCCAGGGACGGCGCAAATTCGTCCTGCCGCTGTTCCAGACCCTGTGGGCCGAGGGCGACTGGGGCCGTCCCATCGCCACGCGCATCTACGCCAAGGCCCGCCCGCTGTATCACCCGGTCACGAGCAACTCGGTCGATCAGGTGGTGGGGCGTCCGTAAGATCGCCTAGAGGTTCACCACCTCCGCCCCGTCCTCGCGCGCCAGCCGGCCCGCGAGGATGGAGCGATGGCAGCCGCAGGCGTCAGCTTCGAAGCACAACAGGGCGACGCGCCGTTCGCCCGCCGCATGGCGCAGTTGCTGGAAGGCGGCCTCGGCGTCCGGCTCCTGCATATGGGCGCTGAAGACGGCGCGCATGGTCGCGGCGTCGCCCTTGCGCGCCGCGTCGCGCCCGGCCTTGGGCGTGCCCAGGGCGCGCAGCTGCAGATAATCGAGCCCCTCGGCCTTCAGGCTTTCGCCCAGGACGGTCTTGGAGAAGCCGGCGATGCGCGACGAAGCGACCGCCCGCACGTCGGCGACCAGTTCGACCCCCGCCGCCTTCAGCCGGTCGATGACCTGGGCTTGCGTCGCGCCTTCATAGCCGATGGTGAACAGCTTCATGCGGCGATGATGCGCGCAGGATCGCTTGACGCCAAGCTCGGCTGAGGCTCCCCTGCGCCGCGACTGGAGGCGCTGATGATCCGAACCCTGAAGACCCTGTCCCTGGCCGCCGCCCTGATGCTGGCGGCCGCGCCTGCGGCCTACGCCCAGAACCTGTTGATCCGGGGCGGGCCGATCCACACCGGCGACGAGGCCCGGCCGACCGCCGAGGTGGTGGTCGTGCGCGACGGGCGCATCGCCTATGTCGGCGCGGCGAACCGCGCGCCATCGGCCGAGGGACTGGAGGTGGTGGACCTGAAGGGGGCGGCGCTGTTCCCCGGCTTCACCGACGGCCACGCCCATCTGGACGGCATCGGCTGGCGCGAGACGACGCTGAACCTGGAAGGCTCCGCTTCGGTCGTCGAAGCCATGCAGAGGCTCCGCGCCTGGGCCGAGGCCCATCCCGAGGGCGTCATCGTCGGCCGCGGCTGGATCGAGACCCATTGGCCCGAGAAGCGCTTCCTGACCGCCGCCGATCTGGACGCCGCCGCGCCGGGCCGGATTGTCATGCTGACCCGCGCCGACGGCCATGCGGTGGCCGTGTCCAGCGCGGCGATGAAGGCGGCGGGGATCGACGCCTCGACGCCCTCACCCTCGGGCGGGGACATTCTGAAGAGCCCGGACGGCCGGCCGACGGGCCTGCTGGTCGACGCCTCGGGCGACCTGATCTCGGGCCTGGCGCCGCAAGCCGATGCGGCGGCGACGCGCGCGGCCTATCGCGCGGGCTTCGACGTCTACGCCCGCTACGGCTGGACCGGCATCCACTTCATGAGCGCGCCGTGGAAGGACGTGCCCCTGCTGGAGCAGATGGCGCGCGACGGCGAGGTCACGGCCCGCGTCTACAACAACATCGACATGGGCGACGCGCGCGCCCTGATGGCGGGCGGTCCGCGCGACGCGGGCGACGGCCTGGTCATCACGCGGGCGATCAAATTCTACGCCGACGGCGCCCTGGGCTCGCGCGGGGCCAAGCTGTTCGAGCCCTATTCGGACCGCCCGGACACCACCGGCCTGATGCGAACCTCGCGCGAGGAGGTCATGCCGCTGTATCAAGAGGCGTTGCGCACCGGCGTCCAGATCGCCACCCACGCCATCGGCGATCAAGGCAACCACGACGTCGCCGCCTGGTATGAGGAAGCCCTGCGCGCCGTGCCGAAGGCCGAGTGGAAGCTGGCCGATCCGCGCTGGCGCATCGAGCACGCCCAGATCATCCGCCCCAGCGACTATCACTACTTCGACGAGTTGCCGATCATCGCCTCCATGCAGCCCAGCCACGCCATCGGCGACCTGCATTTCGCCGCCGACCGCCTGGGCGACGCGCGGCTGGACGGGGCCTACGCCTGGCATACGCTGGTGGATCGCGGGGTGATCGTGGTCGGCGGCTCGGACGCGCCGGTCGAGCGGGGCGATCCCCTGATCGAGTTCTACGCCGCCGTGGCGCGGCGCGACCTGAACGGCTTCCAGGGGCCGGACTGGCGCCCGGACGAGGCGGTGGACCGGGCGACCGCGCTGAAGATGTTCACCCTGTGGCCCGCCTACGCCAGCTTCCGCGAGGACGAACTGGGCACCATCGCGGTGGGCAAGCGCGGCGACTTCACCGCCTTCGACATCGACCTGATGACCGTCCCCGCCGCCGACATCCCCAAGGGCCGAGCCGTGCTGACGGTCGTGGGCGGGCGCATCGTCCACCGCGCGGACTGAGGCGGCCGGCTGAAGGGGCTGGCGGATCGGGCGGAATCCCGTCCCTTCTCGTTGCGGGGCGGGGCCGCTTCGGTTAAGCCCCGCCCATGAGATTTTCGCCTCCGGCTGCCCCTTGCGGCCGGGGCTTGGCGTTGGAGCGTCTGAGATGGCTGATTTCGCCCCCGGTCTGGTCACCGTGTTCGGAGGCTCGGGCTTCATCGGAACCCAGGTGGTGCGCGCCCTGGCCCGTCGCGGCTGGCGCGTGCGCGTCGCCGCGCGCAACGCCAAGAGCGCGCCCCTGCTGCACATGGCCGGCGACGTCGGCCAGGTTCAGGTCGTCCGCTGCGACATCACCGACAAGGCGGCGGTGGCCGAGGCCGTGCGCGGCGCCGACGCCGTGATCAACCTGGTCGGCATCCTGTTCGAGACCGGCGGCCGCAAGTTCCAGACCCTGCACGTCGAGGGCGCGACCAATGTCGCCGAGGCGGCCAGGGCGGCGGGCGTCAAGCGCCTGACCCACATCTCGGCCCTGGGCGCCGACGCCAACGGCAAGGCCGACTACGCCCGCACCAAGGGCGAGGCCGAGGCCGCCGTGCGCGCCGCCTTCCCCGGCGCAGTGATCGTGCGCCCGTCGATCGTCTTCGGCTCGGGCGACCAATTCCTGAACCGCTTCGCCGCCATGGCGACCTGGTCGCCGGTCCTGCCGCTAATCGGCGGCGGCCGGACCAGGTTCCAGCCCGTCTACGTCGCCGACGTCGCCGAGGCCGTCGCCCGCGCGACCGTCGCCCGCGGCGCCGAGGGCGAGACCTATGAACTGGGCGGCCCGTCGGTCTGGACCTTCGAGGACATCCTGAAGTTCATCCTGCGCGAGACCAACCGCAGGAACATCCTGCTGCCCCTGCCCTTCCCGGTCGCGCGTCTGATCGGCTCGCTGGCCCAGATCCCGGCCGTGATCGGCCTGGCGCCGGCCCTGACCAAGGATCAGGTCGTGCTGCTGGAGAACGACAACGTCGTGACGCCGGGGGCCAAGGGCCTGGCCGATCTGGGCGTCGAGCCTTCGGGTCTGGAAGCCATCGCGCCGGGCTATCTGTGGCGCTACCGCGAGGGCGGCCAGTACGCCGAAAGCCCCGCCGCCTGATCTCAGATACGGCTCAAGAAAAACCCCTCGGGACCGGCGTCCCGAGGGGTTTTTTAATCACGCTGCATGAGGGCGCTACAGCGCGCCCGTCACGCCCAGGCCGATGATGCCGACGACGCCGACCACGATGCGCCACCAGGCGAAGGGGCCGAAGCCGCGCTTGGACACGAAGTCGAGCAGGAAGCGCACCACGGCCAGGGCCGAGACGAAGGCGGCGATGAAGCCGATGGCGATCAGACCCAGGTCGCTGAAGTCCAGCACGTCGCGGTTCTTGAACAGATCATAGAAGACCGCCGCCCCCATGGTCGGCAGGGCCAGGAAGAAGCTGAACTCGGCCGCCGACCGCTTGTCCGTGCCCAGCAGCAGGCCGCCGGCGATGGTGGCGCCCGAACGCGACACGCCGGGGATCATGGCCAGGCACTGGAACAGGCCGATCAGGAAATAGACGCGGAAGGGATAGCGGTCCGCATCGAGATAGGCCGGAACCTTGCGCATCCGGTCCAGCCACAGCAGCAGCACCCCGCCGATGATCAGGGCGACGCAGATCACCAGCGGCGTCTCGAACAGCACCGTCTTGATGAAGCCGTAGGCCAGGAAGCCGATCACCACCGCCGGCAGGAAGGCGACCAGCAGGCCGATCAGGAAGCGCCGCGCCTCCGGGTCGAAGGGCCAGCGCGTCGCCAGCGTCCACAGCCGCTTGAAATAGACGCTGATGATGGCCAGCAGGGCGCCCAGCTGGATGACGATCTCGAACGTCTTGCCGGTGCTCTCGAAGCCGAGGAAATGCCCCAGCAGCAGCAGGTGGCCGGTGGACGACACCGGAATGAACTCGGTCAACCCTTCGACCAGACCCAGAAGGATCGCCGTCAGCCAGTCCGCCATGAATGCTCCGTCTCGATCTTTACTTCGGGCGCGCTGCGCCCTGCGGCGTCCCGTCTCCTCTCCTTAGCGTCCCCGCCCCGCCGCCGCCATTGGCGCGGGCGCTGTTTTGGGCGACAAGGGCAGGGAAATGACCGCCTCTCCCCTCGACGCCGCCCATGAGACCACGCGCCGGATCACCACCTTGTCGGTGGCGACGGCGGTCCTGCTGATCGTCATGAAGGCCTTCGCCCTGGGGGCGTCCGGTTCGGTCTCCATCTTGGCCAGCCTGGCGGATTCGGCGTTGGACCTGGTGGCGTCGCTGGCGACCTTCTTCGCCGTGCGCTGGGCCGCCGCCCCGCCCGACGACGACCACCGCTATGGTCACGGCAAGGCCGAGGGCCTGGCCTCCCTGGTGCAGGCGGGCATGGTGCTGGCCTCGGGCGTCTTCATCGGCTGGGAGGCGGTGCAGCGCATCTTCGATCCCCGCCCCGTCACCTCGGGCGGCTGGGCCGTGGGCGTGGTCCTCCTATCCATCGCCGTCACGGCGGGTCTTGTGTGGATGCAGACCCAGGCGATGAAGAAGACCGGCTCCCTGGCCGTGGCGGGCGACCGCGCCCACTACGCCGCCGATCTGGCCGCCAATGTGGTGGTGCTGGTCGGAGTGATCTCGGGCGCCTTCCTCCAGGCGCCGGGACTGGACGCGGCGGCGGGCCTGGTGGTCGCGGTCTGGCTGGCCTGGGGCGCCGTCAGCCTGCTGAAGGACGCGGCCGGCCACCTGCTGGACCGGGCCGCCTCGGACGAGGAGCGCGCCGCCATCGTCGCCGCCGTGACCGAGGACGACCGCATAGCCAACGTCCACCAGCTGCGCACCCGCATGGCGGGCCAGGCCCTGATGGTGCAGATGCACGTCGACCTGGACCCCGACCTCAGCCTGAAGGCCGCGCACGACATCATCCTGGACGCCGAGAAGCGGGTGCTGAAGGTCTTTCCCCACGCCGACATCCTGATCCACGCCGACCCGCGCGGCGCGGCCGAACCGCACGGCGGCGCCTTTTCGACGACGCGGCCGGAGACGTCGGACGCCGCCTCGCCCGAAGCGCCCTCGCCGCAAACCGGACCCTGGTCCTGACCCCCTGCGACAATCGCGCGCGGTAAACGGAGCCTTAACGCGCGCGGGCGCATGAAGGCGGACGATGTCCACGCCCGCCGTCCTCTATCATTTCGCCTATCACCCGGCCTCGCGCACGGCGCGGCTGGCGCTGGGCGAGGCCAAGGTCGACTATAGCGAGGAGGCGGTCCGCCCGTGGGAGGACGACTGCCCCCTGTTCGAGATGAATCCCTCGGGCATGCCGCCGGTGCTGACGACGACGGAAAAGAACCGGCCTCTGACCCTGTGCGAGCTGGACGCCATCCTGGGCTGGCTGGAAGACCGTTCCAAGGGCGACTTCCTGCTGCCCGCCGATCCGGCCGAGCGGGCGGAGGCGCGCCGTCTGGCGACCTGGTTCAGCCGTCGCTTCTCCGACGAGGTGGACGCCGTCCTGCTGCATGAGCGGATGGAGAAGCCTCTGCTGCGGCTCGGCCCGCCCGACGCGCGGATGCTGCGTGAAGGCCGCGAGGCGCTGAAAAGCCATCTGACGGTGCTGGAGCCGCTGGCGGCGGGACGCGAGTGGCTGGCCGGACGCCGTCTCAGCCAGGCCGACCTGATCGCGGCGGGCCATCTGTCGGTGCTGGACTATTTCGGCGAGATCGCCTGGGCGTCCTGGCCGTCGCTGAAGCTGTGGTACTCCAAGCTGAAGTCGCGCCCCTGTTTCCGCCCCCTGCTGGGCGACCGCTTCCCCGGCGTGCACCCGGCGCCCTGGTACGCCGACCTCGACTTCTGAGGCCCCTCAGGGCTAAAGCGCCCTCATGGCGGCCGATCCCCGCATCTTCATCCGACAGCGCGCCGCCGAACTGGGCTTCGGCGTGTGCCGCTTCGCCTCGGCCAGCGATCCGTGGAGCGCGGGCGAGAAGCTGGCCCACTTCGTCGACGCGGGCCGTCACGGCGACATGGGCTGGATGGAGACGACGCTGGAGCGCCGCGCCCATCCCACCGCCATGTGGGACGGGGCGAAGACGGCCATCGTCCTGGGCATGAACTACGGCCCCGACGAAGACCCCCGGCCCGAGCTGGAGGAGGCCTCGGCGGGCTATATCTCCGTCTATGCGCGCGGCGACGACTATCATGAGGTCATCAAGGGGCGGCTGAAGATCCTGGCGGGCCAGATCGCCGCGCGGCTGGGCCAGGAGGTCAAGGTCTTCGTCGACACCGCCCCCCTGATGGAGAAGCCGCTGGCCCAGCGGGCGGGCCTTGGCTGGCAGGGCAAGCACACCAATCTGCTCAGCCGCACCCACGGCAACTGGCTGTTCCTGGGGACCATACTGACCGCCGCCGAGATCGAGCCGGACGAGGCCGAGGTCGAGCATTGCGGCCGTTGCACCGCCTGTCTCGACGCCTGCCCGACCCAGGCCTTTCCAGCGCCGTTCCAGATCGACGCCCGACGCTGCCTCTCCTACCTGACCATCGAACATGCGGGCGCCTGGCCGCGCGAGTTCCGCATCGCGACGGGCAACCGCATCTACGGCTGCGACGACTGCCTGGCCGCCTGCCCATGGAACAAGTTCGCGCAAGAGGCCTCGGAGACGCGGCTGCAGGCCCGCGATGCGCTGAAGTCGCCGCCGCTGGCGAACTTGCTGGCGCTGGACGACCCCGCCTTCCGCGCCCTGTTCACCAAGAGCCCGGTCAAGCGGATCGGCCGCGATCGCTTCATCCGCAACGTCCTTTATGCGGCCGGGAACTCGGGCGAGGCGGCCTTGGTCGAAGCGGTCGAGCGGCTGCTGGACGATCCGGCCCCCGTGGTGCGCGGGGCGGCGGTGTGGGCGTTGTCACGCCTGTCGCCGGAGCGGTTCGAGGCCGAACGCGAAGTACGACTGGCGGATGAAGCGGATGACGCGGTGAAGCAGGAATGGCGTCCTTCTCCCCTTGCGGGAGAAGGTGGCCCGCGCAGCGGGTCGGATGAGGGGTCACGCCGGCCTCAGACCTAGCAAAAAGGGCTTCCCTCGTGGAGAAACCTCTCATCCGTCAGGCTCCGCCTGCCACCTTCTCCCGCAAGGGGAGAAGGATGCGGTCAGCCCATCGCGTGGCCCACGCCGCGGCCGCCGCCGGGCACGGGGGCCACGTCCAGCAGCTTGAGGCGGAACACCAGCACGGCGTTGCCGGGGATCATCGGCGGGCCGCCCATCTCGCCGTAGCCCAACTCGGGCGGCAGGAAGAGAATCCACTCGTCGCCGGGCTTCATCATCTGCAGGGCCTCGGTCCAGCCGGGCACCACGCCCTCGGGCGAGAAGACCGCCGGAGCGCCGCGCTTGAACGAGCTGTCGAACACCGTGCCGTCGGTCAGCGTGCCTTCATAGTCGACCTTAACCAGATCATTGCGGTCAGGCTGGACGCCGCCCGCCGGGCCGGAGGCCACGACCTTGTACTGCAGGCCGGACGGCAGGGTCTGCACGCCTTCTTCCGAGGCGTTCTGCTTCATGAAGGCGGCGGCTTCAGCCGCGTTCTTGGCCAGGTCTTCAGGCGCGCCGGACGGTCGGCTGCAAGCGGAGAGGGCCAGAAGAGCGGTCGCGGCCATGGCGGCGGCGAGAGGGCGTTTAGCCCATGCGAAGTTCATAACCCTGGTCCTTCAAGGCGGCGCCGATTTCCTCGGCATGACGGGAGTCGCGGGTCTCGACCATGATGTCGAACTCGGCGCCCTTGGCGGGCACGTCCAGCGCCAGCCGGTTGTGCACCACGTCGATGATGTTGCCGCCCCGCCCGCCGATCACGGCGGCCATGGCCGACAGCATGCCGGGGCGGTCGTCGCCCAGGATGCGATAGACGATCAGCCGCTTCTCGCGGACCATTTCGCGGTTCAGCACCACGGCCAGCATGCGGGCGTCGATGTTGCCGCCGGTCAGCTCGACGCCGACCGTCATGCCCTTGAAGCGTTCCGGGTTGGCCAGGATGGCGGCCAGGCCGCCGGCCCCGGCGCCCTCGGCCACCGTCTTCTCCAAGGTCGCCAGCAGGGCCACGCCCTTTTCGAAGTCGGCCTCCTCGCAGACGAAGACCTCGTCGATCAGGCTGTCGGCCAGGGCGAAGGGAATTTCCCCCACGGCCTTGATGGCGATGCCCTCGGCGATCGTTTGTCCGCTGCATTTGGCCGGTTCGCCGCGACGGCGCGCGGTGAAGGACGGATAGCGGGCGGCCTCGACGCCGAAGATCTTGATCTCCGGCTTCATCGCCTTGGCGGCGATGGCGCTGCCCGCGATCAGGCCGCCGCCGCCGATGGGGATGATCAGGGCGTCGAGGTCCGGCGCGTCCTCCAGAAACTCCAGGCCGCAGACACCCTGCCCCGCGACGATGCCCTCGTCGTCGAAGGCCGAGACGAAGACATAGCCGTGCTCGGCCTGAAGCCGCTTGGCCTCCTCGGTCGAGCCGGAGAAGTCGAGGCCGTGGATGACGACATTGGCGCCGTGGGCGCGGGTGCCGTCCACCTTCACGAAGGGGGTGCCCTCGGGCATGACGATGGTCACGGGCACGCCCAGACGGCCGCCGTGATAGGCCAGGGCCTGGGCGTGGTTGCCCGCCGAGGCGGCGACGACGCCGCGCTTCTTCTCGTCCGGCGTCAGCTGCAGCAGCCGGTTCAGGGCGCCGCGCTCTTTGAAGCTGCCGGTGAAGTGCAGATTGTCGAACTTGATCCAGATCTCGGCGCCGGTCAGTTGCGACAGGCGGCGGGAATAGCGGACGGGCGTGCGGTCGACCTGACCGGCGATGCGTTCTTGCGCCGCGCGGATGTCGTCGATGGTGACGGTCATGAATTCCCTGATTTTGTTTACGGCCGGCCTCTTTCGTCCGGTCTACGGCCTCCTTTTGGAACAGGGCGCGACGGCGAGCAACCTTGACTCGCCCCGCCCTGCAAGGTCATGCCGGGCCGACGCCTGAACTGAAACCGGGAGCCGCCCTCATGACCACCTTCTCGCGCTCGCCCGCCCGCCTCAAGGGGCTGGCCGCCCTCGTGATCGGCGGTCTGGCCCTTTCCGCCTGCGCCACGACCCCGATGGGCGGCAGCGCCGTCGGCCCCGCCGTCTTCAACGCCGACGACTTCGCCTGGTCGACCCGCGCGGGCCAGGCCTCGATCGAGGGTCGCGTGGCCTTCGCTCAGGACGGTCGCGTCTTCCAGTGCGCCGGCAACGTCGGCCTGATCCCCGACACCCGCTATACTCGCGCCCGCATCGACCGCCTGTACGGCGCCGCCGATCGCGCCGCCGTCCCGGCCGCCGTGGTGCGCGCCCGGTCGGCCGGCGAGCAGGGCGCCGACTATCGCTCCTATGAACGGGCCGAGCCCTGCGCCGACGGCGGCTTCCGCTTCTCCGGCCTGCCGGACGGAAGCTGGTTCCTGATCGCCCCGGTCAAGGCCGACGACAGCGTCATGGTGCTGATGCGCCGGGTGCAGACGCGCGGCGGCCGCGCCGTCAACGTCACCCTGGGGGGCTGAGCCCCCTCAGCTGAGCCGTTAGCTGGGCCGTAAACTAGGCCGTTAGCTGAGCAGTTTTTCGGCGGCCGCGCCCCTGCGCGGCCGTCGTCGTTTGACCGGCGTTCGCCATCCTTTGGCCCCAAGAAGCCGCTCTCTGAGGCGTTCCGTTCAAGGAAAAGTCGGGAGCGTCTTCTTTGTCCCAGCACAACATCATCGGCTCCGAGGCCTTCACCAACCGCCCCTATGTGCTGGTGCGAAACGTGCGGCCGGGCGGGTTTCGCCGTCGCCGGTCGCGCTCGCTGATCGCCTATGGGGTGGTGGCCGTGCTGGCCCTGTCGGCCGGCGCCGCCGTGGCCGCCTTCGCCATGGGGCCCCTGCTGATCGACAAGGCCGTCGAAGCCCCGGCGGCGGCGGCCGCGCCGCTGACGACGCCAAGCGCGCCCTAAACGCCTTCGCTCAAGGGACCACGAAAGCCAGGGCCTGTGCGAACAGTTCGCCGCGGCTGCGCACGCCCATCTTCTGATAGGCGCGCTTGAGGTGGGAGCGGACCGTCTCCAGCGAGACGTCCATGATCTGGGCGATGCGGCCGGTCTCGTTCCCCGCCAGCAACATCTCCACGATCCGCCCTTCGGACGGCGACAAGAGGTGGGTCTCGATCAGGGCCTGGAAGCGCGCTTCGCCGCCGACGCACTGCAGGGTCAGGCCGATCAGGCAGGTCGGGGCCGACGCCACCTCGCGCGCCCAGATCACCCAGGTCCGTCCGTCAGACCCCGGCGTCGCCAGACACCGCGTCTCATCTGACCGCGCCTGCGCCATCAAACGCGGCAGGGCGCGCGACTTCATGGACAACCGCCCCCCTTCGACCCCGAACAGGTCGCCGTCTTCCTGGAGCGCGCGCGCGGCCTCATTCAGCCACACCACTTCCAGCGTGCGCGTGACCAGCAGGCGGGCGCGCATCTCGTGATCGATCCAGGCGGCCAGGGCGCGATTGCACTGCCCCTCGACATCGTCGGCGGCCGCCGTCAATGGCCGTCGACGGCGATCCGGGTTTGATCGTCTGTCCGGGGCGAACCACGCCCCCTCTGCGGCCCGGCGTCCCGCCCGACCGGCCTCCCACACAGCTTGTTCCAACGCCAACGCTCCAGGACTGGCGCACGGCCTCGCTCGAAACCGGCGGCCTCTTCAACCTAAGCTACGCCTGAGCACTAACGACATCTTAACGCATATCCACAGAAGACGCACGCTTATTGCTTTTTGAGTCTTGAATTTTGCATTTTTGAGCAAAGCGTAGCTGCAATTGACAGATTCGCGACCCATCTGATCGCTTAATGTAGGCGCTGCGCGTCGCCCGAAACGCAATTGAAAACGGCGGCCCTTCACAGGGCCGCCGCTCTCGCTTGATCGTCTGAAAGACCGTCAGGCCGTCGCCGGGCGCTCCGCGCCGTCAGCCCCGGCCACAGGACCGTCGCCCACAGGCATGTCGTCCAGTTCGCCTTCCCACTTGGCGACCACCGCCGCGGCGACCGAGTTGCCGACGACGTTGGTGGCCGAGCGGCCCATGTCGAGCAGGTGGTCGACGCCCAGAACGATGGCGATCCACGCCTCAGGCAGGCCGAAGTAGGTCAGGGTCGCCATGATCACCACCAGCGACGCGCGCGGAATGCCGGCGATGCCCTTGGACGTCACCATCAGCAGCAGCAGCATGAAGATCTGTTGCGACACGCTCAGCTGCACGCCGTGGGCCTGCATGATGAACATGGTGCCGAAGGTGCAATAGAGCATCGACCCGTCCAGGTTGAACGAATAGCCCAGCGGCAGGACGAAGCTGACGATGCGACGGCGCACGCCGACCTTGGGCAGGGCCTCCAGGATGCGCGGGTAGGCCGCTTCCGAGCTGGCCGTCGAGAAGGCTAGCAGGGTCGGAGTGCGGATCTCGCGGAACAGGGGGATCACCCGCTTGCCCAGCACCGCGGCGCCGGCCAGGAACAACAGACCCCACAGCACGCCCATGGAGCCGTAGAAGCCCAGCACGAACTTGGCGTAGGTGCCCAGCATCTCCAACCCTTGCGTGGCGATGGTCGAGGCCAGGGCGGCGAAGATGGCGAAGGGCGCCAGCTTCATCACGAACTCGGTCACCTTCAGCATGATGGAGGCGGCCTGTTCAACCAGGTGCAGCACCGCCGGAGCCTTGTCGTCCAGGGCGGCGACCGCCGTGCCGACGAAGACCGAGAAGACGACGATCTGCAGGATCTCGTTCTTGGCCATGGCGTCGAAGATCGAGGTCGGCACCAGATGGGTGATGAAGCCATGCAGCGAGAAGGCGTCCGTCGAAGCCGCCGGCGCGCTGGCCGCCACGGCTTCAGGCAGATGCATGTTCGCGCCCGGCTGCAGCAGTTGGACCATCACCAGACCCAGCACCAGCGACACGATCGAGGCGCCGATGAACCATGTCATGGTCTTGACGCCGATCCGCCCCACCGAAGCAGCGTCCTCCATGTGCGCGATGCCCGCCACCAGGGTCGTGAACACCAGCGGCGCGATGATCATCTTGATCAGGCGCAGGAAGACGTCGGTGATCAGATTCAGGTTCGACGCTGCGGCCGAGGCCTGATCCGCCGTCAGGAAATGATTGAGGCCCCACCCCGTGAGAACCCCCAATATCATCGCTCCGACGATGAAATAGGCGAACAAGCGTTTCATACAAAAAGTCGTCCAGCTTTGCAGGCCCAGCGTCGCTGGACCGCAGTTACAAACCGATGGAGGATCCCCACCCGCCCAAAAGGAAGAGGCAGCGAATAAACGAAAATCCTCTGACCTCCAACGAACTCCTGGAGGTCTAGGCGCGCGAGACATGGATTGGCCGCCGAATTTCGGCGCGAAAACGAATGTTTTGCGGCCGAAGGCCCGGAAATTCCTCTCCGTTTGAAGGAAATTTCCGAAAGGAGCGATCTCACCCGAATTGTCTGATATGGCGCAGGAAAATTACGCGCCTGAGGCGCCGGAGACTGATGCGGCGCAAATTGCGTCCGCGCCTGGAAGACGCCAAGCTGCGTCCAAGCCTCGCAGAAGGCTGATCGAGTGAACGCATCAGGAGTCCGCATGTCCCGCCCCATCCTTGGTTCCGCACGCCGGTTGGCCGCCGGACTGGCTGTCCTGGCCCTCTCATCGACCAGCGCCCTGGCGCTGGAGGCGGCGGCCTCCCGCTCTCCCGCCCCGGCCGCGGCGGCCGCTGCGCCCGCCCGCGCCCTGACCACGCCGATGGAAGCGTTCGGCCATGAGGTCGGGGCGGACTATCGCCTGATCACCTACACCCAGTTCGAGCGCTATCTGCACACCCTGGCCGGACAGTCGGACCGGATGAAGCTGCTGGAGATCGGCCGCTCGTCGGAAGGGCGGACGCAATACCTCTCGGTCGTCTCCTCGCCGCAGAACCTGGCCAATATCGACCGCTATCAGGAGATCGCGCGCCGCCTGGCCAAGGCCGAAGGCGTCAGCGAGGAGGAGGCCCGCGCCCTGGCCGCCGAGGGCAAGGCCGTGGTCTGGATCGACGGCGGCCTGCACTCCACCGAGACGGTGCCGCCCCAGGCCCTGATCGCCGCCCTCTATGAATGGCTGACGGCCGAGGACGCCGAGGCCAAGCGCATCCTGGACGATGTGGTCATCCTGTTCGCGCCGCTGAACCCGGACGGGTGGGAGCTGGTCTCCACCTGGTACATGCGCAACGAAGACCCGCTGAAGCGCGAGTACGACAGCATCCCGGTGCTGTACCAGAAGTACGTCGGCCACGATAACAACCGCGACTACTACCTGTCGGCCATGGCCGAGACGACCAACGTCAACCGGCAGTTCTTCCGCGAGTGGTTCCCGCAAATCATCTACAACCACCACCAGACGGCGCCGGCGGGGACCGTGGTCTTCATGCCGCCGTTCCGCGACCCCTTCAACTACAACTACGACCCGCTGGTCATGAGCACCCTGTCCGAGGTCGGCGCCGCCATGCACAGCCGTTTGATCGAAGAGGGCAAGCCCGGCTCGACCATGCGCAGCGGGGCCAACTATTCGACGTGGAACAACGGGATGGAGCGCTCCGTCACCTATTTCCACAACGCCGTCGGCCTGCTGACCGAGATCACGGGCCACCCGACGCCCAGCCAGATCCGCCTGATCCCGGACAACCAGTTGCCGCGCAACGACCTGCCCATGCCGGTCGCGCCGCAGACCTGGCGTTTCGCCCAGTCGATCGACTATTCGCAGTCGATCAACCGCGCCGTGCTGAACTACGCCTCGCGCAACAAGGACCGGGTGCTGTTCAACATCTGGCGCATGGGCCAGAACGCCATCGACAAGGGCAATACCGACACCTGGCGCCTCACCCCCTCGGCGGTGGATGCGCTGAACGCCGCGGCCGGAACGCAGGCCGACGCCCGTCGCGGGGTCGATCCGGCCCTGTATGAGCGCATCATGCGCGACCCGGCCCGGCGTGACCCGCGCGGCTATGTCATCCCCGCGGATCAGGCCGACCTGCCGACCGCCGTCGCCTTCCTGAACAGCCTGATCAAGACCGGCGTCGACGTCGAACGCGCTGTCCGCGCCTTCACCGTGGGCGGCAAGACCTATCCGGCCGGCTCCTATGTGGTGAAGACGGCCCAGGCCTATCGCCCGCATGTGCTGGACATGTTCGAGCCGCAGGACCACCCGCATGACCTGCAGTATCCGGGCGGCCCGCCCGCCCTGCCCTATGACGCCACCGGCTACACCCTGGCCATGCAGATGGGCGTGACGTTCGACCGCATCCTCGACGGCTTCGAGGCGCCGACCGAGCGCGTCGCCGACGTCATGGCCCCGCCGCCCGGCAGGATCGAAGGCAATGGCCGCGCCGGCTGGCTGATCGACCATGCGCCGCTCAACGGTTATCTGCTGACCAACCGCCTGCTGGCGGCGGGCGTACCGGTCTACTGGCAGGAAGGCGAAACCCGTGCGGGCCGGGCGACCCTGGCGCCCGGCGCCCTGTGGATTCCCGCCGACGACAGGGCCCGCCCGATCGTCGAGGCCGCCGTGCGCGACCTGGGCCTGAACGCCCACGCCGTCGCCCGCGCTCCCGGCGGCGAGCGGATCACGCTGAAGCCGGTCCGCATCGGCCTGGTCGACCGTTACGGCGGCTCGATGGCCTCGGGCTGGACGAAGTGGATGCTGGAGCAGTTCGAATATCCGTTCGAGGTCGTCTATCCGCAGCGCCTCGACGCGGGCGACCTGAACAAGGATTTCGACGTCCTGCTGTTCGCCTCGGACATGATCCCGGCCGACCTGTCCGCCGCCGCCCAGCGCCCGCAACCGGCGCCGGACAGCATCCCCGCCGAATACCGCAGCTGGCTGGGCCACATCACCGCCGAGAAGACCGTGCCCCAGCTGGACGCCTTCGCCCGGGCCGGCGGCAGCGTCGTCACCATCGGCTCGGCCCACCGCCTGGCCGCCGCCATGGGCGCGCCGGTGCAGGACGTGCTGACGGGCGCCGACGGCAAGCCTCTGGCCTCGACCGACTTCTTCATCCCCGGCGCGGTGATGAAGACTGAGGTCGACAACAGCCGCCCCCTGACCTTCGGCGCGCCGCGTCAGATGGACGTCTTCTTCAACCGCAATGCGGGCTTCCGCCATGCGGGCGACGGCGCGTCCCTGGTGCGCTATCCGCAACAGGTCTCAGTCTCCAGCGGCTGGGCCATCGGCTCGGACAGGCTGGCGGGCGCCGACGCCGTACTGGATCTGGAGCACGGCCAGGGCCGGGTCATCGTCCTGGGCCCCGACGTGGTGAACCGCGCCCAGGCCCGCGCCTCCAGCCGCCTGCTGTTCAACGCCCTGTTCTACGGCCCCGCGACAACGGCGCGCTAAGTCTCAAGCGTCGCCACGGATAGGAAGGCCGCCCGGCGATCAACCGGGCGGCCGTTTTCTTGACTGCTCGGGTCCACGTCTTGGGCGCACGTCGCAAACCGTCGCTTGAACGGCTGCCGCAATCTCCCTGGTCAGGAAAATATTGGAGCGGGTAGCGAGAATCGAACTCGCGACATTCAGCTTGGGAAGCTGACGTTCTACCTCTGAACTATACCCGCGCCGCGCCGAGGCGGAGCGTGAAGATATAGGGCGCGGGGCAAAAGAAAAGGCCCGGCGAACCGGGCCTTTGGTTTTTTTGACAGAGGTCGCGACGGATCAGTCGCGGACTTCCTCGACCGTGACGCCGCGCTTGGCCAGCATGGCCTGAACGCTGTCGGCCCCCGCCAGGTGGCCGGCCCCGACCGAGATGAAGGCCGTGCCCGAGCCTTCCAGCAGGGTCACGATCTGATTGGTCCAGTCGGCGTTGCGGCGCGTCAGCATGACCTCGTACATCTCCGGCGATTCCGCCTTCATCTCCTGGCCGATCAAGACGTCCAGACCGTCCACGTCGCCGGTCGACCAGGCGCCGACCATGCGGCCCAGGAACTCCGGCGCCTGATCGAACTCCTTCAGGCCCGAGCGCAGCATGGCCAGCTGCGCCTCTTCCGACATGTCGGCGATGAAGCCGACCTGCTGGGGCATGGTCTCTAAGCCCTTGATCGGCTTGCCCGTGGCGGCGGCGCGGGCGTGCAGCACCTGGTCCCCGCCGTTCTGCGGCAGATAGCCGGCCTTGGTGATGCTGGCCATGGCCAGCTGCAGGGCCGCGAACCACGGGCGCAGCGGGTCCAACTGGGCGGCCGTCGCGCCGATGGAGCGGGCGGCGGCGTCGAGGTCGGCCTGTTCCTCGGCGGTCAGCAGGCTCGACAGGGGACGATCGGGCGAGACGCCCTTGGACTGGATGATCGGCACGGCGCCCGCGACGTCGTTCAGATCGGCGATCTCGAACCAGTATTCGTCGGCGGCGGCGAAGGCGCGATCCAGCTTGGCGCTGCCCCAAGGCGTCTCGGGCTTCAGCACATGGACGGTGCCGAACAGATAGAGGGTGGAGTCCGCATCCTTGACCACCCACAGTCGCGGACCGGACCCGGCCGGGGCGACGGTCACGGCGGCCGGATCGGCGGCGGCGGGCGCGGCCTGGGCGAAGGCGGGCGTCGTCGGCGCCAGCAGGACGGCGGTCAGGGCGGCGGCGGAGACGGAAGCGGCGGCGCGGCTCCAGAGTCGGCGGATCATGGTCAGGCTCCTAGGGTCGCAAAAGAGAAACAGCCGTCAGCCTTCTTCGTCGATGAAGATGGATTCGATCGGCATCTGGAACAGCCGGGCGATCTTGAACGCCAGCGGCAGGGAGGGGTCGTAGCGGCCGGTCTCGAGCGCGTTCACCGTCTGACGCGACACGCCCAGTTCGTCGGCCAGGTGCGCCTGGCTCCAGTCGCGCTCGGCGCGCAGCACCTTGAGGCGGTTCTTCACGGCGTCCTCCTCAACGACGGCCCAGCCACCACCAGACCCAGGCCAGGCCGTAGCCGATGAGTTGGAAGCCCAAGATCATGATCATGCCGGCGGCGACCAGATCAGCCGGCGTCTCGCCCAGGCTGGCGGGAATGGCGATGTCGCCCGGACGCGTGGTCAGCATCAGCATGAGGACGAGACCGACCAACATTCCCGTGCTGCCGCCCCAGTACCAGGCCCATTTGTGCGCCTCGCGCGCGGCCTCGTCGAGACGGCTCCACCACCAGAAGGATACGCCCAAGACGGCAGCCATCATCACCGTCGTGAAGGCGACGGTCGTCCAAAACGCCGCCGTACCGGGTTGGTCGGCCAGGAAACCGCTGCCCAAGCCCCCGACGAAGCCGATCAGCATGACCAGGCCGAACATGGTCGCGACGCCTTTCAGGCCGAGGGGTTTCATCGATTTCATAGGCTCGCCGCGCGTAAAACTGACTTGACAAGCAAGTTTTACAGCCCGGCCGCAGGGCGTCAAGCATGTTTGTCACACTCAGTCGTCACTCCGGCGCGTTCAGCAACTCCGGGCGGCTGACGGCGCGGGGCGATTGTTCGACGGCGTTCAGTTCGGGCAACTCCTTGCCCTCGTGATCGACCTTCAGATCCTCGAAGCGGCGGGCCGAGACCATGACCTGGCTTTCCAGCGAGCCGACGAACTGGTTGTAGCGGGAAACCGCCGCGTCCAGCGCCTTGCCGACCGAGGCGGCGTGGCCGCCCATGACCGACAGCCGCTTGTAGAGCTCCTTGCCCAGCTTGGCGACGTCCTCGGCGTTGCGGGCCTGCTCCTCGGCGCGCCAGCCGTAGGCGACCGCCTTGCACAGGGCGAACAGGGTGGTGGGCGTGACGATGACCACGCGCGAGGCCATGGCCGTGGTCATCAGGTCCGGCTCATGGTCCAGGGCGGCGGCCAGAAAGGCGTCGCCCGGCACGAACATGGCGACGAAGTCGGGGCTGGGCTTGAACTGATCCTGATAGGCCTTGGACGACAACTGGCGCACGTGGGTCTTCATGCTGGCCGCAGTGCGCAGGGACATGGCGCGGGCCTGGGCCTCTTCATCGCCGTCCGCCTCGTCGGCGAAGGCCAGGGACACCTTGGCGTCGATGACGAACATGCCGCCGCCGGGCAACTTCACGATGAAGTCCGGGCGCTGCTGGCGGCCCTCGTCCGTCGCCGACGAGTTCTGCTCCTCGAAATCGAAGCGGCCGGCCATGCCTGCGGCCTCCAGCACATTGCGGCAGGTCTGCTCGCCCCAGCGGCCGCGACGGCCGGTGTTGCCCTTCAGCGCCTCGGTCAGGCGCCGCGCCTCGTCGCGGGTGGCGGTGGAGGCCGCCATCAGCAGGCCGAGCTGCTCCTTCAGCCCGCCCGTCTCGTCGGCGCGCGCCTTCTCCAAGGCCGTCACGTGTTCCTGAAACTTGGCCAGGGTTTCGGAGACGGGCTTGAGCTGGGCCTCCATCCGCTCGCGCGCGACGCGGTCCTGGGCCTGGAAGGTCTCCGTGGCGCGGGCGACCAGCTTGGACGCCACGGCCTCGGCCGATTGGGCGGCCTGCGCCTTGAGGAACTCGGCCATGGAGTCCCGGCTCTCCTCCATCAGCGCCAGCCGCGCATCGGCGGCGTCCAGCGCGCCGCGTGTCTTCTGCCAGCCCATATAGGCCCACAGGAAGCCCCCCGCGGCGACCGCCGCAAAGGCCAACAGGATGATGTCCAGCATGTTCATGCTCCGTTCCTAGCGGGAGTCGGAGCCAGGTTAAAGCGGGGCCGCGTCAGACGCGGACGCGCCTCGGCGCCCTCAGCCCAGTTCGGCTTCCAGATCGGCCAGGCGGGCGGCCTGGTCTTCGGCGATCAGGGCGTTGAGCATGGGGTCGAGGTCGCCCTCGAGGATTTGCGGCAGGCTGTGCAGCGTCAGGCCGATGCGGTGATCCGTCACCCGTCCCTGCGGGAAGTTGTAGGTGCGGATGCGCTCGGAGCGGTCGCCCGAGCCGACCTGGGACTTGCGTGCGTCGGAACGGGCGGCGTCCTTGGCCTGGCGCTGCATGTCGTAGAGGCGCACACGCAGGTTCTTCATCGCCTTGTCGCGGTTCACGTGCTGCGACTTTTCCGAAGAGGTGGCGACGATGCCGGTGGGCAGGTGGGTGATGCGCACCGCCGAGTCGGTCTTGTTGACGTGCTGACCGCCCGCGCCGGACGAGCGGTAGGTGTCGATGCGGATGTCCTTGTCGAGGATCTCGATCTCGACGTCTTCGACCTCGGGCAGGACGGCGACGGTCGCCGCCGAGGTATGGATGCGGCCGCCCGCCTCGGTCGTCGGCACGCGCTGGACGCGGTGGACGCCGCTCTCGAACTTCAGGCGGCCGAAGACGCCCTCGCCGCTGACGGTGGCGATGATCTCCTTGAAGCCGCCGGCGTCGCCCTCGGCGGCGCTGTCGATCTCGACCCGCCAGCCGCGCGACTGAGCGTAGCGCGAGTACATGCGGAACAGGTCGCCCGCGAACAGCGCCGCCTCGTCGCCGCCGGTGCCCGCGCGCACTTCCAGCACGGCCGAGGCGTTTTCATCGGCGTCGCGCGGGGCCAGCAGAAGCGCGACTTCACGCTCAAGCGTCGGCAGGCGCTCGGTCAGGGCGTCCAGTTCATCGGCGGCCAGGGCGGCCATTTCCGGGTCGGCGGCCATGGCTTTCAGATCGTCCGCCTCGGCGCGGGCGCGGGCCAGGGCCTGAACCGCGTCGGCCACGGGCTTGAGCTCGGCGTGCTCTTTCGACAGGCGCACGATCTCGGCGCCGTCCGTGGCTGCGCCCATGCGCGCCTCCACCTGATGGAAGCGGTCGAGCACCTGATCGAGCCGGGCCTGAGGCAGTCGCAACGGCGTGTCCTTGCTGAGAAAATCGAGCGCGGAGCCTTACCCGCGACGCGCCGCCGTGTCGATAAAAACGCCTCTACACGCGTTCATGGAGCAATCGTGAACAGCCGTCACAAGCCCGTCAGGCCGGTTTTTTCGCAACTGCAAAACCCCTAGCTCCTGTGAGGCTGAAACAGAAGGAGACAGGGGCATGACCGTCATCACGCCTCAGAACGCCGCCCCGCCGGGCGCGGCGAATACCGATGCGGCGCGACTGTGCGCCCTCTACGACGGCCTGTTGCAGGCGGGCGGAGCCGTGTCGCCCGAGGCCGAGCGCGAGCTGAGAGCCCTGGCCAAGATCTTCGACCTGGACGCCGAGCGCCCCGCCGCCGAACTGTGGCCCTATGTCCGCGCCGTCCTGGTGCGCCAGGCCCCGGCGCCGGAGCGGACCTCGACCGAACCGACCACGACCCCGGCGGCCGAAGCCGCCCCCCTGACCGTCCTGCTGGTCGAGGATGACGCCGACGCCGCCCTGGACCTGACCGAGGCGCTGGACGCCGCCGGGCACCGCGTCGTCGGTCCCTTCCACAGCGCCGAAGCCGCAGCGGCGGCGACCGCGCTTCACCCCATCGACGTGGCCCTGCTCGACATCAACCTGTCGGGCGAGAACACGGGCGTGGACCTGGCCCGCAGCCTGAAATCGCGCTGGGGGGTGCCGGTGATCTTCCTGTCCGGCGACGTGACGGCGGCGGCGCAGAACGCCGAACTGGCCGCCGCCATGGTCATCAAGCCCTATCGCGGTCGCGACGTGCTGGACGCCCTGTCCCGGCTGGAGTCCGCCTGAGCCGGCTCATGACGGCCATTGCCAGGCGGCGCGCGACCTGCGCCTGATGGCCCTCAACCCCACCGGCCCGAGGCGCTGAATGGACACCTTCTTCCTGTTCCTTCTGGTCGGCGTGCTGGCTCAGGCGGTCGACGGCGCCCTGGGCATGGCCTACGGCGTCATCTCCTCCTCCGTCTTGCTGGCGCTGGGCGTGCCCCCGGCCACGGCCTCGGCCAGCGTCCACGCCGCCGAGGTCTTCACCACCGCCGCCTCGGCCGGAAGCCATGTCTGGCACAAGAACGTCGAGTGGCGGCTGTTGCTGCCCCTGGCCGTCGCCGGCGTGATCGGCGGGGTGCTGGGCGCCTATGTGCTGACGGGGCTGGAGGCCTCGACCATCAAGCCGTTCGTGATCGGCTACCTGGCCCTGGTCGGGGTGTGGATCCTGTGGCGCGCCGGGCATGACATCCGCCCGCGCCACCTGCCCGCCTGGGTCACGGCGCCGCTGGGGCTGGTCGGCGGCTTTCTGGACGCCGTGGGCGGGGGCGGCTGGGGGCCGACCGTCTCCTCGACCATGGTCGGCGCCGGGCATGAGCCGCGCAAGGCCATCGGCACGGTGAACACGGCCGAGTTCTTCCTGACCGTGGCCGTCTCGGCCACCTTCGTCTGGGCCCTGGTCAGCGGCCACTGGGAAGAGGCGGGCGCGCTCCAGAACCACGCGGCGGCCGTCGGCGGCCTGGTGGTCGGCGGCCTGATCGCCGCCCCCTTCGCCGGACTGATCGTCAAGAAAGTCCCGCGCAAGGCCCTAACCTTTGCGGTCGGCTTCCTGCTGCTGATCCTCGCCGCCTTCCAGGGCGCGCAACTGCTGAAACTGATCGGCTGATCCCGTCTAGCGCGGGAAGGTGTCGATGAAGCTGGGACGCTGCTCCAGCGCCGCCTGCAGAGCGACCAGGTTCGGGCGGCCCGTCTTCCAGTCGTAGTCCGGGTGACGGAAGCCGATCCAGGTGACGGCGATCCCGGCCGTCAGCACGCCCATGTCCAGCGCCTCGGCGTCCGGGGCGGCGGTCTCCAGCGCATCCAGGGCGCGGCCCATGTTTACGGTCCAGCGCGCGATCCACGACGGCGAGCGTTCATGCTCGGGTCGCCGCTTCTCCAGCACCAGCTTGACGCCCATCTCCAACGCGGCGTTGGCCAGGATCTCAAGCCGCTTTACCCGCAGGCGCTCCGCCCCCTGGGACGGCAGCAGACGCGGTCCCAAACCCAGGGCGTCCAGATACTCGGCGATGACCGGGCTGTCGGTCAGCGGCAGGCCGTCCGCGGCGATCAGCGTCGGAACCTGAACCACGGGGTTGGTCGACAGCAGTTCCGGCGCGTCGGCGTAGGGATCGACGACGATCTCCTCGATCCGGTCGGCCAGCCCCTTTTCGCGAGCGACGATGCGAACCTTGCGGGCGAAGGGCGACGGGGTGGTGATGTAGAGCTTCATGGTCATTCGGCGGCGTTGAGAGCGATGGCGGCGGCGCGTGCGGCGTCCAGTTCGGCGGCCTTGGCTTCGACCTGGGCGACGATCTCGTCGATCATGCCCTCATTGGCCTGCTTGTGAGCGATCTTGCCGTTCAGATAGACCATGCCCGCCCCCTTGCCGCCGCCGGTGAAGCCGATGTCGGTATAGAGGGCCTCGCCCGGCCCGTTGACCACGCAGCCGATGATCGACAGCGACATGGCCGTCGAGACATGCGCCAGTCGCTCTTCCAGAATCCCCACCGTCTCGATGACGTTGAAGCCCTGACGCGCGCAGGACGGGCAGGCGATGATGTTCACCCCCCGGTGACGCAGGCCCAGCGACTTCAGAATGTCGAAGCCGACCTTGATCTCTTCGACCGGATCAGCGGCCAGGGACACGCGAATGGTGTCGCCGATGCCCGACCACAGCATATTGCCCATGCCGATGGCCGATTTGATGGTGCCGGTGCGCAAGGGGCCCGCCTCGGTCACGCCGAGGTGCAGGGGGCAGTCGATGGCGTCAGCCAGTTGCTGATAGGCGGCGACCGTCAGGAAGGGGTCCGACGCCTTCACCGAGATCTTGAACTCGTGAAAGTCCAGATCCTGAAGAATCCGGGCGTGGTTCAGGGCGCTTTCGACCATCGCATCCGGACAGGGCTCGCCGTATTTCTCCAGCAGCTCCTTCTCCAGCGAGCCGGCGTTGACGCCGATGCGCATGGAGCAGCCGTGGTCGCGGGCGGCCTGAACGACTTCCTTGACCCGCTCGATCGAGCCGATGTTGCCGGGGTTGATGCGCAGGCAGGCGGCGCCCGCCTGGGCCGCCTCGATGCCGCGCTTGTAGTGGAAGTGGATGTCGGCCACGAGCGGCACGCGGGCCTCGCGCGCGATGGTCCTGAAGGCCGCCGTCGATTCCTCGTCCGGGCAGGAGACGCGCACGATGTCGGCCCCGGCCTCTTCCAGCTGACGGATCTGCTCCAGCGTCGCCGCCGCGTCGGTCGTCGGCGTATTGGTCATCGACTGGACGCTGATCGGGGCGTCGCCGCCGACAGGGACGGAGCCGACCATGATCTGGCGGCTCTTGCGGCGCTCGATGTGGCGCCAGGGGCGGATATGGCCGAGTTCGGAATGGTCGCTCATGACGCCGGGAACATAGGACAGGAAGAGCGGCAAAACCACGACAGGCGGCGAAAGATCGCGCCTTCGTCGAGGAAAGGATCAGGCGGCGGGCGCGGGAGCCGCGGCGGCGGCCTGGGTCGGCGTCGGCGAAGGCGTCGCGGCGGCCGCAGCAGCAGCAGCCGCCTGAGCCGCGCGGGCCCGGGCCTCGACGGCGGCGGCGGCGCGGGCCTCGGACTCGCGCGCCGCCGCCTGGGCGCGGTTGTTCAGCGACCCGAGCGGCGACTGCGGCGCGGGCAGCACGCCGCCGTGTTCGCCGTTCAGATAGACGTCGAAGGCCGCCGGATCGGGCGTGTCGATGGTGGCCGCCACGCCGGGCGGCGCGCGCCAGGCCTCGCCCGCGGCCAGCTGACGCGCGAACAGGATGCGGCCGTCGCCCTGGCGGATGACCAGGATGGCGGGCTTGCGCGCCTGAAGCGTGACCTGGGAGACCGTGGCCGAGGCGCCGTAGATGGCCCCGCGCGGGTTAAAGGCGGCCTGCACCGGCGGCGCGGGCGGAGGCGCGGCGTTGGGGTCGTCCGGGTCGATCCCGGTCAGCTGAGCCTCCAGCCCCGGGGTGATGTACATGGCCGGCGTCGTCTGGTCCGGCGGCGCCGCCTTGGGCGCGCCGAGATAGAGGGCGCGGTCCCGTTGATGATCGGCCTGCTCGGCCCAGTCCTTGGGCACGGCGACCAGGTCGGAGGGGTGCGGCGCCTCGATCCGGTTGATGCGCTGGAAGACGTTCCAGCCGATCACCACCGCCAGGAAGACGCCGATCACGCCCAGGATCTTGGGCGAGTTCTGGCGCATCTGCTGCAGGGCGGCGCCCGTCGGCGGCTGCAGCGGCACGGCCGCATCGGGGTATTCCTGCTTGAACCGCTCGACCGCGTTCAACTCGTCCAGGCCTAGGGCGCCGGCGTAGGCGCGCACATAGCCCATGGAGAAGATGCGCGACGGCAGGACGGCGTACTCGCCCTGCTCCAGCGCGGTCAGGAAACGCGGATGCACCCGCGTCTTGGTCGACAGCTCGGCCATGGACAGGCCCGACGCCAGGCGCGCGGCGCGCAGGGACGCGCCCAGGGAATCGTCCGAGGGTTCTTCAGGCGCCGCTTCGGGCGTCGCCTCCGGGGTCTGATCCAGCGTCGCGTCGGCGTCGAAGTCGAACGCGGCTTGCCGATCCTGGTCCATAGGGTCGGTGTTCCGTCACGCTGGGCGCCGATGCGCCCGTCACCCCCGCTTAGACGAGGCCGGGAGCGCGGGCAACGCGGGAAAGCGGCCCCGCTTTCTCAGACTTCGACATTGAGCTTGCGCGCCAGGGACTCGATCTCGCCGCGCACCGACCCGGCCGAGGAGCCGAGCAGGGCGTTCATCCCCCGCCGCGCCGCGTTCAGATCAGCCGACAGGATCATGCGTTTGACCGGTCCCACCCCGCCCGCCGGAACGGACAAACGGCTGTAGCCCAGGGTGATCAGGGCGAAGGCTTCCAGCGGGCGGCCCGCCAGTTCGCCGCAGACGGAGACGGGCGTGGCGCTGTCGGCGCACTTCTGCTGAATATCCGCCAGGGCGCGCAGGAAGGGCGGCGACAGGGGATCGTAGCGATCCGACACGCGCGGGTTCGTCCGGTCGGCGGCGAACATATACTGCAGCAGGTCGTTGGTGCCGATCGAAACGAAGTCGGTCAGCGGCAGCAGGGCGTCCAGGTGCCACAGCAGGCTGGGGCATTCGATCATGGCCCCAACCCGCAGCAGGGACGGCAGAGGCCGCCCCCGGCGCCGCGCCCAGTCGCATTCGACGTCGACCAGTTCACGGGCGGCCCGGAACTCGTCCACCGTGGCGATCATGGGGAACATGACGCGCAGCTCGCGCCCGGCGGCGGCGCTCAGCAGGGCGCGCAGCTGCATCCGCAGCAGGGCCGGACGATCCAGCCCAAGACGGATGGCGCGGCGGCCCAGCGCCGGGTTCTCTTCGCGCTCATTGTCGAGGTAGGGCAGCACCTTGTCGCCGCCGATGTCCAGCGTGCGGAAGGTGACGGGCCGGTCGCCCGCCGCATCCAGCACCAGTTTGTAGAGCGCCGCCTGAGCGTCCAGGCGCGGCAGCTCGTCCGAGACCATGAACTGGAATTCGGTGCGGAACAGGCCGATGCCCTCGGCGCCCGTGGCGTCCAGATTCTCCAGATCCACCGCCAGGCCGGCGTTGGTCAGCAGCATGATGCGCTTGCCGTCCCTGGTGACCGCGGGGGTGTCGCGCAGTTGGTCGAACTCGGCGCGGCGCTGTTCGCGCACCGCCATGCGGCTCTCGACCGCCGCCAGCATGTCGGGGCGGGGCCGCAAGTAGGCCTCGCCCGTCTCGCCGTCGACGATGACCTGATCGCCCTCGGTCAGGCGATCGCGCAGGCCCTGCAGGCGGCCGACGCAGGGAATCTGCAGGGCGCGGGCGACGATGGCCGCGTGGGCGGCCGCCGAGCCTTCTTCCAGCAACAGGCCCCGCAGCTTGTGGCGCGGATACTCCAGCAGGTCCGCCGGTCCCAGGTTCTTGGCCACCAGGATGGCGTCGTCGGGCAGGTCGCGCTGGCCCGGATGATCGCCCGCCATCAGCCGCAGCAGGCGGTTGGCCAGATCCTCGAAGTCGTGCAGCCGCTCGCGGATATAGGGATCGCGGGCGTTGGCGAAGCGGGCGCGGTGCTCGTTGCGGACGCGGTCCACGGCGGCCTCGGCCGTCAGGCCGGAACGCACCGCCTCCTCCAGCGACCGGTTCCAGCCCCGGTCGTCGGCGAACATCCGATAGGTCTCCAGCACCTCATAGGGAGTGCCGCCCAGCTTGCCCTGGCTGCCTTCCAGCAGGGCGTCGATGCTGGTGCGCAGACGCTCCAGCGCCTCCTTGAGCCGCACCTCTTCGGCGGCCGGATCGTCGGACAGCAGCTGCTCCGGCGCGATCGGCGCCTCGTGCAGCACGGCCTGCCCGAACGACAGGCCCTCGGCGAACTTCTGCCCCTTCAGCCGCTCGGGCCGATGGGGCGCGACTTCGACGTCGCGCAGCTCCTCCAGCGCCAGCAGCTCGCCCGAAGCCACCGTCTCGGCCAGGACCATGGCGATGGTCTGGATGTCCTCGACCTCTTCCTCGTCATAACGACGGGCGGCGCGGTTCTGGACGACCAGGACGCCGATGGCCCGGCCGCCGCGCAGCAGGGGCGCGCCGAGGAAGGCGTGATAGGGGTCTTCGCCGGTTTCGGGCCGGTAGGAGAAGCTGGGATGCGACTGGGCGTCCGACAGGCTGATCGGCGCGGCCGTGCGCGCCACCTCGCCGACCAGGCCCTCGCCGGGGCTCAGGCGGGTGTTGTGGACAGCCTCGGGGTTCAGACCCTCGGTGGCGAACAGCTCCAACTCGCCCGAGGCGCGCCGCAAATAGATGGAGCAGACCTCGGCCACCATGGAGCGGGCGATGATCCGCACCACCATGTTCAGCCGGTCCTGGGCGGGAACGGCGCCGTCGGCCCCGGCCAGAGCCTCGCGGATCTGGCGCAGCAGAAGGCGGGGCCCCCTCGCCGTCACTGCCACGCCCTTCACCATGCCTGCTCCCGCCTTGCCGCCCTCTGGTTTCAGTTTCCAGATAGGGCGGCCCTTCCGATATCCTAGTCTTCCGCGTCCAGACCGTAGGCCGCGTGCAGCGCCCGGACCGCCAGCTCGGCGTAATCCGAATCGATCAGTACGCTGATCTTGATCTCGGAGGTCGAGATGGCCTGGAACTTCACGCCCTTGTCAGCCAGGGCGCGGAACATGGTCTGGGCCACGCCCGCGTGACTGCGCATACCCACGCCGATCACCGAGACCTTGGCCACGTCGTCGTCGACCCGCAGTTCCTCGAAGCCGATCTCGGCCTTGGCGGCGGTCATCAGGTCGGCGGCGCGGCGCGCGTCGCGGCGGCCGGTCGTGAAGGTCAGGTTGACCGCGCCTTCGGTGCGGGCCTGGCTCTGCACGATCATGTCGACGTTGACCTCGGCCTCGGCCAGGCGGGTGAAGACGTCGGCCGGAGCGTCCGTCCGGTCCGACAGGCCAAGCAGCGTGATCCGGGCTTCGTCCCGGCTCATGGTCACGCCGGAAACGATGCGCTTTTCCACGATCTCATCCTCGTCGCAAATCAGGGTGCCGGCGTGTTGCGGCAGGTTTCCGTTTTCGTCCGGCTCGATGAAGCTGGACAGGACGCGCACCGGCACGCGCTTGTGCATGGCCAGTTCGACCGAGCGGGTCTGAAGCACCTTGGCGCCCAGCGACGCCATCTCCAGCATTTCTTCGTAGGACACCTTCTCCAGACGCCGGGCGCGGCTCTGGATGCGCGGATCGGTCGTATAGACGCCGTCCACGTCGGTGTAGATGTCGCACGGCGCGCCCAGGGCCGCCGCCACCGCCACGGCCGAGGTGTCCGAGCCGCCCCGGCCCAGGGTGGTGATGCGCCCCTCGCGGGTCACGCCCTGGAAGCCCGGCACGATGGCGATCTCGCCCGCGTCCAGCGCAGCCCCCAGCGCGTCGCCAGGCACCTCTTCGATGCGGGCGCGGCCGTGGGCGTCGTCGGTCAGGATCGGAATCTGCCAACCCATCCAGCTGCGCGCCTTCAGGCCCATGTTGCGCAGGGTCAGGGCCAGAAGACCCGACGTCACCTGCTCGCCCGAGGCGACCACCACGTCATATTCGTCATCCGACAGGACGCCGTCGCCGTACAGGCCCGGCGCCGCCGCGCCCACACCGTCGGTCCAAGCGACCAGCTCATTGGTCTTGCCCGCCATGGCCGAGACGACCACGGCCACCTTCTTGCCCCTGGCGGCTTCGGCGGCGACGATGCGCGCCGCGCGACGGATGCGTTCCAGGTCGGCCATGGAGGTGCCGCCGAACTTCATCACCAACCGGTTCGTGTCGGCCCGCGTCATCCTGGCGTCTGATCCCCTGCTTGCATGGCGGGCGAAGGCGGTCCATGCCTCTGCCCATGCCCGCTTCTAACGACAGCCTCGATCCGCGCAAACCCCAAAGCGAAGAGGGTTTTTCACCCTTTGCTACCGATCGTGCCGAAGGGCCGAGCATCGACCCGGCCGACGTGGCGCGCTTTTCGGCCCAGGCGGCCGAGTGGTGGGATCCCAAAGGCCCCTTCGCCCCCCTGCACCGCTTCAATCCGGCGCGGCTGAAATTCGTGCGCGATCGGGCGGCGGAACACTTTGATCGCGACGTGAAGGCGCGCGCGCCCTTCAGCGGCCTCAGCCTGATCGACATCGGCTGCGGCGGCGGCCTGATCGCCGAGCCGATGCGGCGCATGGGCTTTGACGTCACCGCCATCGACGCCTCGTCCGAGAACATCGGCACCGCCCGCGCCCACGCCGAACAGGTCGGGCTGGACATCGCCTATCGCGCCGCCACGGTGGAGCAGATGGTCGAAGCGGGCGCCGGCCCTTTCGACGTGGTGCTGACGATGGAAGTGATCGAGCACGTCGCCGATCCGGAGGCCTTCATCCGCGCCTGCTCGAAACTGATCAAGCCGGGCGGCCTGATGATCGTCGCCACCCTGAACCGCACGCTGAAGGGCCTGCTGCTGGGCAAGGTCGCGGCGGAATATGTGCTGCGCTGGGTGCCGGCGGGCACCCACGACTGGCGCCAGTTCCTCAAGCCCGACGAGCTGCGCGCCATGCTGGACGGCGAGCCGCTGACCGTCACCGGCCCCTATGGCCTGGCCTATGATCCGCTGAACGACCGCTGGAGCGAGGGCGACGACGTGGGCATCAACTACATGATGATGGCGACCCGCGACGCATGAGCGGCCCGCGCCGCATCGTCCTGACCGGCGGTCCCGGCTCGGGCAAGACCACTTTGCTTGAGGCCCTGGCGACGGCAGGCCATGCGACCTCGCCCGAGGCCGGGCGCGCCATCATCCGCCGCCAGCAGGCGATCGACGGCGAGGCCCTGCCGTGGAAGGACCGGGCCCTGTTCGCCGAACTGATGCTGGACCGCGAGCTTGAGGCCCACGCCCGCACCGAGAGCGCCGACGGGCCGGTCTTCTTCGATCGCGGCGTCCCGGACGTGGTCGGTTATCTGACCCTGTGCGGCCTGCCGGTCCCGGCCCATGTGGAGCGGGCGGCGCAGGACATCCGCTATGACCGGCGCGTCTTCATCGCCCCGGTCTGGCCCGAGATCTTCGGCCAGGACGCCGAGCGCAAGCAGGATCTGGACGAGGCCCGCCGCACCTTCGAGGCCATGGCCGAGACCTATCCGCGCTTCGGCTATGAACTGATCGAACTGCCTAGGACGCCCGTCGCCGAGCGCCTGGATTTCGTGCTGACGACGCTTACAGCGGCCTGACCATATAGCGGGCGTCGTCGCCGTAGCTGGCCAGCTTCTCGGCCATACCCGGCGGGTTCTGAACCTCGAAGCCGTTGCGCGCCCAAAAGGTCGAGGCGTCGTTGACCGCCACCAGGGCGACCGCCGGCCAGCCCGCCGCCTTGGACTGCTCGGCCAGACGTTCGACCACCGGCCGGGTGTGGCCGCCGCCGCGCGTGTCGGGGTGCAGGGCCAGGTCGTGCAGATAGACGACCTCGGCCTCGGCCGGGATGGCGTCGATCAGCACATTCAGCGCCGGGGCGGCGTTCAGCACCCACGGATAGGCGACCAGATAGCCCATGACCGGACCGTCCTCGGCGGCCAGGACGAAGCAGCCCTCGGGATGCAGTTCCAGACGGTTGGCGAAACAGGCGCGCTCTTCCGGATGATCGGGGAAGGACAGCTGGGCCACCGCGACCACGCCGTCGAGGTCGTTCGGCGTCATCGGTCGCCAGGTCAGAGTGGACAGCGGGCGTTCAGCTCCGCCCTGTTGAATCGCCATTACGCGCTCCGCTTCTCAATCAACACCCGCCCTTGATCCGGGCGGTCAGCCTGTTCCCCCACGCCCACATAAATGATGCAGTGCAAAAAGTCGCGCTCAGGCAGGGCGCCCCGAGTGCGGTTAATTCGCCTTCTTGGGATCGGGCGGCAGGCTGGGCAGGGGGGCGCAGGGCACGCCGTCGTCTTTCAGCTTCTTCACCTCGGCGGGGGTGGCCTCGCCGTAGATCTCGCGCTTTTCGCTGCGGCCTTCGTGGATGTCGCGGGCCTCGCGGGCGAAGGCGTCGCCGACGTAGTCAAAATTCTGCTCGACGTGGTCGCGCACCTCGCGCGCGGCCTGCATCATCATCGACTGCATATGCTGCAGAGCTTCAGGTTTCAGGGCCTCGGGCGCGGTCTTCTTCGTGCCGGAGACGGCCGGAGCCATCACCTGCTTCCTCACCGCGGTCGAGCCGCAGAAGGGGCATTCCACCAGGCCGCGCGCCGCCTGGTCGTCATAGTCGGACGAGGAGCCGAACCAGGCCTCGAAGCCGTGGTCGTGGTCGCAGGACAGGGCGTAACGGATCATAGGGGCAGGTCGAAGTCGCGGTCGTGGCGCAGGGCGGGGACGCTGGCGCGCGCCTTCTCCACGGCCGAAAGGTCCAGCCGGGCGTGCAGCACGCCCGGTTCGTCGTGATCGAGCCGGGCGATCACCTCGCCCCACGGGCCGACGATCAGGGAGCGGCCCCAGGTCCGGCGGCCGTCCTCATGCGTCCCGCCCTGGGCCGGGGCCAGGACGAAGGCGCCCGTCTCGATGGCGCGGGCGCGCAACAGGGTCTCCCAATGCGCCTCGCCGGTCGGGCGGGTGAAGGCGGCGGGGACGGCGATCAGCGTCGCGCCCGCCTTGGCCAGGGCGCGGTGCAGTTGCGGAAAACGCAGGTCGTAGCAGATGGTCAGACCAAGACGCCCCCAAGGGGCAGCGGCGACCACCGCCGCCTCGCCAGGCCTGACCGAGGCGCTCTCGCGATAGGTCTCGCCGTTCGGCAGGTCGACGTCAAAGACGTGCAGCTTGTCATAGCGGGCCGTGACCGCCCCGCTGGGGTCGATCAGCAGGGACCGGTTGGCGGCGCGCAGGTCATCCGCCACGCCCGAGCGGACGATCGCCGAGCCGATCAACAGCCAGACGCCAAGTTCGGCGGCCAGGGCCTTGAGCCCGGCGACGGCCGGGTCGGCGCCTTCATCCGACAGGGCGGCGTCGCGCAAGGCGCGGCGCTGTTCGAGAAAGTTGGTTCCCTCGGGCGTCAGGATCAGCTGCGCGCCCTCGGCCGCCGCCTGACGGATCAGGGGCTCGACATGCGCCAGCCCCGCGGCCGCCGTCGCCGGCGTCCGCGCCTGGATCAGCGCAATGTCGAGCGTTTCGGTCACCTAGGCCGCCAGCAGGGCGTCCAGCTCGCCCTTGCGGTCCAGGGCGTGGATGTCGTCCGAACCGCCGACGTGCTTTCCGTCGATAAAGATCTGCGGGAAGGTGGCGGCGCCGCCCGAGCGTTCGACCATCTCGGCCTTCTTGGCCGGATGGTTGGAGGCGACGATCTCCGTATAGGCCGCGCCCTTGCGGTCCAGCAGGGCCATGGCGCGGATGCAGTAGGGGCAGCCGGGTTTGGTGTAGAGGACGACTTCGGCCAAGGGGAACTCCTGAAGGCGAATGGGAAGGTTCTCCCTCACTTAAGCGGTTCGCGCGCGTTTTTCACCCTCGCGATGACGGCCAGGTCGACAGCGCGCGCGCCGGCCTCGATCAGCGCCCGCGCGCAGGCCTCGGCCGTGGCCCCCGTGGTCAACACGTCGTCGATCAGCAGCAACCGCCGCCCCTTGATGCGTCGCCGTCCCGCCTCGGTCACGGCGAAGGCCGCCTTGACGTTCAGCCGCCGCCCGCGCCCGGACTTGCCGCCCTGGCTGGCGGTCGGCAGGGGGCGGATCAGGGCGTCCGGCAGGTAGTCGAGCCGCGCCGCACGGGCCAACGGCCGGGCGATCTCGGCGGCCTGATTGAACCGGCGCGACAGCAGGCGGGCGCGGTGCAGGGGCACGGGGACCGCGGCGTCGGCCGTCTCGATCAGGGGGGCGGCCGACCGGCTGATCCAGCGCGCGAACAGGGGGGCGAACTGCTGCTGGTCGCCGTGCTTGAACTTGAGGATGATCCCGCGCGACGCCTCGTCGTAGACGCAGGCCGCCCGCGCCCGGCCGAAGGCGTAAGGGCTGGCGACGCAGGCTGCGCACCGATCCGCCGCGAAGTCGCCGCCGTCATATTCGAACGCCGCACCGCAGCCGTCGCAGACCGGCGCCTCCAGAAAGGCCACCCGGCTCCAGGCGTCCGACGACAGGCCCGCGGACGCCGCCGCTTCGCGGCTGTCGTAAGCCACAGGCGGCAGCAGAATATCCAGCAGACCCCGACCCGCATCGCGCGCGCCGGATGCTAAAGGCGCAGTCCAATTAGCCGTTCTGGCTTTCAATCGACCCCGCCAGCCCCCATCCTGAACCGACATGAGCGCCCCCTCTCCCTCCTCCGGTCCCCCGATCATCTTCGACGCCGCGCGCCGCGCCGCGCGCCTGAACCGCGCCGCCCGCCGTTTCCCCGACGCCGACTTCCTGCACCTGCGCGCCGCAGACAATGCGGTGAACAGCCTGGAGGTGATCCTGCGCGAGTTTCAGACGCCCGTCGACCTGTCGCCGCACCCCGGCGTCTTCGCCCGCGCCCTGGCCGACAGTCCGGCGCGCGAGCGGGTGGCGCAGGTGCGCGCCGTCGGCTCGACGGCCGAGCGCGCCGCGCCGGGCGCAGGGCCTCTGGGGCTGGAAGACGGCTCGGCTGATCTGATCGTCAACCTGCTGGGCCTGCACTGGGCCAACGACCTGCCCGGCGCGCTGAGCCAGATTCGCCGCGCGCTGAAGCCCGACGGCCTGTTCGTCGCCAGCCTGTTCGGCGCCGCGACGCTGAAGGAGCTGCGCGGCGTGCTGACCGAGGCGGAGCTGGAGGTCAACGGCGGCGCCCAGGCGCGGGTCTCGCCCTTCGCCGACGGCTTCGACGGGGCGGCCCTGCTGCAACGGGCCGGGTTCGCACTGCCGGTGACGGACGTGGACCGGGTGACGGTGCGCTATAGCGATCCCTTCGCCCTGATGCGCGACCTGCGGGCGATGGGCGAGACCAATGTGCTGGCCGGGCCGATCCGGCCGCTCAGCCGCGCCGTGCTGGCCCGCGCAGCCCAGCTCTACGCCGAGCGCCACGCCGAGGCGGACGGGCGCATCCCCGCCACCTTCGAGATGGTGCATCTGGCCGGATGGGCGCCGCACGACAGCCAGCAGAAGCCCGCCAAACGCGGCTCGGCCAAGACGCGCCTGGCCGATGCGCTGGGCGTCAGGGAGCAGACCGGCGAGGAGGGCTGAGCCCCGCCCTTCCCTGGATCTAGGCTCCGCCGATAGCGCCGCTGATGGTCGTGGAGATGTAGTCGTACATGGCCGTGGAGCGCGCCGCGAAGGCGCTGACGGCGGCGATGATGACCAGGAAGATCAGGCCGCAGATCAGGCCGTATTCAATGGCCGTGGCGCCGCCTTCGTCGCGGTGGAACCGGCAGATGAAACCCTTCACGCCCGGCCCTCCCCTGTCGTCGGCCTGTCAGAGCAGATCGCGCAACCAGGCGATCAGCGGTTCGTCGGCCGGAGGCATGGGATAGGCCGACAGCTTGTCCGGCTTCACCCAGGCCAGACCCGCGTGTTCGCGCGCCTCGACCACGCCGGACCAGCGCCGGCACAGGTAGAGTGGCATCAACAGGTGAAAGGATTCGTAAGCGTGACTGGTAAACACGAAGGGCGCCAGGCAGGCCTCCTTCACATCGATGCCCAGTTCCTCCTTCAGCTCGCGGATCAGGGCGGCTTCGGGCCGTTCGCCCGGCTCGACCTTGCCGCCGGGAAATTCCCACAGGCCCGCCAACTGCTTGCCCTCAGGACGTTTGGCGATCAGCACGCGGCCGTCCGGGTCGATCAGGGCGACAGCGACGACAAGGACGGTGGGAACGGCGGGCGTCTCGCTCACGAACGGTAGTCCCCGTTGATCTCGATGTAGCGCTTGGTCAGGTCGCAGGTCCAGACGGTGGCCGAGGCGCGGCCCGAGGCGACATGGACGGTGATGTCGATCTCGGCGTTCTTCATGTAGGCGCTCATGACCGCCTCATCGTAGGTCGGCGAAGGGGCGCCGTCGACGGCGGCGACGTGCGGACCGAAGCGGATGGCCAGACGGTCGCGGTCGACCGCCTCCTCCGTCTTGCCCACGGCCATGACGATGCGGCCCCAGTTGGCGTCCTCGCCCGCGATAGCGGTCTTGACCAGGGGGCTGTCGGCGATCGACTTGGCCAGCTTGCGGGCCGAGGCGGGGCTGGCGGCGCCGTCGACCGTCACCTTGACGAACTTGGTCGCGCCCTCGCCGTCCTTCACCAGCTGGTGGGCCAGGTCGAGCATGACGGCGTCCAGCGCCGCCGAAAATTCCTTCAGGCGACGGT
This sequence comes from Brevundimonas sp. UBA7507, assembly GCF_002478355.1. Classification (NCBI taxonomy): domain Bacteria; kingdom Pseudomonadati; phylum Pseudomonadota; class Alphaproteobacteria; order Caulobacterales; family Caulobacteraceae; genus Brevundimonas; species Brevundimonas sp. UBA7507. The sequence goes on along the minus strand of NZ_DLNP01000006.1, from coordinate 50,340 downwards.
CGCCGACACGGCCGATCCTCGGCGCGCCGGACGCGCCCGTGGCGAACAGCAGCGCCGTGTCGTTGGTCGAGGTGTCGCCGTCCACCGTCACCGAATTGAAGGTGGTGCGGACGTGCAGGTTCAGCAGAGCCTTCAGCACCGGCGGGGCGATGTCGGCGTCGGTGACGATGAAGGCCAGCATGGTCGCCATGTCCGGCGCGATCATGCCCGAGCCCTTGGCGATGCCGGCGATGCGGACCTTCACCCCCTCGATCTCGCACTCGGCGTAGGCGCCCTTGGGGAAGGTGTCCGTGGTCATGATGCCCAGACCGGCCTGCGCCCAGGCGTCGGCCTTCAGACCGGCTTCGACCTCGGGCAGGCGGGCGGTGATCTTCTTGTCGTCCAGCACCACGCCGATGACGCCGGTCGAGGCCAGCATGACGTCCCGCTGGCGACAGTCGAAGCGTTTGGCGACCTCGGAAGCCGTGCGGCGCGCGGCGTCGGCCCCGGCCTTGCCGGTGAAGGCGTTGGCGCAGCCGGCGTTGACGACCAGGGCCTTGACCCCCTCGCCGCCCTTGTCGGCGTCCAGATGACGCTTGCACCAGTCGACCGGCGCCGAGCCGACCTTGTGCCGAGTGAAGACGCCCGCGCAGGACGCGCCCTCGGGGAAGCGGAAGACCACCAGATCGTCGCGCTCATGCTTGTAGAAGCCCGCGCGCGCCGTGGCGATCTCGACCCCGCCGATCGGCGGAATGGCTGGGAAAGGCACGGCCAGGGGCGAGATCATCAGGCCCGGCTTGCCCGGAGCGGCGGCGACCGCCTGGGTGGCGGATTGCGTCGCGCGCTTCAGGGCCGAGGCCAGCGGGTCCAGCGCCTTCTCGATAGCGGTTTCGATCTTCTTGCCGGTCGAGGCGGACTTGGAGGGCGGCTGGCTCATGAGGCGTTTCCGGCGGGAGAAGCGGAGGTTTTCTGGGCCGCAGGCGGAGCGGCGGACTCAACGGGGGCTGAAGGCGGAGCCGTCTTGGCCCCGTCCAGAGTGATCTCGACCTCGGCCTGGCCGCGCAGTTGCTCCAGCAACTGGCGAACGCCTTCATAGGTCAGGTAGCGCACGATCTGCGGCCGCGCCTGCTCCAGCGTCGGCGGGGTTTCGACGCGGCGATCCTCGACCTTGAGCACGGCCCAGCCGGTGTCGGTCTGGATCGGGCCGACGACCGCGCCCGGCGTCTGGCCCTGCAGGGCGGCGGCGTAGGGACCGGGCAGAACGTCCAGCGTCGAATAGCCGAGGTCGCCCCCGGAATAGCGGGTGGCGTCGTCGATGGAGCGTTGGGCGGCGACGGCCTCGAAGGCCGCCCCCTGCCCCAGGACGCCCAGGACGGCGTCGGCCTGTTCCTTGGTCGGCGCCAGAATCAGGCGCACCCGCACCTCTTCGGTCGCGCGGGCGAGCCTCTGCTGCTCGGCGTAGAGGCGCTCGACCGCCTGCTCGGACACGGCGCCGGACACCACCTTCTCGACCAGCATGTCGCCCAGGATGCGTTCGCGCACGGCCTGCAGGCGGCGCTGGGCGGCGGGACTGGAATCGAGGCCGCGGCGCTCGGCCTCGGCCGCCAGCAGCTTCTGATCGACCACCTCGTCCATCACCCGGCGAAACAGTTCGGACGAGGCGTCCAGGGGATCGTCCTCGCCGATCAACCCCTGCGCCACAGCTTCGCGGCGCACGTCCGAGGCCCAGACGGCGCGATCGTTGACCCTGGCCACGACGCGGTCGTTCTTTTCCGGCGCGGCCTCGTCGCCGCCGCGCGCGCAGGCGGCCACGCCCAGCGCCAAACCGGCGACGGCGACCAGAAACAGGCTGTGGAGGGGACGTCGCGCTCGCATCGGACGCTCCGGGCAAGGGTCTGTGGACAGGCCGTCGAAACGGACATTCGCGCCTGAAACACGCCGCCTTAAAAAGGCCCTCGCGTTGACAGGGATAAGGGCGGTGCTTAAGTCCCGCCTGCGCCCAAGTCGAGGGGTTTTCGATCGTCTGCGCGGCCCTTCGCGCGCCCTCATCTGCAGGGAAGGCCCGGGGCCGGCGTGATCGCGGCCCTCCGACCGGGTGAAACTGTCTTTCTCAGAGCCTTCAGCCGCTCGACCGCCTGACCCGGATCGCCCATGCTCGGCTTCGCCAAGAAATTTCTCGGTTCCTCCAACGACCGCAAGGTCAAGGCCTTCATGGGCCAGGTCCAGAAGATCAACGCCCTGGAATCCAAGTTCGAGGCCTTCTCGGACGACGAACTGCGCATGATGACGCAGACGTTCAAGGATCGCATCGAAGCCGGCGAGAGCCTGGACAAGCTGCAGAACGAAGCCTTCGCCGTGGTGCGCGAAGCCTCCAAGCGCGTGCTGGGCCAGCGCCAGTACGACGTGCAGATGACCGGCGGCATGATCCTGCATGAAGGCGGCATCGCCGAAATGCGCACCGGCGAAGGCAAGACCCTGGTCGCCGTGGCCCCGGTCTATCTGAACGCCCTGGCCGGCAAGGGCGTCCACGTCGTCACCGTCAACGACTATCTGGCCCGCCGCGACGCGGAACAGATGGGCCGCGTCTATCGCTTCCTGGGCCTTGAGGTCGGGGTCATCGTCAACGGCCTGTCGCAGGGCCAGCGCCAGATGGCCTACAACGCCGACATCACCTACGGCACCAACAACGAATTCGGCTTCGACTATCTGCGCGACAATCTGGTCTACGACCGTCGCGAGATGGTGCAGCGCGGCCACCACTTCGCCATCGTCGACGAGGTCGACTCCATCCTGATCGACGAGGCGCGCACGCCGCTGATCATCTCGGGCCCGACCGAGGACCGTTCGGACCTCTACAAGGTGCTGGACGCCCTGGTGAAGGAACTGATCAAGGACAAGGACACCTACGATCTCGACGAGAAGCAGCGTCAGGCCCTGCTGACCGAACTGGGCTCGGAGCGGATGGAGCAGATGCTTCAGGACGCCGGCCACTTCGCCGAGGACACCGTCGACCTGTACGACCCGGCCAACGTCAGCCTGGTCCACCACACCAACCAGGCCCTGCGCGCCAACACGCTCTACACGCGCGACAAGGACTACATCATCAAGGACGGCGAGATCGTCCTGATCGATGAATACACCGGCCGCATGATGACGGGCCGTCGCCTGTCCGAAGGTCTTCACCAGGCCATCGAGGCCAAGGAAGACGTCAAGATCATGCCCGAGAACCAGACCCTGGCCTCGGTGACGATCCAGAACTATTTCCGCCTCTACGAGAAGCTGTCCGGCATGACCGGCACGGCCGCCACCGAGGCCCAGGAATTCCTCGACATCTACAAGATGGACGTCCTGGAAGTGCCGACCAACCGTCCGATCCAGCGCAAGGATTACGACGACGAGGTCTATCGCACCTTCAAGGAAAAGAACGCCGCCATCGCCGCCCAGATCGCGGAATGCCACGTTCGCGGCCAGCCGATCCTGGTCGGCACCGTCTCGATCGAGAACTCCGAAGAGCTGTCCGAAGTCCTGAAAACCTACAGCTACAAGGTCGAGCGTTCGCGCACCCTCAAGCCCGAATACGCGGGCCGCGAGAAGGAAGCGCAGAAGGTCGGCGACGCCGCCTATGACATCGACTACGTCACCGGCCGCGGCATTCCTCACAACGTCCTGAACGCGCGCCAGCACGAGCAGGAAGCCTACATCGTCGCCGACGCCGGTCTGCCGGGCGCGGTGACGATCGCCACCAACATGGCCGGCCGCGGCACCGACATCCAGCTGGGCGGCAACTTGGAGATGCGCCTGCAGCGCTGGAGCCAGGAACAGCGCAACATGGCCGTCGCCGTGACGCCGGAAGACCTTGCAGCCAAGGAAGCCGAGTTCAAGGCCGAGATCGCCGCCGCCAAGGAACAGGCCATGGCCGCCGGCGGCCTGTTCGTCCTGGGCACCGAGCGCCACGAAAGCCGCCGCATCGACAACCAGCTGCGTGGCCGCACCGGCCGTCAAGGCGACCCCGGCACCTCGAAATTCTACCTGTCGTGCGAAGACGACCTGCTGCGCATCTTCGCCGGCGACCGTCTGGACGCCATCATGAAATCCTTCGGCGTGGCCGAGGGCGAGGCCATCAGCCACCCTTGGCTGAACCGCGCCGTCGAGACCGCCCAGAAGCGCGTCGAAGCCCGCAACTACGACATGCGCAAGAACGTGCTGAAGTACGACGACGTCGTGAACGATCAGCGCAAGGCCGTGTTCGAACAGCGTCAGGAGTTCATGGACTCCGAGGATCTGTCGGAGCTGGTCGCCGACTTCCGCAACGACGCGATCAACGACCTGGTCGAACGCTATATGCCGCCCAAGGCCTATGCCGAGCAGTGGGACATCGACGGCCTGGACGAGAAGGTGAAGTCCACCCTCGGCCTCGAACTGCCGCTGCATGACTGGGCCGCCGAGGAAGGCGTCTCCAACGAGGAGATCGAGGAGCGCATCGTCGCGGCCGCCGACGTGCGCGCCGCCGAACGCCTCGAACTGATCGGCGCCGACCAGACGCGCGGCCTCGAAAAGCAGTTCATGCTGCAGATGATCGACATGCAGTGGCGCGAGCACCTGGTCCATCTGGACCACCTGCGCGGCGTCATCGGCCTGCGCGGCTATGGCCAGCGCGACCCGCTGAACGAATACAAGACCGAAGCCTTCAACCTGTTCGAGACGCTGCTGCACGACCTGCGCCACAACGTCACGCGCTGGCTGATGACGGTTGAGTTCCAGTTCCAGGCGCCGCCGCAGATGGAAATGCCCGAGTTCCAGGAAATCCACCTGAACCCCGGCACCGGCGAGAACGAGATGCTGAACCCGATGGCCCAGAACCCGGAAGGCCAGCTGACCGGCGACGACCGCTCCAAGCTGCCGGTCGAGGCCCTGCCCGTCGGTTGGGAGCGCACCAGCCGCAACGCCGACTGCCCCTGCGGCTCGGGCCGCAAGTTCAAGCACTGCCACGGTAGTTTGATCTAAGGCGCGCTGAAGTGCGCGGCGCTACGCTCGCGACGCGGTCGCTCGCTGCTTGAACGCCAAAGACCGACTTGAGAGAGGCGGGTTCGCGAAAGCGGCCCGTCTTTTTCTTTGGCCGCGCCTTTCCTTACCGCTCATCCGTCTTTTCTGTTGGGCCGCCCGCTGATCCGGGTAAGGTCGGACCATGAACTACAAGCCCCTGTTCTCGCGCGCGCTGGGCCTCGATCCGGAACGCCTGCATTTCGCCGCCCACAGCCACCACCTGTGGCCCGACGTCAGCTTCGACGGCCAGGTCCAGGCCTGGGCCGAGGCCAACCGCTTCGCCGACCGCAAATGGGATCTGGTGTTCGGAGAGGTCATCCCCGAGGCGCAAGCGCATGTCGCCAAGGAACTGGGCCTGCCCTCGCCCGACAGCCTGATCTTCGCGCCCAATACGCATGAGATTCTGCTGCGCATCGTCTCGGCGGTCGACAAGGCGCCGGTGCGCATCCTGGCCACCGACGGCGAGTTCCACTCCTTCCGCCGCCAGTCGGAACGCTGGGAGGAGGCGGGACAGGCCGTCGTCACCCGCGTGCCCCTGGCTCCGTTCGAGACCTTCGCCGACCGCTTCGTCGCCGCGGCCAGGGCGGGCGGGCACGACCTGATCTTCGTCAGCCAGGTCTTCTTCCGCACCGGCGGCCTGTTCGAGCGCATCGCCGAACTGGCGGAACTGGCTGATCCGGCTGGTCCGTGGGTGGTGGTCGACGGCTACCACGGCTTCATGGCCACCCCGACCGATCTGTCGGCCGTAGCGGACAGGATCTTCTATCTGGCGGGCGGGTATAAGTATGCGATGGCCGGCGAAGGCGCCTGCTTCCTGCACGCCCCGCCCGGCTTCGGCCCGCGCCCGGTCGTGACCGGCTGGTTCGCCGAGTTCGGCCACCTGGAAGGCCCGCCCGGCGGGGTTCAGTACCGCACCGACGGCGGCCGCTTCTGGGGCGCCACCTTCGACGCCAGCGCCCTTTATCGCTTCAACGCCGTGCGCCGGATGCTGGACCAGCACGGCCTGACCACGGCGACCATCGCCGAGCACGCGCGCGGCCTTCAGACCCGGTTCCAGACGGCGATCCAGGGCGGAGACGCCGGGGCGTTGAACAAGGCCGAGATCCTGAACCCGGTCGAGGGAGCAGCGCCGCGCGCCCGTTTCCTGGCCCTGCGCCACGCCGACGCGCCGCGCTGGAAGGTGGCGCTGCAGGAGATGAACGTCATCGCCGACGTGCGCGACGATGTCATCCGCTTCGGCTTCAGCCTCTATCAAAGCAAAGAAGACGTGGAGCGGCTGATCCACGCCTGCGCCCGGCTGGACTAAGGCCTCAGAAGAACAGGCTGTCGGCGTCGCGCCGCGCCTCGGGCGGATCGGTGCGCCGGGGCGAGGCGGGGCGCGCAGACGAAGCGCGGGGCGCGGGCGAGGCCTTGGCTTCAGCCCGCCTGGGCGCCGGATCCCCCGGCAGGGACGGCGTCGGGGACGCAGCCCGCGCCGGAGCCGCAACGGGCGGCGCAGACGGCGCGGCGGTCTTGGCCGGCGGCGGGCCCAGGCGCGGATAGGCCGGCCCCTTCGGCTCGACCGCCCGGCGCGGCGCGACCACAGGAGGCGACGCCTGCGCCTCGACCGCATCCGCCGACATCGCGGCCGAGGCCGCCAGCAGCTGGCGCGCCTGGGCCCGCGCGCGCGGATGATCGCAGCGGCACAGCATCAGCCCCGCCGGCCCTCTCCAGATCAGCAGCGGGCGGCGGGGCGGCTCGGCCCAGCGGCGGGCCAGCCGCTCGATCTCGCGGACCAGTTCGGCATCGTCCGTCGGCACGGGCCGAAGCTCATGGCCCTGGGCCTCGAGCTCTGAAGCAACCCGGGACAACCAGACGGCGCCGCTGGAATCGGGGCCGTCGCGATCATGGACATAGACGGGCGTAAGGCCGAAGGCGGCGCCGCCCGCCGCCGCTTCCAGCCGCGCCTCGAACCCCTCGGGCGCGATGATCGGCTGAGGCTCATGACGCGCGACCGCCAGCCACCAGGCGGCCAGCGCCACCCCCAGCATCAGCAGGCCCAGGACAGCGCCGATCAGCGCTCCCAGAAGGATGCGCGGCAGTTGAGAAGAAGAGACGGACAACGTCATCGTCCGTCAGGACTAACACTGAACCGACGCACGACAACCCCTGAGGCTAGGGCGTGATCTTCATGGCCTGGGCCGACCAGCGCACCACCACCTTCTCTTCCTGCTCGGCGCCGAGGCGGGCGTAGAAACGCCGCGCGCCGTGATTGTCCGCGCGGACCTCCCAGCGGCCGCTCAGCCCCTCGCCCGCAGCCTCGGCCGCGAACGCCCGCATCAGCGCCTCGCCTACGCCAGCGCCGCGCGCCTCTTCGGCCACGAACAGGTCGTCGAGGTTGAGGTAGTCCCCGCCCCGCCAGATGCCGTAGACCCGCGTCCAGGAGACGAAACCCACCGCCCGCCCCGCGATCTCGGCCAGAAGGAAGGCGGCGCGCGGCGGCGCAGCCGACAACGCCTGCGCCAGACTGTCCGGCGTGGCGGCGAGATAGGGCGTCAGTTCCTCATGTTCCGCCAGAGCGCGCATCAGGGCGTGGATGCGCCCGGCGTCTGTCGCCGTCGCGCGGCGCACCGTCAGGTCTGCGGTCATGGCGGGCCTCCCTCCCGACTGGTTCCGTACGGCTTCTTGGCGCGACGAAGACGTTCCGCCAAGCGTAGGATCAGACCGCCAGGTCGAACAGGGCGTCGCGCGTGATCTCGGCGTGGGTCATGGGGAACAGATGGCCGCCGCCCGCCGTCGTCTCGACCTGCAGGGCCGCGCGACGCGCTGAGGGCCGAACCGCGCACAGGCTGCCCGTCTCGCCCTTGAGGATGCGCACCGCCCCCGGATAGCGGGCCAGCGCCCGCCACGGGTCATGCGCCTGGGCGGCGTAGTTGGAGGCCTCCCACGCCGGGCTGCAGGTCAGCTCCAGTCCCCGATCCGTCTCGGCCAGGCCGTCGGCCAGATAGTCGGCCAGCATCAGGTCCGGCCAGCCCTTGAAGGCGCCGCGTCCGCGATAGGCGGCCAGGGCCTGTTCACGGCTGTCGAACACCGCGCGGCGTTTCAGGGTGCGCGAGACGATGGGAAAGTGATGCGACAGCCGGCCCGCCAGCGGCAGGTTCAGCGCCATCACCATGGGGCGCGGCCAGACGACCGGATCCAGCAGCAGCAGGCGCGACACCCGCTCGGGCTGCTCGGCGGCGGCCAGCAGACCGCTGGTCCCGCCGATGGAATGACCGGCCAGGGCCACCGGCGGACCGCTGATCGCCTCCAGCAGGCCGATCAGGTCGTCGCGGTGATCCTTCCAGCTCCTATGGCCTTCGGGTTCCGCAGGCAGGCGCGTCGCGCCGTGGCCGCGCAGGTCGGGCGCCCAGATACGCAGGGCGCTGGACAAAGGCTGCAGCAGGGTGCGGTAAGTGCGGGCGTTGAAACCGTTGGCGTGGACGAAGACCAGATCGACCGGCCGCTCGCGATCGCCGAAGTCCAGAACCGCCATCTCGCCGCCGCCCCAGCGATTATCGATGGGGACGCTGATCCGGCGCGGCGCCGACAGGGCCAGGGCGTCCATCAGGTTCAGGCCGCCACGCGACAGGCCGGGCAGCGGCCATGCCCTTCTATGGTGGTGCGTTCGATGGCGTAGCCGGCGCCGGCGGCGGCGCGGGCGAAGGCGTCGCCGCCCTGGACCGCCACCTCTTCGGCGGCGCCGCAGCAATCGCAGATCAGGAAGGCCGCTGCGTGGCCCTTGTCTTCGCCCAGGGCGTCAGCGGTGCAGGCGACATAGGCGCTGATGGAGGCGATGCGGTGCGCCAGGCCCCGGCGCTCCAGGAAGTCGAGCGCGCGATAGACTGTCGGCGGCTTCGCCGCCTGGCCGTCCAGGCCGTACCGGGCGATCAGGTCATAGGCCTTCACCGGCTCGCCCGCCGTCAGCAGCAGCTCCAGCACCCGGCGACGCGGGGCGGTCATGCGCTCGCCGTCGACGGCGCAGCGCGCCTCGACGGCCGTCAGGGCGCGCTCCACCTCGGCGGCGCCGAGCTCGTGTTCAGCGTGTTCATGATCGCAAGCCAGACCCATGGCCTACAGCTAGGAGGTCAGGGCCGCCGCTGCAACCGCATCGACGGTCGCACCCGCGCGGGCCGCCGCCCGCAGCCGGCGTAATGTGGCCAAACAGCGGCGTTTGCGGCGGCCCCGACCATGGGCTAGAAGAACCGTCCTTTCTGTTCAGAAGATCCTTTTTCATGACCGACGCGACCCAAGCGAACAGCCCCCTGTCGGGCAACGTCCTGTTCTATTCCCAGCCCGAGCCCCTGTCGGCCGAGGCTCACAGCAAGCTGGGCGTGACCCCGGCGGACAAGCCCTACGCCTTCGTCGCCCAGACCAATGTGGTGCCGCTGACGGTGACGGAGTTCGCCCCGGCCGCCCTGTCCTATCCAGTCATCTTCGTCGGCGACGCCAAGCAGCCGGTCGCCGCCATGGGCCTGAACGCCGGCGAGAACCTGTTCATCGAGGACGGCGACTTCCGCCCCGACGCCTACATCCCGGCCTACGTCCGTCGCTACCCCTTCGTCTTCGCCAATGACGAAGAGCAGAAGCGTCTGGTGCTGTGCATCGACCGCGCCGCCCCCTTCGTGGTCGAAGGCGGCGAGACCCCCCTGTTCGAGAACGGCCAGCCCAGCGGCTACGTCAACTTCGGCATGGAGTTCTGCAACAACTTCGAGCAGGAGCGCGTGCGCAGCGAATCCTTCGTCGCCCTGCTGAAGGAACTGGACCTGTTCGAGGTGCGCGAGGCCAACTACACCCCGCGCAACGCCGACGGCACGGTCGGAACGCCGCAGAAGATCGCCGAATACTTCGCCGTCTCGGAAGACAAGCTGAAGGCCCTGCCGGCCGAAAAGCTGGCCGAACTGCGCGACAACGGCGCTCTGGGCCAGATCTACGCCCACCTGGTGTCGCTGCTGGGCTGGGATCGTCTGATCGCCGTGGCCCTGACCCGCGCCGCCAAGCAGCAGCCGGTCGCCGCCAACGCCTGATTTTTGGGGGCCTAACGCGCTTTTGCGCGGCTTGAGGCCTTTGGAACACCAAACGGCAAACGCCCCGTCAGGAAACTGGCGGGGCGTTTTCTTATCCTTCTCCCCTTGTGGGAGAAGGTGGACGGCGAAGCCGGACGGATGAGGGGTTTCCCCCACTGACCGTCAAGCCGGCGTCAAACTTTGGAGAGACCCCCTCATCCGGCCCTAGCGGGCCACCTTCTCCCACAAGGGGAGAAGGACGCGACCTTAGCGGCGCGCGACCAGGGCGCGGGTCAGGCAGGAGAAGACCAGCCGCCCCGCCTCGTCCAGCAAGTCCTGCTGGGCGATGACCACGCCCTTTTCGTCCCCGACCGGATCCTTGCCCATGATGGTCAGACGGCCGCGCAGAAGCTCGCCCGCCGGGGGACTGCGCAGGAAGCGAAGCCCGTCGACCGCCAGGGTCTTGGCGCCCGCCCAGCCGCTGGTGCGGTCGGCGGCCAGGCGGCTCCACAAGGCGTAGACCATGGCCTCGGGCGCGCCGTAGGCCACGTCCCAGCCCGGCTGGAACCGCTCGGCAAACAGATCCAGCGCCGCCGCATCAACGGCGCAGGCGCCCAGGGGGATGACCTGACCGATCTCGAGATCCTCGAAATGGACGTGCAGCGGCTCGGTCATGCGCGGTCTTCCCTCGGTCAGGCGGCCGGTTCTTCCGACACCCTGACCATCAGCTTGCCGTCATGGTCGCCCGTGAACAAGCGGTTCAGCGAGCCGACCGCCCCTTCCAGGCCGTCGTCGACATGGACCTTCCAGTGGATTTTCCCGTCGGCCAGCCACGGGCCCATCTCGGCGACCATCTCCTTGGCGCGGTGAGCGTAGTCGAGGACCAGGAAGCCCTTCACGTCCAGGCGGTGGGTGATGATGCGGGCGAAGTTGGGCGAAGGCGGCATCCGCGTGGCGTTGTAGGCCGAAATCAGGCCGCAGACAGCCATGCGGCCGTGCACCTTCAGCCGGTTCCAGACGGCGATCATGATGTCGCCGCCGACGTTCTCGAAATTGAGGTCGATGCCGTCGGGGGCCAGGCGGTCCAGGGCGTCGCCGACGTCCTCGTTCTTATAGTCGACGGCGCCGTCGAAGCCGAGCTCCTCGGTCAGCCAGCGGCATTTCTCGGCGCCGCCAGCGATGCCGATGACGCGGCAGCCGCGCTGCTTGGCCACCTGACCGGCGATGGAGCCGACCGCCCCCGCCGCCGCCGAAATGACCAGGGTCTCGCCCGCCTTGGCCTTCAGCACGTCGGTGACGCCGAAATAGGCGGTCATGCCGGTCATGCCTAGGACGGACAGGTTGGCCGTTAACGGCAGGCCCGGCGCGCGGTGGACCGGCCGCAGCCCCGCCTCGGGCACGACGGCATAGTCCGCCCAGGCGCCCGACAGGGGCATGACCAGATCGCCTTCCTTGTATCGCTCGCCGCGCGACTGCTCGACCACGCCCAGGGTCAGGCCGCGCATGACGTCGCCCAGGCCGACGGGCGGCAGATAGCCTTCGGAATCATTCATCCAGGTGCGGTTGGTCGGGTCGATCGACAGATAGACGGTGCGAACCAGAACCTCGCCGTCCTTCAGATCGGGCAGGACGCTCTCGACCAGTTCCAGATCGCCGTCCTGAATCAGGCCGTGCGGCCGCTGACGCAGGATCCATTGTCTGTTGCGCAGGCTCATCGATCGGTCTCCTAAAGCGTTTTCTTTCAGAACCCATAGTGACGCCTCGCCGCCAGAGGGCAAGCGCGACGGATCGACCGTTCGCCCTGGGCCTGCCGACAAAAAGAAGGCGGACCCGTTCAGGATCCGCCTAGGAGTCGCATCATCGAGAATGAGGCGAGGGCGAAGACCGGCCGAACCGGTCCGGGGGAACGACCCTCGACAACCCGATAACGGCGCACGCGAAACTCGGTTCCAAAGGACGCCGACCGCCCGGCGCTCCTCCTCGTCGCGGAACGGCGGAGCGGGGGCGGCGTTGGCCCTAGAGGTTTCCAGACCGCGAAAAAGGAGGCGAGCCGATGACCCACCAAGACCCGCATTCCCACTCCGCCGACGCCGTGCACGAGCACCAGGCGGTGGAGGCTCAGTATGTGCGCCAAGGCCGAAGCGGACGCCGCATTCTGGTGCTGCTGATCGTTTCGGCCGGGGCCGCCGCCATCCTGCTGCTGGGGTGGTGGGCGATCAACAACGCGGGGCTCCAACGCACCTCGGAAGCCACCGACGCTACGCCCGAACCCTCGCCGGTCATGCAGACCGACCCCACGGTCCGCCCCGCGGGGCCGGAAGCCGCTCCGCCGCCTGTCGAACCGCCTCCAGCGCCCTGATGCGGTTCTGAACGAAAAAGGGCTCCGCTGCGGCGGAGCCCTTGGTCTTAGCCGAAGAGATTCAGCCCGATCAGGCGGCCTGCTTCTGGCGCGACGGATGGAAGAACAGCGCCTGGCTGATCGCCGCCTTCACCGTCTCCGGCTGGAAGGGTTTGGTGATCAGGAAGGTCGGTTCGGGACGCTCGCCGGTCAGCAGCCGCTCGGGGAAGGCGGTGATGAAAATGACCGGCACGTCGAACTTCTTGAGGATGTCCTTCACCGCATCGATGCCCGACGAGCCGTCGGCTAGCTGGATGTCGGCCAGCACCAGGCCGGGCGTGTGGCGCGATACGGCGTCCACAGCCTCGTCATGGGTGGTGGCGGTGCCGGTGACGCGGTGGCCCAGTTCCTTCACCAAGCTTTCGATGTCGGCCGAGATGATCGCTTCATCTTCAATGATCAGGACGTCGGTGGCCAGCTCGGCGTCGATGTCCGATTGGGCCTCGGCGATCAGGCGTTCGACCGTGCGCGGATCGACGGCCAGGATCTGGGCCGCCTCGGACGGCGTAAATCCTTCCAGCGCGGTCAGCAGGAAGGCCTGGCGCGAGCGCGGCGAAATCCGCATCAGGCGATGGGCGGCGTCGTCGCCCTCAGCCGCAGCGCCGTCCTCGAGCTGGGCGCCCGTGGCCGCCCAGATGGTGTGGAAGACGTGATACAAGGCCACGCGCGGCGTCATGTCCGTCGGCAGCTGGCGCTCGCCCGCCGCGAGGGCTTCAAGGGCCACGCGGACGTAGTTGTCGCCCGTCGCCTGGTCGCCGGTCAACGCCCGGGCGTAACGACGAACGTAGGGCAGATGAGGCGCTAGTCTGGCCAGAAGGCTCATATTGGTTCGTTCCCCGACAATCTTCGCGCCGCATGTCTAATGGCGCACCAGCGGAATGAACGTGTCAAATGGGCCGCGGTTCCCGCGCGCCCGTCCAGCTTGAGCATAAAAACGTCCGGCGTTAGGAACTCTATGCGAGAGGCGGCGTTTTCCGTTTCTACAGGCGTTTCAACTGGCTTGGGCGGCAGCCGTAAACTCGATGATCAACACCAAGGACACCCCCGTTCACCCCGACGGGTCACCGTCGAATGAGCGAGGGCTTGAAGAGGTCCGTCTGCGTCAGCAGGCGATCGGCGTGAAGCTGCGCCACATGTTCGACGAGGTCGTGAACGAACCCGTTCCCGACGAGTTCCTCGAGATTCTCAGACGCGCCGACCAAGCGTCGTCCACCAAGGAGGGACAGTGACCAGCACCCCATCCCGGCCCCCGTCGGCCGATGACGGCGCCTTCAAGGCCGAACTGGTCACCCTGATCCCCCACCTGCGCGCCTTCGCCCGCACCCTGACCGGCGATCCGACCGCGGCCGACGACCTGGCGCAGGAAGCCATGATGAAGGCCTGGGACGCCCGCGCCAGCTATCAGATGGGCACGAACATGAAGGCCTGGACCTTCATGATCCTGCGCAACCAGTTCTACTCCGAGAAACGCCGATCCTGGCGTCAGACCCAGCTCGACCAGGAAGCCGCCGAACGCACCCTGATCGCCGTCGACGATCCCGAGGCGCCCGTCGCCCTGGACGAACTGCGTCAGGCCTTGCAGACCCTGCCCGAAGAGCAGAGGGAAGCCCTGATCCTGGTCGGGGCCGGAGGGTTCGCCTATGAGGAGGCGGCTGAGATCTGCCAGTGCGCCGTGGGCACGGTGAAGAGCCGCGTGTCGCGCGCCCGCAAGGCGTTGCAGGCCACCTTGGAGCGCGGCGGCTACGCCCGCGACGGAAAGTCCGCCGGGGATGCGATGCGATCCATCCTGGCCGACGCCGACAGGCTGAGCGGCTCCGGGCGGAGATAGTCGTGCGGCGGATCGGCCGGGTTCTGGGGCGAAAGCTCGGATGGCCCAGCGTGCAGGGAATCCGCTTTCGCCTGGGCGTGGCCATGGCCGTCGCCCTGCTGCCGATCCTGCTGCTGGCCATGATCCAGACCGAGGCGGGCTTCCGCCGCCAGGCCGCCGAACAGCGCATCGACCTGCAACTGGCCGCCGACCGCAGCGCCGCCCACGCCAAGAACAACATCGACAGCGCCGTGGTGCTGTTGCAGGCTCTGGCCCCCGAAGGCGTCGGCTTCTATTGCGAGCCGCGGCTGACGACCCTGGTCGAACGGATGGACAGCATCGCCGCCCTGGCCCGTTTCAGCGCCACGGGCGAGCCGGTCTGCGCCTCCCGCTCCAATCCGCCGCCCTCCGGCGCCGAGGTGCGCGAGCGGTCCTGGTATCAGCGGCTGAGGCGCGGCGAGAACGTCGTCATGGAGTGGACCGCCGGGAAGCCGAACGCCCTGTTGGTCGCGGTCCGCTCCGAACGGCCCATGGGCGCCTTCCAGGGCGCCATGACCGCCATTCTGCCGCTGGCTGCGCTGCAGCCGGACATTCGCGATCCCGCCCTGCCCCTGGGGGCCCAGGCGGCGGTGATCGACGCGTCTGGCCGAGTGCTGACCACGACCGACGCCGAATCCTTCCAGCTCAACGATCCCCAGGCCATCGCCGCCTGGGCCGCTGAGGCCCAACGCGGCGACACCACCCTGTTCGAGGCGAAGGACGCGCGCGGCCGCCGCCACGTCTATGCGGGGGCGCCGCTGTCGGGGCGCGACGTCTTCGTCCTGCTGTCGGCGCCCGCGCCGGGCCTGCTGTCCTGGGCGCGGCTGAACCCCTTCGGCACCCTGCTGCTGCCGCTGGCGGCCTGGCTGGCGACCTTCGCCGCCGTCATGCTGTTGTCGGAACGGATCGTCGTGCGCTGGCTGATCTATCTGGAGCGGGTGGCCGCCATCTATGCGCGCGGCCGCTTTTCGGTCCGCCCCGTCCAGGCCGAGCACGCCCCGGCCGAAATCCGCGTCCTGGCCCGCACTCTCGGCGCCCTGGGCGACAACATCACCCGACGCGACAAGGCCCTGCTGGAGGCCCTGGACGAGAAGGACGCGCTGATGCGCGAGATCCATCACCGGGTGAAGAACAACCTGCAGATCATCTCCTCCCTGCTGTCGATGCAGCAGCGGGCGGTGACAGACCCCAGCGCCCGCGCGGCCCTGGGCGACACCCGCCAGAGGATCGCCGCCCTGGCCTTAATTTATCGCATTCTCTACCAGAGCGAGCACGTCCGCGAAGCCGACTCCGAGACCTTCCTGCGCGAACTGGTCGGCCAGCTGATCGCCGGAGAAGCGATGCGCGGCCCTCTGGTGACCACGACGATCCAAGCCGATCCCCTGGTCATCGACCCCGACAAGCTGGCGCCCCTGGCCCTGTGGGTGGTGGAGGCCGTCTCCAACGCCCAGAAGCACGCCTTCGCCGAGCGCGGCGGCGACCTTCAGGTCCGCTTCCGGGTCCAGGGCGACACCAGCGTGCTGGAGGTGCAGGACGACGGTCCCGGCGTCGCCGACGCCGCCGAGGCGGGTGTGGGCCGCACCCTGATGATCGCCTTCGCCAAACAGCTGCGCGGCGAAGCCGAGATCATCCCCGCGCCCGAGGGGGGCTCGATCGCCCGCCTGACTTTCGTCACGCCCGAAGCCCACGGATCGGCCCATGTGCGCGAGGTCGCCGCCTTCCGGGTCAGTGGAACCCGACCTTGAGCGTGGCGTTCAGAAAACCTGAGGGCTTCCGTCCCGACCGTCCCATGTCTCAGGAGCATTCCATGCGCAAAATCATCATTCTGGCCGTCGCCGCCGCGGCCCTGACCACCGCCGCCTGCAACACCATCCAAGGCGTCGGCAAGGACACCCAGGCCGCCGGTCAGGCCGTCGAAGGCGCCGCCCGCGACGCCAAGAACTGATCCCCTTCCGATCAGAAGGCTGCACCTAGACCCCGCCGAGAGCATCGCTCGGCGGGGTTTTATTTTTCACTGGCGCGACCTTGGCGGCTCATTTAGCGTCGCCGTGCCCCATGAAGGGGCCAGGACTTTGAAAAGAAGATGCGCGTCGGCTGCCCCCGAGAAATCAAGACCAACGAACATCGCGTCGGCCTGACGCCCGCCGCCGTGCGCGAATACGTCGCCCACGGCCACGCCGTCGTCATGGAGACGGGCGCGGGTCTCGGCGCGGGCTTCTCCGACGCCGACTACGTCAAGGCAGGCGCCCGCATCGCGCCGGACGCCCGCACCGTCTTCGCCGGCAGCGACATGATCGTGAAGGTCAAGGAGTTGCAGCCGACCGAGTTCTCCCTGCTGAACGACGGCCACATCCTCTTCACCTATCTGCACTTGGCGCCCGATCCCGAACAGACCAGGGCCCTGCTGGCCTCCGGCTGCGCCGCCGTCGCCTATGAGACGGTGACGGACCGCAACGGCGGCCTGCCGCTGCTGGCCCCCATGTCCGAGGTGGCCGGGCGCATCGCCGTCTTCTCGGCGGCCGAGACCCTGCTCAAGCACAAGGGCGGCATGGGACTGCTGTTCTGCGGCGTGCCGGGCGTGGCGCCGGCGCGGGTGCTGGTGCTGGGCGGCGGGGTCGTGGGGCTGAACGCCGCGCGCATGGCCATGGGTCTGGGCGCCGAGGTGGTGGTGCTGGAACGCTCCATTCCCCGGATGCGCCAGATCGACGAAGTGACCGGCGGCCGGGTCATCACCCGCTATTCCTCGCTGCACGCCATCGAAGATGAACTGCCCAAGGCCGATGTGGTGATCGGCGCCGTCCTGACGCCGGGGGCGGAGGCGCCGACCCTGGTGCGGCGCGACCAGCTGGCGTCGATGAAGAAGGGCAGCGTCCTGATCGACGTCGCCATCGACCAGGGCGGCTGTTTCGAGACCTCGCGCCCGACCACCCACGACCAGCCGACCTATGTGGTCGACGACGTGATC
The DNA here is from genome assembly GCF_002478355.1 of Brevundimonas sp. UBA7507. NCBI lineage: Bacteria > Pseudomonadati > Pseudomonadota > Alphaproteobacteria > Caulobacterales > Caulobacteraceae > Brevundimonas > Brevundimonas sp. UBA7507. The sequence continues at coordinate 33,085 of NZ_DLNP01000006.1, read as the reverse complement.
CACTACTGCGTGGGCAATATGCCCGGCGCCGTGCCCCGCACCAGTTCGGAGGCCCTGAACAACGCCACCTTGCCCTTCGGCCTGGCCCTGGCCGACCGGGGGCTGGAGGCCCTGCGCGCCGACCCGCACCTGGCCAAGGGGCTGAACGTGCTGAAGGGCGAGATCACCCACCCGGCCGTGGCCCAGGCGCTGGGCATGGACTGGCGCGACCCCTTCGGCGTCTGGGCGCGCGTATGAAGATAGGCCACCGGGCTTGCCGTCGTTCAGACGGCGCCCCAGGAATGCGATTCTAACTGTTCAGGAGCTTAGCCATGCTGCTTCTTGTCATGATGTCCATCGTCGCATTCCAAGAGACACCGCCCCCGGCCGGGGCGCCAGCGACGGCGTCCGTGCGCTGGTCGGCGCCGCCGCGCGCCGAAACTCCGCCCAAGGCTCTGCAGGACAAGGTCAGCGGCGCCGCCACCTTGCGTTGCGACTTCACGAGCGGCTCGCCGACCGCCTGCCGCATCATCGCCGAGAACCCGGTCGGTTACGGCTTCGGCATGGCGGCGCTGCGCGCAACGCGATCCGCGCGGGCTGCAAACGGCCTCGACGGACTTCACGAATTCTCGGTCGCCTTCGAAGTTCGCTGACGTCGAACGGGTCTGGCCTGTAATTCGCCGCTCTCTTCGGCCATAAGGCGCCCATGAAGTTCCTCGATCAGGCCAAGATCTATATTCGCTCCGGCAACGGCGGCGCGGGCTCCGTCTCGTTCCGTCGCGAAAAATTCATTCCCAACGGCGGACCCGACGGCGGCGACGGCGGTAAGGGCGGCGACGTCTGGGTCGAGTCGGCCGACGGGCTGAACACCCTGATCGACTTCCGCTATCAGCAGCATTTCAAGGCCGCGACCGGCAACCACGGCCAGGGCCGCCAGATGCACGGGGCCAAGGGCGAGGATGTGGTCCTGCGCGTGCCCGTCGGCACCCAGGTGCTGGACGAGGACAAGGAGACCGTGCTCGTCGATCTGGACGAACCGGGCATGAAGGTGAAGCTGCTGTCCGGCGGTAACGGCGGCTGGGGCAACACCCGCTTCAAGGGGCCGGTCAATCAGGCGCCGCGCCACGCCAACCCCGGCCAGGAAGGCCAGGAGCGCTGGATCTGGCTGCGGCTGAAGCTGATCGCCGACATCGGCCTGGCGGGCCTGCCCAATGCGGGCAAGTCGACCTTCCTGTCGGCCGTCTCGGCGGCGCGGCCCAAGGTGGCGGACTATCCCTTCACCACCCTGACGCCCAATCTGGGCATGGTGGACTTGAGCCCGTCGGAACGCTTCGTCATCGCCGACATCCCCGGCCTGATCGAAGGCGCCAGCGAGGGCGCAGGACTGGGCACCCGCTTCCTGGGCCACGTCGAGCGGTCGGCCAGCCTGATCCACCTGATCGACGGCACGCAGGACGACGTGGTCGAGGCCTATCGCATCATCCGCGGCGAGCTGGAGGCCTATGGCGAGGGTCTGGCCGACAAGGTCGAGATTCTGGCGCTGAACAAAATCGACGCCCTGACGCCCGAGGCCCGCGAGGAGAAGGCGGCGGAGCTGGAGGCGGTGGCCGGTCGTCGGCCCTATCTGGTGTCCGGCGTCTCGGGCGAGGGCGTGACCGAACTGCTGCGCGCCGCCTGGGCCGAGGTGAAGAAGACCCGCGGCGAGGTCTCCGACGAGGGCGAACACGTCATCCCCGAAACGCCGGGCGGCTGGCAGCCCTAATCCCTCACATGGCCGGATGACGGGGGCGTCGCCGCCCCCTATGTTCGCGCCATGACCGACGCGCCCGCCGAAATCCCCGCCCGCCCCCTCACGCAAGACGGGCCGCCTCTGCGGCTGTGGATGATCGACGCCTCGGCCTACATCTTCCGCGCCTATCACGCCCTTCCGCCGCTGACCCGCAAGTCGGACGGCCTGCCTGTGGGGGCCGTGCAGGGCTACTGCAACATGCTGTGGAAGCTGCTGAAGGACATGAAGGGCGAGGACGGCCCGACGCATCTGGTCGCCGTCTTCGACCATTCGGAGAAAACCTTCCGCAACGATCTCTATGACCAGTACAAGGCCCACCGCCCCCCGGCGCCCGAGGATCTGGTCCCGCAGTTTCCGCTGGTGCGCGAGGCGACCAAGGCCTTCGGCGTCCACTGCGTCGAGATGGCCGGATATGAAGCCGACGACCTGATCGCCACCTATGCCTGTCAGGCGCGCGACGCGGGCGGCGAGGCGGTGATCGTCAGCTCCGACAAGGATCTCATGCAGCTGATCGGCGACGGCGTGGTCATGTACGATCCGATGAAGGACCGTCGCCTGGAAGAAGAGGCCGTGTTCGAGAAGTTCGGCGTCACGCCGGACAAGGTGGTCGAGGTTCAGGCCCTGATCGGCGACAGCGTCGACAACGTCCCCGGCGCCCCCGGCATCGGACCCAAGACGGCGGCCCAGCTGATCCATGAATACGGCGACCTCGACACCCTGCTGGCCCGTGCAGGCGAGATCAAGCAGCCCAAGCGCCGCGAGACCCTGATCAACTTCGCCGACCAGATCCGCCTGTCGCGCGAACTGGTGAAGCTGACCTGCGACGCGCCGATCCCTGAACCGATCGACGACTTCCTAATCCGCGATCCGGACCCTGAAACCCTGTCGGCCTTCCTGGAGACGATGGAGTTCAAATCGCTGGCCCGCCGCGTCGGCGACGGCAAGGCGCCGCAGAAGGAAGGCTCGGCCTTCACCCGCCAGCCGAGCGCGCCCGTCGCCACCCCGCGCTACGGCCAGACCGAGGTCGCCGCGCCGACCGAGACCCATGCGATCGATCGGGATCGCTATGAGTGCGTGCAGACGCTGGAAGACCTCGACCGCTGGATCGCGCGGGCCAGGGCGGCAGGCGTGGTCGGCTTCGACACCGAGACCGACGCCCTGTCCTCGACCCACGCCGGGCTGTGCGGCGTGTCGCTGGCGGTCGGGCCGAACGAGGCCTGCTATATCCCTCTGACGCATGAGCACGAGCCGACCGGCGACGGCGGGCTGGACTTCGGCGACGGCGGCGACGCGCGCCCCCCCCTGCAACAGATCGACAAGCCGACGGCGCTGGCTCGGCTGAAGACCTTGCTGGAAAACCCGTCGGTGCTGAAGGTCGGCCAGAACATCAAATACGACCTCGCCGTCATGGCCCGACGCGGAGTGCGCGTCGCCCCGATCGACGATGTGATGCTGATCTCCTACGTCCTCGAAGGCGGTCTGCACGGCCACGGCATGGACGAGCTGGCGCGGCTGCACCTCGGCCACGAGCCGATCCCGTTCAAGAGCGTGGCCGGGACCGGCAAGAGCCAAAAGAGCTTCAAGCACGTCGAGCTGAAATCGGCCGTCTGCTACGCCGCCGAGGACGCGGACGTGACCCTGCGCCTGCATCGCCTGCTGAAGCCGCGCCTGGCGGCCGAGGGGCTGTCCACGGTCTATGAGACGCTGGAGCGCGGCATGCCCGCCGTCCTGGCCGACATGGAGCGGGCCGGGGTGCGGGTCGATCCGGACCGGCTGCGCTCCCTGTCCTCCACCTTCGGTCAGCGCATGGCCGAGCTGGAGGAAGAGGCGCACAAACTGGCCGGCCGCCCGTTCAACGTCGGCAGCCCGCGCCAGATCGGCGAGATCCTGTTCGGCGAGATGAACCTGCCCGGCGGCAAGAAGACCGCCAGCGGCCAATGGGGCACCGACGCCAGCGTGCTGGAGGATCTGGCTCAGAGCCATCCCCTGCCCCGCACCATTCTGGACTGGCGCCAGCTGTCCAAGCTGAAGGGCACCTATACCGACGCCCTGGTGGCGGCCATGGACCCGCAGACGAACCGGGTCCACACCTCCTATCAGTTGGCGGCGGCGACCACCGGCCGTCTGGCCTCGTCCGACCCCAATCTGCAGAACATCCCGATCCGCACCGAGACGGGCCGCCAGATCCGCCAGGCCTTCATCGCCTCGCCGGGCCATGTGCTGATCTCAGCCGACTACAGCCAGATCGAGCTGCGCCTGCTGGCCCACATCGGCGACATCCCCGAGCTGAAGCGCGCCTTCAAGAGCGGCCTCGACATTCACGCGGCGACCGCATCCGAGATGTTCGGCGTCCCGGTCGAAGGCATGCCCAGCGAGACGCGCCGCCGGGCCAAGGCCATCAACTTCGGCATCATCTACGGCATCAGCGCCTTCGGCCTGGCCGCCCAGCTGGGCATCGACCAGGGCGAGGCCGGGGCCTACATCAAGACCTATTTCGAGCGCTTCCCCGGCATCCGCGACTACATGGACAGGACCAAGGCGCTGGTAAAGGAGCAAGGCTTCGTCACCACCGTCTTCGGGCGGCGCATCCACATCCCGGCCATCCACTCCAAGTCCGGCGCCGAGCGTCAGTTCGGCGAGCGCGCGGCCATCAACGCACCGATCCAGGGCGCCGCCGCCGACATCATCCGCCGCGCCATGATCCGCATGCCGGGCGCCCTGGCCGAGGCCGGCCTCCAGACCCGGATGCTGCTTCAGGTCCACGACGAACTGGTGTTCGAGGCCCCCGAAGCCGAAGCCGAGCGCGCCGTCGCCGTCATCCGCCGCATCATGGAAGGCGCCGCCCTGCCCGCCGTGGACCTGAGCGTGCCGCTGGACGTCGAAGCCAAGGCCGCCGGCAACTGGGACGACGCGCACTAACTCCAACCAAGGACGACGACATGAGCCTGGACCCCGAAATCCGCGATAACGAAGAGGCCAAGCGCTACGAGCTGACGGTCGACGGCGAGACCGCCGTGGTCATCTACAACCCCGTCGCGGGCGGGCGCCTGATCACCGAGACCATCGTGCCGGTCCCGCTGGAAGGGCGCGGCATCGCCAGCCGCATGGCCAGGCACGTCCTGGCCGATCTGAAGGCGAAGGATCTGCTGATCCTGCCGACCTGCCCCTTCTTCTCCAGCTATCTGAAGAAGCACCCGGAATACGCCGATCAGGTGCATCCGACCTATCGGGCCATGCTGGGCCTGTAGGCCATCGCTTCAAGCCCCGCCGCCTGCTAGGGCGAGGCGATGAAGTCTTCAGACATCGACGTCCTGATCGTCGGCGCCGGCGCGGCCGGCATGATGTGCGCCATCGAGGCGGGCAAGCGCGGCCGCCGCGTGCGCGTGATCGACCACGCCCGCGCGCCCGGCGAGAAGATCCGCATCTCGGGCGGCGGGCGCTGCAACTTCACCAATCTAGGGACCGGCGGCGCCAATTTCCTGGGCGAGAATCCGCGCTTCGCCCTGTCGGCCCTGCGCCGCTTCACCCAGCACGACTTCATCAAGATGGTCGATCGCCATGGCGTCGCCTGGCACGAAAAGACCCTAGGCCAGCTGTTCTGCGACGACAGCGCCAAGCAGATCATCCGCATGCTGACCGACGAGATGAAGGCGGCGGACGTCACCTTGTCGCTGGGCCTCGGCGTCAAGGCGGTGGAGCGCGCGGGCGAACGGTTCCAGGTCGATCTGGACGACGGATCGCGGGTGACGGCGGCGTCGCTGGTCGTGGCGACCGGCGGCAAGTCCATTCCCAAGATGGGCGCGACCGGCTGGGGCTATGAGGTCGCGCGGCGTTTCGGTCTGCGCGTCACCGACACCCGGCCCGCTCTGGTTCCCCTGACCTTCGAGCCGGGCCTGCTGGAACAGTTGAAGCCGCTGGCGGGCGTGTCGGTCGACGCCGTCGTGCGGCACAAGGCGCCCAAGGACGCGGGCGCCGGCCGTCCGGCCAAGGAAACCGTCTTCCGCGAAGGCCTGCTGTTCACCCATCGCGGCCTGTCGGGGCCGTCGATCCTGCAGATCAGCTCCTACTGGCGCGAGGGGGAGGCGATCACCGTCGATCTGGCCCCCGACCGCGACGCGGCCGCTGAAATTCTGGCCGCCAAGACCGAGAACGGCAAGCAGGCGGTGCATACGGCCGTCGGCCACGTCGTCCCGCGCCGTCTGGCCGAGGCCCTGTGTGCGCGCGAAAACCTGTCGGGCAAGCTGGCCGAGGTCGGCGACAAGAAGCTGCGCGCCCTGGCCGAGGCCGTCAACGCCTGGACGGTCAAGCCGGTCGGATCGGAAGGCTATCGCACCGCCGAGGTCACGCTGGGCGGGGTCGACACCGCCGCTCTGGACCAACACACGATGGAGGCCAAGACCGTCCCCGGCCTGTTCTTCGTCGGCGAGGTCGCGGACGTGACCGGCTGGCTGGGCGGCTACAACTTCCAGTGGGCTTGGTCGTCGGGCTGGGCGGCGGGCCAGCACTGCTGATCGCGTGAAAACAGGGCCCTGCGGCGACGCGGCGCGTTGTCGCGCAGGCGGGCGATCCCTACGTCTTTTCCTCTAGCGGGACGGGCCCCTCTGGCGGCGCTTCGGCGACGTGATGTCGGACCGCATTCAACGACGAAAGAGGATGTCATGCCCCTGCTGATGTGCCCGAACGACAATGCGCCCATGCAGACGCTGGACCGCCACGGCGTCCAGTTCGACATGTGCCCGACCTGCCGCGGGGTCTGGTTGGATCGCGGCGAGCTGGAAAAACTGATGGAATCGGCGACCGACGAAGGGCGCGCCGCCGCGCCCGCCGCACCGCCGCAGCCAGCCCCCGCTCAGCCTCAGCAACCCTGGGGAAGCCAGCCGACCTATCGCGAGCCGCCGCGTCATCGCGACGACCGCTATGACCACGACCGTCGCCGCGACGACGACTACCACTACCGCAAGAAGAAGAAGCGGTTGGACATCTTCGACATCTTCGACTGACGCCCAAGGGCGGTCAGGCCGCCAGGCCGACCGCCTGCAACAGCGGCCGCAGCGTCAACACCGCCTGCGGTTCGGCCCCCAGGGCGGCGCGGGTGTCCGGCGCGCGCATCAACCGCACCGCTTCGGCGCGGGCGCGTTCGGCGACCGGGCCGGTTGGCCCCGTTTCCGCCGCCGCCAGCCTCAACAGGGCCGCCAGCTTCTGCGGGATCGGCGCCGGCGCGCGGGCGATCTGCATCGTCAGCCGGGCGTCGGCCTCGACCGCGCCGCCGACCAGCCCCAGGGCGTCGACGACAGCCTGGGTCTCGCGCTCGGGCAGACCCGCATTGCGCACCGACCGTTGCAGAGCGACCAGCGACAGCAGACGCTGCCCCGGCGGCGCGACCTCTGTCGTCAGGCGACCGCGCAACTCGGTCTCGAAGCGCAGGGAGGCGACGCAGGCGTCCAGCCAGCGCGCCGCCGCCCGTTTGTTGGCGCCGCCGGTGACGTTCTCGCACAGGCGGGTCAGGCGCTCCGCCTCGGCCAGAACGGACGTGCAGTCGGCGACATAGGCGGCGACGAAGTCGGCGGCGACCAGGCTGCGCGAGCGTTCGATGAAGGCGGTCTGCACCTCCTCCAGCGTCAGCAGCCGTCCCGCCGTGGCCGTCAGGGCGGTGGCCAGGGCGCGCAGAATGTCGATCTCGCCCACGGCGTCGCCGGGCCGCAGGCGGCGCTGGCTCATCAGTTCGCGCAGCACCATCCGCGCCAGGGCCGCAGCCAGCAGGGGGAACTCGCCCGCCGCCAACCGCTCGCCCAGACGCGCGGGCGGGCCTTCCACCGGCGGCACCAGCAGGGTCAGGCGCGGGTCATGGGCGAGGATGGCCCTCACCTCGCGCGGAGCGACCATGCGCACGGCCGCCGCCAGGCTGGAGCCCTGATCCAGACCGGGGCCGAGAATCTGCGCCAGCCCCGCGCGCGATCCCAGAAGCTCGCACAGGATCTGCTCGACCGCGACGAACACCAGGGCGCGCGGCGGCCCGTCGATCGGCGCCCGATCGCAGATGTCCATCAGCCGCTCCAGCCGCGCCCGCGCCCCCGTCAGGCCGCGCAGCGACCCGGCCACCGCCCCGCCCATGAGGAAGGCCCGGTCGGGCGCCCCGGCCAGGTTGTGCGCCAGATCGGCGACGGACCGCGTCTCCAGATCCGCGAACGTTCGGCTGCGGCCCGCCTTCAGCAGCCGCTCGATCGCCTGTTCGGCCAGGCGCTGATAGTGGCGCATCAGCTCATGCACCGACTGGCCGGGAACGGCCTGAGCCTCGGGCACGGCGACCTTCTGGATGGCGTGCTGCAACTCCACGCCGGAGGCTTCCAGCCGCTCGGCCAGATCCGGCCGGTGCAGCAGTTCGAAGGCCGTCGCGCCCTGGCGCCCCAGCCAGTCCTCCAGGATGCGGCCGATGGTCTCGCGCGCATGTGGGGCGTAGAGATCCTGCACGCCACGACAGGCGGGGCCGCGCGGCTCGACCGGCGCCGGGCGCTTGCGCTTCAGTTCCGGCGCCCCTCGCGTCAGGACGACGACGCTGGCGAACTCCATGGTCTCGGGGTCCATCGTCTCCTTGGTGACGCGCACGGCCACGGCCTGACGGTCGCGCATCAGATCCTCGGCCGTCTCCATGGCGCGGCGGCGGTCCTCCATCGCCTGCGACAGGGACCAGTCGTCCGGCGGCGTGCGGCGGATGTAGATTTCGTAGTGAACGGGACCAGCCATGGCGCCTTCGTGGACAGCGAGACGGCTATTTTGACTTTCCAGGCTTTAAGGCGAGGTTTCGTCTTTTCCTCACACGGGTTGAAAGGCAGAGTCGCGCAAACCATTTTGCGGTGGCCGTAAAGTCACCGCGAATGCATAGAACGGTTACGCTTGCCGTGCGTTACCGGATACGGCGGCCGATCACGCGATCGCCCCGCCCGCACTAAGGAGAAGCCCTTGGCTAACATCACCCTGGTCGACGACGACGAGAACATCGTGGCCTCCGTCTCACTGGCGCTGGAAAGCCACGGCCATACGGTGACCGCCTATCACGACGGCGCCTCGGGCCTGGAAGCGCTGGAGACCACCCCGCCGGATCTGGCCATCCTGGACGTCAAGATGCCCCGCATGGACGGCATGGAAGTGCTGCGCCGCCTGCGTCAGACCTCCAGCATTCCAGTCATCATGCTGACGTCCAAGGACGAGGAGATCGACGAGATCCTCGGCTTCAACCTCGGCGCCGACGACTACATCCACAAACCCTTCAGCCAGCGCCTGCTGATCGAGCGGGTGAAGGCCCTGCTGCGCCGCGCGGGCGTGGAAGGTCTGGACCCCGTCGATCCCGCCGCCGTCGAAGCCGGCAAGGCGATCAAGCGCGGCAAGCTGTCGATGGATCCGGCGCGCCACGAATCGACCTGGGACGGCAAGCCCGTGAAGCTGACCGTCACCGAGTTCCTGCTGCTGCAGGCCCTGGCCCAGCGCCCCGGCTTCGTGAAGAGCCGCGACAATCTGATGGACGCCGCCTATGACGATCAGGTCTATGTCGACGACCGCACCATCGACAGCCATGTGAAACGGATGCGAAAGAAGTTCCGCATGGTCGATCCTGAGTTCGACGCTATCGAGACCCTGTATGGCGTCGGATACCGCTACCGCGAGAGCTGAACCTGAAGACGCCCCGGCCCGGCGCCGATTCCGCTTCGGCGGCTCGCGCCTGGGCGGCTTCATCCTGGCCCTCAATCTTCTCAGCCTGCTGATTCTGTTCGGCGGCGCCCTGCTGCTCAACGAGTGGCGGCGCGGTCTGATCGAGGCGCGCCAGGAATCGCTCGGCGTCCAGGCAGAACTGCTCGCCAACGTCCTGGGCGAACTGGGCATCACCCAGGGCGACCCCTATCCCATGCTGGACGATCGCGCGGCCGCCCTGTGGCTGCGCGACAACTTCATCCCGGCGGGCCAGCGCGCCCGCCTGTTCGACATGGACGGCATCGAGGTGTCGGACTCCTTCCGGGTCAGCGACACCATTCCCGGCGCCCCTCTGCCCCCGGCCAACCCGGCAGGCACGGCCCTGGCGCCGTCCGAGCCGTCGCCGCGCGAGACCGCGCGCCTGGCCCGCGCCGATGCGGAACTGTCGGCCGAGGTCGAGCGCGCCCTGCAGGGCACGCCTCAGGCCGCCATCCGCCGAAACGAAGAGGGCGAGCGCGTCGTCTCCGTCTCCCTGCCCGTGCGCCATGTGCAGCAGGTGCTGGGCGTGCTGACCCTGGAAGCCGGCGACGTCAACGCCACCCTGGACGCGCAACGCCGCGCCCTGATGCCCTTCGCCCTGGTGGCGTTGGCGGTGAACTTGCTGGCGTCGCTGGTGCTGCACCTGTTCGTGGCGCGGCCGGTGATGCGGCTGTCGGCGGCGGCGGATCAGGTGCGCCTGCAGCGCGCCCGCGCCATCTCCCTGCCCGACCTCGAGGATCGTCGCGACGAGATCGGCGACCTGGCCCGCGCGCTTGAGTCCATGACCGACACCCTGTCGACCCGCATGGACGCCATCGAGCGGTTCGCCGCCGACGTCAGCCACGAGATCAAGAACCCCCTGACCTCGATCCGATCGGCGCTGGAGACCCTGCCCCTGGTCAAGACCGATGAGCAGCGGGCCCGCCTGACCAATCTGCTGCAGCAGGACGTGCGGCGGCTGGATCGCCTGATCACCGACATCTCCAACGCCTCGCGCCTGGACGCCGAACTGTCGCGCGACCGCCCGCGCGCCATCGATCTGAAGGAGCTGCTGGGCGACATCATCGGCGTCTATGAGGCCGGACAGAAGCCGGGCGAGCCCCCGGTGCGCTTCGTCTCGACCGCCGACAGCGCCCGCGTCATCGGCCGCGACATTCCTCTTGGGCAGGTGTTCCGCAACCTGATCGACAACGCCCGCTCCTTCAGCCCGCCCGACGGCGAAGTGCGGGTGAGCCTGGAACGCGACGACAGCCAGCCCGACCTGCCCCTGCGCGTCCGCGTCGAGGACGACGGCCCCGGCATCCCGGCCGACAACCTGGAGACGGTGTTCGAGCGCTTCTACACCTCGCGGCCCAAGGGCACGGCCTTCGGCGCCAACTCGGGCCTGGGCCTGGCCATCGTGCGCCAGATCATCGACGCCCACGGCGGGCATGTCCACGCCGAGAACCGCACCGGTCCCGACGGCGCCGTGGTCGGCGCCCGCTTCGAGGTGCGGTTGCCGGCGACGGGCAAGCGCCCGTGATCCGACGCTCATGACCGCACCGCGCCAGCCCCTGCACGCCACCGTCGTCGCCACCCGCCTCGACGGCGCCTGGCGCGGCGTGCTGATCCGGGGACGATCCGGCGCGGGCAAGAGCGACCTGGCCCTGCGGCTGATGCAGAACGGCTGGCGGCTGGTCGGCGATGACTGGGTCGAGGTCTTCGCCTGCGAGGGCGCCCTCTACGCCGTCGCGCCCGCGACCATCGCCGGACGGATGGAGGTGCGCGGCCTGGGCGTCGTCAGCCGGCCTTTCCTGCCCCTGACGCGGATCGCCCTGTCGCTGCATCTGACCCATGAACCGGTCGAGCGGATTCCCGAAGCGGACCAGGACGTGATCGACGGAATCGCGATTCCACGCCTGGTTATGGACCCGCGTCCGGCCTCGGCGCCACTGGTCGTGACGGCGGCCATGGAGCTCGTCGCAAAGCGTCCGTTAGGGCGCGACGACGGCGCCCTTTGATCCGCGCCGCGATTGCCCTATGAAACGAGGCTTGTCGCTCGTCGAGACGAGCTGGGGATGTCTTTGGTGAAGCCTATATGATCGGGCTGGTGATCGTCACCCACGGGGGCCTGGCCTCCGAATTCCTGTCGGCGATGGAGCACGTGGTGGGGCCGCAGCGCGGCGTCGCCGCCATCTGCATCGGCCCTGACGACGACATGGAGCGGCGCCGCCGCGACATCGTCGACGCCGCCGCCGCCGTCGATGAAGGCGAGGGCGTCATCCTGCTGACCGACATGTTCGGCGGCACGCCGTCCAACCTGGCCATCTCGGTGATGGAGCAGACCGGCGCCGAGGTCATCGCCGGGCTGAACCTGCCCATGCTGATCAAGCTGGCCAGCGTGCGCGGCCGCGAGACGCTGGAGGCCTGCGTGGCTCACGCTCAGGATGCGGGCCGCAAATACATCTCCGTGGCGTCGTGGGTGCTGGCGGGCGAGAAATGAGCGACGTCGCCCCTTCCGCCCAGGCGGTGCTGAACATCTGCAACCAGCGCGGCCTGCACGCCCGCGCCTCGGCCAAGTTCGTCAAACTGGCCTCCGAGTTCGAATCCGAAATCCAGGTGACGCGCGACGGCGTGACCGTGGACGCCCGCTCGATCATGGGTCTTCTGATGCTGGGCGCCGGGATCGGCTGCGGCGTCGAGGTGAAGGCCGAAGGGCCGGACGCCGCCGAGGCCGTCGCCGCCCTCACCGATCTTGTGGCGCGTCGCTTCGACGAGGATCAGTAGTCAGGTCCGGCGGCGTGCGGACCACGCCGGCGCATTCGCCCTCCAGCGGCACCCGCACCCCTTCGCCCGAACGATCGGTGCGGTCGCGGAACAGGGCCGCGCGCGCCAGGATGATCAGCGTCACCGGCGTCGTCACCGTGAAGAAGACCGCCACCAGCAGCTCGACCGGCATGAACCGCCCCTCGGCCGCGGTGAAATAGACCACCGATCCGCCCAGGATCAGGAACATGCCCAGCGTCGCCCCCAGCGTCGGGGCGTGAACCCGCTCGTAGAAGGTCTTGAGCCGCACCAGGCCTAATGCGCCGATGAAGGTCAGGCCGGAACCGGCCAGCACCAGCCCCGCCGCCAGCAGCGCCGCCCAGGCCGGGACGTTTGCGGGAAAGCCGCTCATTCGATCACCTCGCCGCGCATCAGGAATTTGGCCAGGGCGACCGAGGAGGTGAAGCCCAGCATGCCGATGATCACCGCCGCATAGAAATACAGATGGCTGCCCGTCCGCACCCCGAAGGCGACGATCAGCAGCATCCCCGCCTGATAGAGGGTGTCCAGCCCCAGGATGCGGTCCTGGGCGCGCGGCCCCTTGGCGATGCGCCAGACGCCGATCAGGGCCGCACCGGCCAGGAACAGCTGCGCCAGAACCAGCGCCCAGTAGAAAACGGCGCCGCTCATTCGAAGATCTCCATCAGGCGGCGCTCATAGCGGTTCTTGATGCGGTCCTCCCAGTCGTCGCCCTCCCGAAGGTCGAGGATGTGCAGCAGGAGCACGCCCGTCGCGTCCTCATACTCGACCCAGATGGTGCCCGGCGTGCTGGTGATGATCACCGCCAGCACCGCCAGGCCGTAGCGGTCGCGCATCTCCAGCGGAATATGGACGAAGCCCGAGACGCGGCGGTCGCGCGAAGCGTTCAGCCCTAGCACGACCAGGGCGACCTCCCAGTTCGACCGGATGATGTCGCGCATCACCACCACGGCGAAGCTCAGCAGGGTCAGCGGCTTTCTGACGCGAACCGGCTCGACCTCCAGAGCGCGCATGATGTGAGGCGCGGCCAGGGCCATCAGCAGGGCCAGGGCCAGGGACGGCGGCGCGGCCGATCCGCTGAGCAACAGCGAGGCCCCGAACAGGGCCAGCGACAGAATGGGATGCGGCAGGACCGCCCGGATCATGAGCCGCCTCCCAGCACGGCGCGGACATAGGCGTCGGGGCGCACCAACCAGTCGGCCGTGTGGTCGGCATAGGCGAAGCCCGCCTCGCCGAAGATCGCCAGAAAGATGCAGGCCGCCAGCAGGCCCGCGATGGCCACGCCCTCTGCGGCGCCGACCACGACCGCCGGCTCGGCGTCGTCGTCCCGCGCCCACAGGGCCGCCATGCCCAGGCGCGTCAGCCCGATCAGGGCGCCCAGCGACGCCAGGGACAGGGCCGCGATCACCGTATAGCCCGCCCAGCCGCCGACGCCCGACAGGGCGTCCATCATCGCCAGCTTGCCGATGAAGCCCGCCAGCGGCGGCAAGCCCGCGATCATCAGGGTCGAGATCAGGAAGGCGCCGCCCAGAGCCGCCACGGCCGCCGGGATGACGAGACCGGGCTCGTTGCGCTCTTCGTCGTCAAAGGGGTCGATGTACTCGTCCTCGAACACGGCCCGGCCCGAACGCGCGCCGGGATCCTGGCCCCGGTTCAGCACCTCGGCCAGCATGAACAGGGCGCCGCAGGCCAGGGTCGAGCCGATCAGGTAGAAGACCGCCCCGCCCAGGACGTCGGCGTTGCCGATGCCGACGGCCGCCAACACCGTGCCCGACGAGACGATGACGGCGTAGGCGGCGGCGATCGACAGGTCGCGCGCGGCGATCATCCCCGCCGTGCCGAAGCCGATGGTCGCCAGCCCGCCCAGCAGAATCCACAACTGACCGAACCCGGCCGAGGCGCCGCTGTCCGGCGCGAACAGCAGGAAGCTGAGGCGGATGATCACATAGGCGCCGACCTTGGACAGGATGGCGAAGACGGCCGCCGCCGGGGCGCTGGCCGCCGAATAGGTGGTGGTCAGCCAGAAACCCAGCGGCCACATGGCGCACTTGGTCAGGAAGGCCACGCCCAGGACGGCCGCGCCGACGTGGAACAGGCCCCGATCCGCCTCGGCGATCTGGGGGATGCGCACGGCCAGATCGGCCATGTTGAGGGTGCCGGTCACGCCGTAGATCAGGCTGACCCCGATCAGGAACAGCATGGAGGCCGTCAGGTTGACGGCGATATAGGCCAGGCCCGCCCGGATGCGCGCCTCGCCCGACCCATGCAGCGCCAGGCCGTAGGAGGCCGCCAGCATGATCTCGAAGAAGACGAACAGGTTGAACAGGTCGCCCGTCAGGAAGGCGCCATTGACCCCCATGACCAGCAGCAGGAACAGGGCGTGGAAACGCGGCCCCGCCCGGTCCCATCGCGCCAGGGCGAAGATAAGGGAACAGGCGCCCAGGACGCTGGTCAGGGCCACCATCAGGGTCGACAGACGGTCCGCCACCAGGACGACGCCGAACGGCGCCGGCCAGTCGCCCAGTTGATAGACGCGGGCGGTGTCGCCCCCGCCCGTCGCCCCGGTCGCGCTCTCGTGCAGCAGGGCCAGGGCCATGGCCAGGATGGCCGCCATGGCGAAGAGGCTGAGGCCGCCCTTCAGCAGGCGGCGACGCTCGTCGAACAGCAGCATGGCCGCGGCGATGACCATGGGCAGGACGATCGGCCCGATGATCAGATGTTCCTGCCAGTCGGTCATTCGGGCGCCTCCTGGCCGTCGACATGGTCGCTGCCGGTCTCGCCGCGCGAGGCCAGCAACACCACCAGGAACAGGGCGGTCAGGGCGAAGCTGATGACGATGGCCGTCAGCACCAGGGCCTGGGGCGTCGGATCGGCGTAGAGGGCCGGGTCTTCCGCGCCCTTGCTGGTGATCGGCGGCGCGGCCGAGCGCAGCCGCCCCATGGAGAAGATGAACAGGTTGACCGCATAGGAGACCAGCGACAGGCCGATGATGACCTGGAAAGTGCGCGGGCGCAGCATCAGCCACACGCCTGAGGCGGTCAGGACGCCGATGGCCAGGGCCAGGACGATCTGGGTCATTGCGCCCCTCCCTTCTGCTCGGCCTCGGCTTCCGCTTCGGCCTCGGCTTCCTCGATGCGCGCGCGGCGCAGCGACTGGTGGGCCAGGGCGACCAGCACCAGCACCGTAGCGCCAACCACCAGCACCACCACGCCCAGGTCGAACAGGACGGCGCTGGCCAGCGGCACGCGGCCCAGCAGCGGCAGGTCGGCGTACTGGAAATAGGTGGTCAGGAAGGGCTGATCGAAGATCCAGCCCACCGCCCCGCTGAGCGCGGCCAGCAGCAGGCCGACGCCGATCCAGATGATCGGGCGGATCTCCAGCCGCTCCTCCACCCAGCGAGCGCCGGACGACATGTATTGCAGGATGAAGGCGATCGACAGCGCCACCCCCGCCGCGAAGCCGCCGCCGGGCAGGTCATGACCGCGCAAGAACAGGTGCACGGCCAGCAGGATGATGAAGGGGAACAGCCAGCGCATCACCACGCCGGGGATCAGCATGGTGTCGCTGAGGGTGTCGCCCTCGGTGCGGCCTTCGCGGGCGCGATCCGAGGCGTCCTGCACCCGCTTCTGCATCGGCTGGGACAGGCTGTCGCTGGCCGGGCGGAAGCGACGCAACAGGGCCAGCACCGTCAGGCCGACGACGCCCAGGACGGTGATCTCGCCGAAGGTGTCGAAGGCGCGGAAGTCGACCAGGATGACGTTGACGACGTTGCGGCCCCCCGCCTCCTCATAGGCCTTCTCGACGAAGAATCGCGACACGCCCTCGACCGGCGGGCGCACCATGACGGCCCAGGCGATCAGGGCCACGCCGGCGCCGGCGCAGACGGCGATCCCCCGGTCCAGACGACGGCGCCAGCGCGCGCGGCGCTGCTCGGACTCGGGCACATGGATCTCGGCCAGCCGCTTGGGCAGCCAGCGCAGCCCCAGCAGCAGCAGCACCGTCGTCACCACCTCGACCACCAGCTGGGTCAGGGCCAGATCGGGCGCCGACAGCCAGACGAAGGTCAGACAGCTGGCCAGGCCGGCCCCGCCCATCAGGATGACGGCGGCCAGGCGGTGATATTTGGCCTGCCAGGCGGCGGCCAGGGCGCAGGCCCCGCCCGCCAGCCACAAGGCGGCGAAGGCCAGGTTGTGCGCCTGGGGAACGCGGAACTCGGGCCAGGTGAGCACGAAGCCGCCCGCCGCCGCCACAGCCGTCGACAGCAGGGCCGTCAGCAGAATCAGGCGCAGTTGCGGCTGTAGGCGCTGCGCGCCCAGCCAGCGCACGATCCACTGCGACAGGTCCATCAGGATGACCTGGGACCGCTCGAACAGATAGCCGCCGTTCAGCCGCTTCATGCCCCAGGGGCCGCCGCGCGGATTGGCGTTCAGCGCCTTGCCGAACACGGCGTACAGGCCGATCCCGCCCGCCATGGCGATGACGCTGAGCAGCAGCGGCAGGTTGAAGCCGTGCCAAAGGGCCAGGCTGTAATAGGGCAGATCGAAGCCCAGCATGGTCACGGCGGCGCTGCGCAGGAAGGGACCGACGGTGACGGCGGGAAAGACGCCGACCAGCAGACACAGGGCCACCAGCACCTCGATCGGACGCCGCATCCAGCCCGGCGGCTCGTGCGGGACGCGATCCAGCTCGGTCGGCGGCGGGCCGAAGAAGGTCGTATGGATGAAGCGCAGCGAATAGAGGACGCTGAAGGCGCTCGCCAGGGTCGCCAGCACCGGCAGGGCCTGGTTCAGCGCCGAGGTCTGAGTGCTGGCCAGGGCCTCGGCCAGGAACATCTCCTTGGACAGGAAGCCGTTCAGCAGGGGCACGCCCGCCATGGCGGCGGCGGCGACCATGGCCAGGGTGGCGGTGATGGGCATGAAGCGGATCAGGCCGCTGAGCTTGCGCATGTCGCGCGAGCCGGCCTCGTGGTCGATGATGCCCGCCGCCATGAACAGCGAGGCCTTGAAGGTGGCGTGGTTGATGGTGTGGAAGATGGCGGCGATGGCGCCCAGGTCCGACCCCAGGCCCAGCAGCAGACAGATCAGGCCCAGGTGGCTGATGGTCGAATAGGCCAGCAGGCCCTTCAGGTCGTGCTGGAAGATGGCGCACCAGGCGCCGACCAGCAGGGTCGTCAGCCCCAGGCCGCCGACCACGAAATACCACATCTCGGTCTCGCCGAAGACGGGCCAGAACCGCATCAGCAGGAAGACGCCCGCCTTCACCATGGTCGCCGAGTGCAGATAGGCGCTGACCGGCGTCGGCGCCGCCATGGCGCGCGGCAGCCAGATGTGGAACGGGAACTGGGCGCTCTTGGTCAGGGCGCCGATCAGGATCAGACCCAGGGCGACCGGATACATCGGGCTGGCCAGGATGACGTCGCGTGCGCCGATGACGGCGTCCAGCTCATAGCTGCCGACGATGCGCCCGATCAGGATCATGCCGACCAGCAGGGCCACGCCGCCCGTGGCGGTGATGGTCAGGGCCATGCGCGCGCCCTCTCGCGCCGAGGCGTTCTGATGCCAGTAGCCGATCAGCAGGAAGGAGAAGAGACTGGTCAGCTCCCAGAAGACGACCAGCTGGATCAGATTGCCCGACAGCACCACGCCCTGCATGGCGCCCATGAAGGCCAGCAGGAAGGAGAAGAAGCGCGGCACTGGATCCTTCGGCGACATGTAGTAGCGCGCATACAGGACCACGAGCGCGCCGATCCCCAGGATCAGGGCGCTGAACAGCCAGGACAGGCCGTCCAGACGAATGGTCAGATTGACCCCCAGCGACGGCAACCAGGCCAGGGTCAGCTTCAGCACCTCCCCGTCCTGGAACCTGGGCCAGAGCACCGCCAGACAGCCGACGCTGATCAGCGCGATGATCCATGACAGGACGGCCGCAGAGGTCCGTGCGTGACGCGGCAGACCCGAGGCGATCATGGCCCCGATGAAGGGCAGGAGCAGGATGACGAGCAGGAGGAAGCTGGCGGGCACGGGCGTGTCGATCATCTCCGAAAGATTTTGGGACGGCGTCCGAAAGGCTGCGGATCGCGCCTCATCGTTCTGCCAGAGTTTTTCCTAAGGGAAATGACGCGCTTGCGTCAAAGCGACGAGTTGGCGCGATTGTGACCGTAGCAGGAGCGATTAGGACGCGAAAACCATCACATTGCGCTCGACAATCATTGTCAACACGCGCGGACGCGCCCGCAGATGTCGAACGCCTCCCCGCTCCGATCCGGGAACGGGGGGCGCTTCAATTCAGGCCTTGGATGTCAGGCGTCAGCCTTCGCCCATGCCCTCGGCCGGGCGCGGGGCGCCGCCCGCCCGCACCGCCGCCTCGATACGGCCGCCGACGTCGGGGTCGATGCTCTTCCAATAATCGAAAGCGCGCTCCAGCACCGGGGAACGCACGCCGCCCAGCAGGCTGCCCGCCACCTGATCGACCAACTGTGCGCGCTGGTCGTCGTTGAACACCTCGCGCACCAGGACGCCCGGCTGGGTGAAGTCGTCGTCCTCGGCGTGCAGCGTATAGGCGCTGCGGACCAGTTCGCCGTCGGCCTCCCAGCCGTCATGAACCGGGCCGGTCTCGTCCGACCAGGTGCGGCCGCCGCTGTTGGGCGCATAGACCGGCTGGGCGCCCGAGTGGTGATAGGCCATCTGCCCGTCGAACATATAGGCATTCACCGGAACCTTGGGCTGGTTCACGGGAAGCTGGTGGAAGTTGGTGCCGATGCGGTTCCGCTGGGCGTCGTTGTAGGCGAAGGCCCGGCCCAGCAGCATCTTGTCCGGCGACAGGCCGATGCCAGGCACGGTGTTGCCGGGCGAGAAGGCCGCCTGTTCGATCTGGGCGAAGAAGTTCTCCGGATTGCGGTTCAGCGTCATCACGCCGACCGGGATCAGCGGATAGTCCTTGTGCGACCAGGTCTTGGTCAGGTCGAAGGGGTTGAACCGATAGGTCGCCGCCTCGGCGTAGGGCATGACCTGAACCGACAGATCCCAGACCGGATGGTCCCCGCGCGCGATGGCGTCGAACAGGTCGCGGCGGTGGAAGTCGGCGTCGGCGCCCGCCATGGCGGCGGCCTCAGCGTTGGAGAAGAAGGCCATGCCCTGACGGGTGTGGAAGTGATACTTGACCCAGAATTTCTCACCCGCAGCGTTGATCCACATATAGGTGTGGGAGCCGTAGCCGTTCATCTGACGCCAGGTGCGCGGCAGGCCCCGCACGCCCATCAGATAGGTCACCTGGTGCGCCGACTCGGGATTGTTGGTCCAGAAGTCCCACTGCATGTGGTTGTCGCGCAGACCGGAGTCCGGCAGGCGCTTCTGGCTGCGGATGAAGTGCGGGAACTTCATCGGATCGCGCACGAAGAAGACCGGGGTGTTGTTCCCGACCAGGTCGTAGTTGCCCTCGTCCGTATAGAATTTCAGCGAGAAGCCGCGCACGTCGCGCCAGGTGTCGGGGCTGCCCTGCTCGCCCGCCACGGTCGAGAAGCGCGCCAGCATTTCGGTCTTCGCGCCCGGCTGGAACAGCGAGGCCTTCGTATAGGCCGAGACGTCGTGCGTGGTCTCGAACACGCCGAACGCGCCCGAGCCCTTGGCGTGGGGCTGGCGCTCGGGAACCTTCTCGCGGTTGAAGTGCGCCATCTGCTCCAGGAAGTGCACGTCGTGCAGCACCACGGGCCCGTTCGGCCCGACGGTAAGCGAGTTCCGATCACTGACCGCCGGAGCGCCCGCGCCCGTCGTGGAGTCTGATTTCTGTTGGGTCATCGCCTGTCTCCTCTGCCGCCCGCCGCGTCACCCACAGCCGAGCTTGGCTTATGAGATGGACCAGAGGCGTGAAATTGCAACCGTCCCTGTCGCTGAAAAGACAGCTGCTCTGACGGGTCGGTAAAGCGCCCACGACGGCGCAGCCGACCTCGCCGGATCAAGCTCCGGGTCAGCGATCTCAGCAGGCGACATCAGGCAGAACGACCTTAGGCCCCAGCCGTTCCGGCCAGCGTCACAGCAGGCGGTGCGCGGCCTGGAGCGTCTCGGCGGCCTGCGCCTGGCCGGGGACGACGGCAATCAGAACCGCCGTCGCCAGCGCCAGACCCGCGATCGTCAGGGGCGCGATCGCCCGTGGTGAAATAGCGAACTTCATGCCCGTCAGCCCCCGTCTGCGATGATGCTGAACGCTAGGGTGGCTCTATGATGATCCGCGCACATTTCCACGGCGGTCCGGCCAAGTTTCAGCGACAGAAGTTTGGCGGAACATCGCTCGACAGATGACCTTCTAAGTTGGAGGTCGGTTTCTGATGACGCCCCGAAGCAAAAGCCCGCGCTTCCGCTCCGGGGCGACGTTCCGCCTCAGAACTTGCCGATCAGGTTCATGAACCAGCCCCGTTCGTCGTAGCTGAGGTCGCCCAGATCGTCGGAGTAGTCGGTGAAGTTGTAGCCTAGGCCCAGCTTCACGTGGTCGCCGAAGTGGCGATAGACTCCGACCAAAGCGCCCAGACGGCTGTCGTGAGCCTCCTTGATCGACAGCTCGCGCACTTCAACAAGGACATCCCAGCGGCGGACGATCTGATAGTCGGCGCGCACGGCCCAGAAGACCGCCTCGCTGTCGAACCAGGGCGCGCTCTCGTCGCGAGAGGCGCGCAGTTCGCCCAGGCGCCAGGCGACCTTGGCCCCGACCGCCAGACGCGGCGTGACCTGATAGGTGCCGTCGATCGCGGCGATGTGGCTGCGCTGGGCGTAGTCCAGCGACTGACCCAGGGCGTCCACCTGGGCCGGCGACGGCAGGTCGGCCAGATAGGTGTACTTGGCCAGCAGGTTCAGTCGGTCATCAGCAACCGGACGATAGGCCCCGGCCAGCGCCAGCTCATAGTAGTCGGCGTTCATCGCCATCGCCTGATCCGAGTTGGACAGGGAGATGTTGGCCTTGGCGAACAGGCGCAGCGACGGCGTGGCCTTGTAGGTCACCTGGTTGCGGGTGGCGACCGTGGTGCGCTCGCCGACCGTATCGCCCTCGTCCTTGCGGTATTCAAGCGCCGAGGCCCAGCGCAGGCGGTCGCTGCCATAGTCGGCGGTGGCGCCGATGGCCATGCGGTCGATCTCCTGCCCCAGGGCGTCGGCTAGCGAGCCGGTCTCGTAGCGCGCGCCGAAGGTCCAGGCCTCGATGGGGCTGAAGTCGACGCCATAGGCCTGGGTCCAGCCGGTCGGGCCGTCGCCGTGATCATAGCGCTGCTCGGCGAAGACGCTGGTCTTCTCGCCCATCTGCTGACGCGCGCCGCCGGTCAGGCGGCCCAGACGACCGCCGGTCATGGCGTCGGGGTTCTCGCCGGCCAGGGCGTAGCCCAGATAGAGGCTGCCGCGATCCGTCATGGCGAAGTCGGCCCGCACGTCGGCGCCGAAGCCCATGTCGCCGTCCGAGACCTCGCCCTTGAACTTGAGCCGGTCATAGACCTGCACCTCGCCGCCGAGGCCGAAGCGGTCGTTGGATTCCCGACCGCCGTCGTGGTCCAGCGTCGCCTGGGCGAAGGTCCAGACGGCCCAGGGCGCGTCGCGCTGTTCGACGTTCGGCGTCTCGGGATCAGGGGTGTGACGATAGCCGACCGTGACGGCCGCATCGGTGCGCGCGCCTTCGCTAGGCGGCGGCACGTACAGCGGGCTGTAGGGCGTGCGCTGGCCCTGCTGCTTGTCCGAGCGAACGCCGATTGAGCCGAACCAGCCCGCCGCCGTCTCGCGACGCAGGCCGACCTCGACCGCATGACGCTCGGTCAGGCGGCCGTCGGTGACGTCGCCCTTGGCCTGAAGGCGAACCGTGTCGCTGAGCGCCATGTCGAAGACGCCGCCGTACTGATCCAAGGTCTCGCCGAAGGTCAGCTCGCCGGGGGCCGAGAAGCCCGCCTCACGCGTTTTCCAATAGCCGCCGAAGCGGCCGTCGCGCTCCAGCCCCAGTTCGTCCAACTGACCGGCGAAGGTCAGGCTGACGGCGTTGGCCTTGTCCGCCTCGGTCTGGACCTTGGTGAAGTCATAGCCGCCGGTGGACGACAGGAAGGCGCCGTCGCCGGGCCCGTCGGCCTGGGCGAACTCCAGCTTCACGAAGCTGTTGGGCGCGTGCTGATACAGGATGTCGACGCCGAACAGATCCTGCGACGCCTGATCCTCGCCCTGATGATAGGCGCTGCCCGCCACGCGAAGACGATCGTTCAGCCAGTGCTGCGCCCGCCCGCCCGTGGTGAAGGCCTCGGGACGGGTCAGGCCCGGCGAGTACTCATAAGTGGCCACGACCCAGACCGGGTTCCCGGCCAGCGACGACTGGGACACGAAGCTATTCGAGTCCGCCGTCATCGGCGGCGGGTTGCGCATGATGACCCGGCCCTGAAGGTAGTTCACCTCATAGTCGCGGGCGGCGATCAGTTCCTGACGCTCCAGCACCAGGCCGGAATCCTTGTCGCGGACTTCTAGGAAGACCCGCTCCGAGCCCGGCGCGATGTCGCGGTTGCGGAAGAAGTAGACCGACCCCCCGGTCGAAGCGAAGTCCTCACGGCTGGCCACGGTGCCGGGATCGGCGGCGAAGGCCGTGACCTCGGTGCGACGCTCGCCGGTGGCGGTCACCGCATCGCTGCGCCAGTCCAGATTGGCGCCGTACAGGGTCCGCTGGTGACGGATCAGCTCATTGCCGCCCAGACGACTCTGGAACACGCCCCACATGGCGTCGGTGTTCTCATTCTCGGCCCGCACATAGAAGCGGCCATAGGTCGGGGCGTCCTCGACCGTGACCGAGTCGTCGCCATAGACCGGATAGTGCATTTCCGGGTCGATGCGGCGCAGCAGCGAGCGCGGATCTTTTTCCAGGAAGCCGTCGAACAGGCTCTTCAGCGGCTGCTCGCCGGTGTCAGCCGAGGCCGTCAGGCGCCAGTCGTTACGAACCACGCCCTTGAAGTAGAAGGCCAGACGACCGTCGACGAAGTCGTTGCGGTGATCGCCTGCATCGCCCAGCAATTCATGCTTGGCGGCGTCGAAGCTGCGGCTGCCCGCCGTGATGTCGGCGATGCCGACAAAGAAGCGGTCGGTGCGCGGCAGGACGATCTCGCGCACCAGATCGACCGGGGCCTGACCGGGACGCGCCACCTGAACGGCGACGGCGGCGGTGTCGGCAGGGACGATCTGCTGGACCATGAAGCGGCCCGTGCGGTCGACCGGAACCACGGTCCCGAAGGCGGTGACGCGGGTTGCAGCGTCCTCGACCTCGCCGCTGAGGGTGACGGCGGCGCCCTTGACCGAGATGGCGTCGACGACGCGCATGTTCTCGAACAGAGGCCCTGCGTGGATGTCCGGCTTGGCGACATTCACCGCATGGGTCACGTCCAGCGTCAGGGCCGAAGTCTGGTCGTAGCGTCCCTCGGCGTCATAGACGCGCAACACATAGCGATAGCGATGCTCACCCGGTTGATCACGCTCGGTCGTCCACAGCACCGGCTCGCCCAGACGCGCCGGAATGACGGTCAGAGGCGTCTCCTCGACGCTCTGATCGGCGCGGAAGATGCGAACCTCGGCGCGATCAATATAGGCCGCATAGTTGCTGAGGGTGAAGAAGCGCACGGCGTCGCCGGCGCGGATCACAGGCTGGTCGGCGACGATGCTTAGGACCGGACGCACGTCGAAGGCCGTGGCCTGAACCCGCACATCTGATCCAGCCAGGGCCATGTCCTGACGGCGCTGGCGATCGGCGCGCAGATCGTCGCCGCCCTCCCCTTCCCCGTCGATGCTGACGCGGAACGGCCCGGCCGCCCCGCGATCCGCCGCTTCCAGGTTGGAGCCGACGCCGCGACGCTCCAGCGCCGCATCGTCCGCCACCGGACCGCAGGGGCGGTCGGTGTCGCGTCCGCAATAGACCTTGCGATCGTCAGCGACGGCGTCCTGGGCCTGGACGCCCGTCGCGAGGGCGATGGCTGACCCGCCCATCAGCAGGGCGGTCAGCAGCTTGTTCGACGCGCGGATCATTGCACGCCTCCCTCACGAGGGGTGGACAGGACGACGGTCTCCTCTTCGACGACCAGTCGGTAGCGGCCGCGCTCATCGTTCCAGCGGTCCTGGAGACGACGACGGACCTGGGCGACGCGGTCCTTGATCAGGTCCGCGCTTTCGCCGCTCGAAGCGTAGGCCAGGCGTAGAACCGAAGGACGCTCGGCCAGGGCCGCGATCAGGCTCTCGAACTGCTGTTCGAACTCCGGACGCAGAGCCTCGCCGTCGAAGGCCTCGCCGTTCAGGTCCAGACGGACCACGCGGTGCAGGCCGGCGCCGAAGTTCAGGCGGGCGAACTTGCCGCGCGTCAGGCGCACCGTTTCCGGATTGCCCGAGGTGACGCGGTAGCCCGTCGGCAGGGTTCGGTCGTCCAGCTTCACGATGAAGTTGGAGCCGCGGTCCTCGTTCGGAATCATCGGGCAGGTGATGTGATACCGGCCCTCGGCGTCCGTGGTGATCAGCAGACCGCGCGCCGTCGCCAGACGCACCCCCGGCAGACCCGGTTCGCCGTCGTCCTGAACGCCGTTGCCGTTCCGGTCGTCGAACACCTTGCCCAGGATGTCGGTGCAGTCGAAGTCGGGGTCGGGGATCATCCGCACCGTGGCCTCGGCCAGGTTGGAGATGACCTGATCGACGATCGGGTTCACCGCAAAGGCGACGTTGGCGTGCTCGCCCTCGACCACGCCCGCGCCGACCACCAGGATCAGCTCCAGACGCTTGGTCTCGCCCGCCGCGAAGGTCAGGTCGTTCCAGGTCAGCAGGCGGCCGTTCTGGATCGGCTCAACCGCCGCGCCGTCGATGCGGGCGCTGCCCTCGCGATAGCGGAAGCCGGCCGGCGTGCGATCCGTCAAAGTCACGCCCGGCACCGTCCCGGCCAGCGTATTGCGGGCCGTGATGACGTAAGGGACCAGACCGCCGCGCACGACGTTGACCATCGGGGTCGTCTTGGTGACTTCGATCGCCCCCTCCAGGATCGGGTCCAGAGGAATGTTGTTGTTGACGACATTGGCCGAGACGCCCGGCGTCAGATTCAGCGACAGGACATAGCCGGTCGTCATCGTGCCGGTGGCGCAGTTCTCAGCTGTGCCCGCCGGCGGCGGGCCGTTGCTGGTCGAGACCAGCATGGGGTCCGGCGTCGCATGGACCGTCAGCGGCCCGACGCATGGCGGCAGGATGCTGGACGGCTGGATCGGGTTGTAGCTGCCGTTGGGCGGCGTCACCGACAGGGTGTAGACGCCCGCCGGAGCCGCATTAAGCAGTTGGAAGTAATACAGCCCCAGGGCGTCGACGGTCTGGCGCGCGGAGCCCGAGCCGCCCAGCAGATGCTGGGCCGGATCGAAGCCGGCGGGACCGTTGATCTCGACCACCGCGCCCTGCACCGGGGTCCGGCGGACAGCGTCATAGACGACGCCCCAGGGATCCAGCGGCAAGGACTGCTGCGGCACGGTCGCGCCGGGCTGCAGGGTGACGCCCGTCAGTTCGCGATCCTTCAGCGTCGCGCCGCCCGCGTTCGAGGCCGAGACGACGCCGTCGACGAAGGTCGCGCCGGTCTCGTTCGGACGCGCGCCGCCGTAGGCCGCATTGTTCTGCGGATGGCGGAAGCGAACCGCATAGCCCGAGCCGGGCGCCACGCCGGTGAAGGCGTAGCCGCCGTCGGCGCCGGTACGGACCGTGTCCATCAGCACATCATTCAGGAACAGCTCCACGGTCCAGTCGGACTGAGGGGCCTCGCCGCCGCCGCGTGCGCGGTCATGGTCGGCGTCCATCCAGACCGAGCCGGAGATGGCCGCATCCGCGCCACGCTCGCCGAACAGATAGCCGGTCGCCTCGGCTGCGGGGGCCAGGACGATACCGGAGATGACGTCGCCGCCGTCGGACAGACCGCCGGACGTGCCGGGGGTGTCGAGACCGTCGTCATAGCCGTCCGGCTGGGTCTCCGTGACCGTATAGGCGCCGCCCGGCAGATCGGTGAAGCGATAGGCTCCATCGGGCCCCGAGACGACTGTGCGGGTGACGCTTTCGCCGCGCGCGTCCGTTCCCGTCAGCGTCAGGGTGACGCCGCCGATCACAGGCTCGTTCGCGTCATGGACGCCGTTGTTGTTGGTGTCGTTGTAGGTCAGACCCGACAGCGCCCCTGTCCGCTCGCCGAAGTCGACGGCGGGAGGCGCCTGGTCGGGACGGATGGTCACAGGCACACGATTGGAGGGGTTCTCCGGTCCCTCGCCGTAACCTTCCGGCTGAATCTCGACCACGACGTAGTCGCCGCCGCGAATGTCGCCGAAGCTGTAGGAGCCGTCCGGGCTGGTGGTCGTCGTGGCCACCAGTTCGCCCGAGGGTTTGCGCAGTTCGACCACCACGCCTTCCAGAGGACGGTCTCCGGGCCCGTTGGAGCCGTCCAGGTTCACGTCCACATAGACCGTGCCGTTCAGCCCCTGCCCCCGCTCGCCGAAGGCGTAGTCGGTCGCGTCCACGCCCGTCGGAAGGACGATGCCGTGGATACGATCGCCGTCGACCTCGACCAGACCGCCGACCGAGCCCGCGCTATCGCGACCGTCGGCGAAGCCTTCAGGCTGGGCCTCCGTCAGCTGGTAGTTTCCAGCCAGCAGGTCGTCGATGCGCCACTCGCCCGCCGCGTCCGTCGTCGCCGTGCGCGTGACCGATTCACCGGCTGCGTCCGTCCCCGTCAGGGTCACGACCACGCCCGCGATCGAAGCCTCGCCCGCCTGGCGCACGCCGTCGTCATTGGCGTCGACGAAGACATGACCCGCGATGCTGCTGACGGTCTCGCCGAAGTCCACGACCTGGGCGGCGCCCGGCGTCAGATTCACCGCCACCTCATTGGGCGTCGAGGAGCCGTAGCCGTCGGGCTGGATCTCGCGGACCGTGTAATCGCCGCCGGGCAGGTCGACGAAGCTGTAGGTTCCGTCCGGTCCGGTCGTCGTCGTGGCGATGACCACGCCGTCCTTGACCAGTTCGATCGTCACGCCGGGAATCGGAGGCTCGCCGCCGCCGTTCACGCCGTCACGCTGCGGATCCTTGTAGACCGTGCCGGTGATCACCACAGCGCGTTCACCGAAGACATAGTCCACGCCCTTCTGGCCCGCCTCCAGAGTGATGGCGGTGATGGCGTTGGCCGCCGCAGAGGCGTCGAACACCGTATTGGGCGCCACGCCGCCGACGCTGCCCACGCCTTCACGGCCGTCGGCGAACTGGGTCGGCTGGCTTTCCGTCAGGGCGTAGATTCCCTTCGGCAGATCATCGAACCGATAGGCGCCGTCCGCGTCTGTAACGACGACGCAGGTCTGGGCCGGGTCGAGCGCCGCGCGCCAGGCGCAGATGTCCTGACCGTCCGCCGTCACGCCCGACAGGGTGACGGTCACGCCCGACACGGCGGTCTCGCCGGGTTGGCGCGCGCCGTCGTCATTGGCGTCGATGAAGACGCCGCCGGCCAGCGAGCCCGGCAGTTCGCCGAAGGCGTAGTTGGCCCCTAGGCCGCCGGTCGGCAGGACGATGCCGCGGATGACGTCGTTTCCGACCTCACCGCCGACACTGCCCACGCCTTCCTGACCATCGAAGAAGTTCGACAGGGGCGGCGTGTTCTGGGCCTGCTCGGTCAGGGTGTAGCCGGTCGCGTCCGACCCCGGAACGCCTAGGAAGATAAAGCCGCCCGTCGCATCGGTGACGGCCGTGCAGTCAGCCAGATCGCAGACGTCCTGACCGTTCGCCGTCACGCCGGACAGGGTCATGGTCACGCCCGGAATCCCGGCCTCGCCCGCATCGCGGACGCCGCTGGCGTCGCGATCGATATAGACATAGCCGCTCAGCCCCTGGCCCGTGCCGCCGAAGTCATAGTTGGAGGCGGTCGAACCGGCGAACACGACGATGTCGCTGATGCCGACGGCCGTCAGGCCGGGCGAGGCCGCATTCGGTCCCGCCACTCCGTTCGACGTCCCGCCCAGGGCGCCGACATAGGCGCCCGTATGGGTCAGACCCGGCGCGGGCGTGATCGCCAGCTGATAGTCGCCGGGACGCAGCACCTGGCAGATCGGCGAGGCGTCCGCTGCGTTCGGGAAGCGGTACAGGCCCGTGGCCGTGGTGGTGATGGAGCAATCCACCGCCTGCCCCAGGTCGTTGGTCCCGTTCAGCCGGACGATCGCTCCGGCCAGGCCGGTCGTTTCCGTCGTCGCGCGAGTGGCGTCGGCGTCCGGGTCGAGGAAGACCATGCCGCCCAGCGTCGAGGTCGGCAATTCGCCGAAGTTGCGCCCGGTCAGATTCGAGCCCGGCGCCACCAGGCCGATGTCGAAAGCTTCCGGCACCGTACGGCCGCTGGAGCCGGGGATCACGGCGTTCCCGCCGTTGGCGTCCAGACCGTCGGACGCGCCATTGGGCTGGATCAGCTGCGTGATCGTGTACTCGGCCGCACCCGAAGGCGGCACGGAGTTGAAGACGTAATGACCGTCGGCGTCGACCGACGCGGTCAGATTCACCGCCCCGCCCGCATAGTCAGCGCCCGTCAGACGGATATGCGGCGCCGAGGCGAAGTCGCCGGGCGCGAAACCCGCCTCGCCCGCGTCGAGCAGACCGTTATTGTTCACGTCGCGATAGACGTAGCCCGACACGCGCGCAGCGCCGATCTCCTGGAACAGATATCCCGTCGCCTGGGTGACGGCGGGCAGGTTAATGTCCGCGATGACGTTGGTCGTCGGCGTGCTGCCGTAGGCGGCGTTGTTCACCACGCCCCCCGCCGAGCCGACGGTCTCATTGCGGTCGAACACGCCGGCGGGCTGGGTCTCCACGATCTGGTAGACGCCTTCAGGCAGACGATCGAAGACGAAGGCGCCCGTCGCGTTCGTATCCGTGGCGCGCGCCGTGACGGCGTTGCCGAAGGCATCGGTCCCGGTCAGCGTCAGGCGGACTCCGCCCATGCCTTCGCCGCTGTCGACCACATCGTTCAGATTGTCGTCGCGATAAACCACGCCCGCGATCGAGGACTGGGCGACACGGGTCGTCTCGGTCTTGGAGTTGTTGTTGGGATCGGTGTCGCGGCTGATCTCCACGCCATCGCCGTCTCGCCCAGGAGCGATGCGAGCCGTATTGGTCAGGTCCGTATCCAGCGCGCCGGCGTAGGGATAGGCCGCCTTGGCGAACACAGTCAGGGTCACGACGTCGCCGTTGCCGGGGAACAGGCCGTCCAGCACGCACAGGACGGTCCTCGTGCCCGAGCAATTCATCGCCGAAACGGCCGCCGAACCGCTGGTCATGACGGTCTCGCCGCCCACACGGGTCCAGCCGCTGGGCAATTGGTCGGTGACGCGCACCTGGGTCGTCGGCGAGACGCCGTTGTTACGCACCACGATGCGATACTCGACCGGCTGGTTGATCTGAACCGGGGAATCCGTGACGCGGGTCTTGCTGACCACCTCGAGATCCGTCGCAGGCAGGACCGTCGTCGTCTGGACCGCCGTATTGTTGGCCAGCTCACGGTCGGCCTGGCTCACCGTCGTATTGTCCTGCTCCAGCGACACGATCTCGGCGCTGTTGGAGAAGGTCATGGGCCCGGTCGGCGCCGGACCCGTCACCGCCATATGCAGGCGGAAAACGACCTGGCGACGCTCGTCCAGATAGTTCAACGCCGGATCGGTCCCGTGCAGGCGGCATTCAATGTTGGCGCTGACCGTCACGCAGGCCGGAGCCGGGGGCGTGTAAAGGGTCAGGCCGCTGTTGGCGCCCACAGGGTTCACCTCGAACCGCGACAGGCTCATCGTATAGCCGGCCGGCGGAGCGGGAATGTCCGTAATGACGATATTTCCCGCGCGCGAGGGGCCGAAGTTGGAGGCGCGCAGGTCATAAACCAGCTCCGAACCGAAAGGCATCGGATCAAAGGCGGCGCTCGGCTCCTGCTTGGTGACGGCCAGGTCCATGATCGGAGCGGACACGTCGTGGGTCAGCTCCACGCTATTGTTGTCCGTGTTCGATTCCGTCGTGGTCGTCGTCACCGTCGCCGTGTTGACGTGACTGATCGGGAAGCCGGAGGTGGCGCCGCCGAAGGGGAAGCGGGCCCGGACCTGCTGCAGAATCTGATAGGTCTGGCCGCGGTTGATCGTCCCCATGTCACAGGTGATCTCGCCGTTCGCATCGATCTTGACGCACGTGGCCCCGCTCTTGGTCGCGATCGGCGGCCCGATCAGCTCAAATCGCGCCGGATCGATGACGTCCTTGACCACCACGCTCGCGGCCGGGTTCGGCCCCTTGCCGCGGACGCTGATGGTGTAGGTCGCCACCACGCCTACCTGCGCCGGGTTGGGCGCAATGGTCTTGGCGTCCAGGGTGATGTCCGTGATCGGCGCTATGTCATAGGCGGCCGTCGACTGATTGTTCGCCAGATTGAGCTCAGTCGTGTCCGGCGACGTCACGCGAGCAACGTTGTCGAAGCGGCCGCTTTCGACCGGTCGACCGACACGGACCACGGCGCTTTCGCTCTCGCCGGCGGCCAGGTCGGTCACGGTCCAACTGATACGACCGTTCGCGGCCGTATAGGCGGGCGCGCCCTGCGACGCCGACGCCACGCCGAAGCCCGTGATAAAGCCGCCGCCATTGATGAAGTTCGGCAGGTCGTCGGTGACGACCACGGTGCGCGCGACATCGCCGCCCAGGTTGCTGACCGTGAAGCGAATATAGAAGGCGTTGTCCGCGACGGCGACCGGCAGGTCCGGCGTCTGAGTCCACGGGCCTGTCGGGCTGAGACCGACCTCCTTGACGATCGCCAGGTCAGCGGCGTTCGGCGTCGAACGCGAACCCGCCGTGGCGCAATCATTATCGACGTTGGGGTCCAAGGGCGTAGCCGTCGAGCCCCCCGTCGCGCCCGTGCAGGCCCGGTTGGACAGGTCCAGGTCGATGCCGCTGCCCGCCCTCGTCTTCAGCGACAGAACGACGTCCGCGCCCACCGCCAGAGATCCCGGCCCCGCCAGTTCACAGACGATCTCAAGCCCGGTCTGCGAACAGACCCAAGGCGCATCTGCTGACACATAGGTCTCATCCGCCGTTACTGTGTCGGTGATCCGGAGCGGGTTGGCGGGACTATAGTTAAGAACAGACGGCCCGTTGTTGCGAACCCTGATGGCGCTGGTCATGATCTCGCCGGCGGCCACCGGGTTCGGCCCCTTGGTCTTGGCGATGCTCAGATCCGAGCTCGGCTCGGCGATGCGGTAGCCGGCGCTGGCCGTGTCGTTGCCTCCCACAGGGTCCGTCACCCCGGCTGGCGGCGTCACCTTGACCGAATTGACGACCGAGCCCGAAGTCGCGGCGATCGCGGTCACGGGAATCTGGAAATTCTGGCCCTGGCCGACAGACAGGCCGCCCGCGACGCAGGTGACCGTCTGCCCCACGGCCGAACAGCCGGCGGGAAGCGAGCCGATCGCGAACTCCGGCGCGATCTCATCGACGATCAGCGCCCCGGTCACCGTCAACGGTCCCAGGTTTCTCACGCCTAAGGTGATGGTCGTGCTGTCGCCCCGGATAATGGTCGACGCCATGGACTTTTGCGCGACGAGGTCCGCGCCTGGTTCAATCGTCGTGATGACCGGAGGCGCAGTGTTGTCGTTCGGCGCCGGGTCCAGAACCGCCGGACTGGTCAACTCGACGAACGCGTTGTTGGTGATGGTGCCGCCGCTCGCCAGCACCCGCCCCGTCACCTTAACGGGCGGCAACGCCCCCATGGTCGCCGGTCCGGTGTAATCGCACGTCACGATCCCGGCGGAGTGGCCGCAGGCCCACTGGCTGCCGCTCGCGGACATGAATTCGAAATCGCTGGCCGCCGGCAGGTTGTCGATCAGCCGAATAGCGCCGGTGGCGTCCGGGCCGCTGTTCGTGACGTTGAGTGTGTAGGTCAGGATGCCGCCGCCGGGGATGGAGCCGTCCGGCTCACCGTCATCCTTGAGGACAGAGAGATCCGCCCCCGCCTGAACCGCTGGCGAGACCACGAGCGTGTCGTTGAGCGGGTTGCTGTCGACATTGGTGTCGCTGGCGATCGTCGCCGTTGAGGTGCGCGATCCCGTGGCCACCGCGTCAGCGGCAAAGCCGAAGCTGAAGTCCCCAGCCGCCAGCGGCGGCAAGGCGCACGTCAGCGTCTGGCTCCCGACAGCGCCCGTCAGGCCGCAATAGGACGGCAGATCGCCCGGCCGCACCGCGAAGTGCGAGGGGACCGCGACGGTCACGACAGCGTCTGCAACCGAACCCGGCCCATTGTTCGTCACACGGATGGTGAAGCTAGTCTGCGCGCCGTTCGCCACGGGATCGGGCGACCAGGTGTAGTCGGAAACCTGAAGATCCGCCGCCGCCGCAACGCCGGCCGCCCCCGTCAAGGCCAGAGGCGCCAGGATCCGCGCCATGCGCAGCGCCACGCGCTTGAAGGAGTTCAACAGTTGCAACACGTCTCGGCTCTCCCGTTCGACAGGAAAATCGGAGAGCGATCCAGAACGACCATGCAGCATTGCGCCGGGCCCATGGACGAGCCCCGCTTCCGAATCGGCTTTCGCCGCTCCGCGCCACCATTGCGCTCATCGCCCCCGACAGGTCGAATGAGCCGCCGTGTTAGCGCCAAACGACGTCCACGGTCACGCTAGAACTTTGATTAAGTTATTGATTTCACAAAGATTTACAATTTTGCACTTACCCGGTTCTGCTTAAGAGAGTTACCGAACCGGCGGTCAGCAATGAAGCTCGTAGGCCATTGCCGCACCCGTTGCTTCGGGCGCGGACAGCAGAAAGCCCCGAGGCG
>NZ_DLNP01000005.1:124607-156180 GCF_002478355.1 Brevundimonas sp. UBA7507 | reverse complement strand
CAGAACGTCCGCATCGAACAATTCCCCCTGATCGGCTGGGAGCGCGGCGAGGAGAGCGCCGAGATCCTGGGCGCGCGTCCCCAGAAGCTGGTCGTGGCGGCGCTGGGCCACTCCATTTCCACGCCGGCCGAGGGCGTGGAGGCCGAGGTCGTCTTCTTCGACGGTCTGGACGCCTTGCTGGCGGCCCCTGCCGGGTCGCTGAGCGGCAAGATCGCCGTGGTCGACGGCGGCCAGATGGTGCGGATGCAGGACGGCTCGGGCTACGGCCCCCTGTCGCGCATTCGCGGCGTCGGCCCGACCGAGGCGGCCAAGCGCGGCGCGGTCGCCTTCGTCATGCGCTCAGCCGGATCGGACGAACACCGCATGCCGCACACCGGCACGACCCGCTATGTCGAGGGCAAGGTGCCGCTGCCCGCCTTTGCGCTCAGCGCGCCGGACGCCGATCAGGTGGCGCGGCTGGTGGGCATGGGCGAGACGGTGCGCCTGCGCCTGAAGTCCACCGCCCGCACCTATGAGACCCACAGTCAGAACGTGATGGGCGACATCGTCGGGGCCTCGCGCCCGGATGAGATCATCGTCCTGGGCTCGCACATGGACAGCTGGGATCTGGGCACCGGCGCCATCGACGACGCGGCGGGGGGCGCCATCACCCTGGCCGCGGCCAAGCTGATCGCCGAGCAGGGCCGTCCGGCGCGCACGATCCGCGTCGTGCTGTACGGCTCCGAAGAGGTCGCCCAGCCGACCGACCACGGCAACGGCGGCGGCGCCTATGTCCGCGACATCGGCGCGGGCGTCGAGAAGCACGTCATCGCCGGCGAGAGCGACTTCGGCGCGGACCGCGTCTACGCCCTGGGCCTGCCGCCCGGCTCGCAGAATACGGACTTCGCCAAGATCGCCGAGCGCGTCTTGCGTCCGCTGGGCGTGCTGCCGGGCGAGGCCGAGCTGTTCGGCGGCGTCGACATCGGTCCCCTGGCGCGCGCGGGCGTTCCGGTCTTCGGCCTGCGTCAGGACGGCACGCGCTATTTCGACCTGCATCACACCGCCGACGACACCCTGGACAAGATCGACCCGGCCCAGATGACCCAGAACGTCGCCGCCTGGGCGGCTCTGGTGCGCCTGATCGCCGATTCCGATGTGGATTTCCGCGCGGCGCGCGCGGCGCAGACGCCGGCGCGCTAAGGCGCGTCTTGGCGGGATTGAGCGGGCTGGCTATACAGCCCGGTCGGTTCGCGGGCGTGGCGAAACTGGTAGACGCAACGGACTTAAAATCCGTCGGGCGCAAGCCCTTGCCGGTTCGACCCCGGCCGCCCGCACCAACGGCTCTGAACGATCGCCTTCAGGTCTGCGGCGACAGGCGCTCCAGCCAAGAAATCAATCCGCGCGGTTCGGCGACGGGCGAGCGCCACAGATCGCCGCCGCGCGCGCGTTGTCGTCCGGCCTCGAACAGTCGCTGCATCGTCGCCGTGTCGAAGCTCAGCATCCCGCCCTGCTCGGGCTCGTCCGGAATGGCCGCGACGCTGATGGGCAGGCCCTGCGCCGCGCAGAAGGTCGTGGCGACGCCCAGCGCCTGACGATAGGAGAACCGCAGCATGGCGTCGAAGCTGCGGGTCAGCACCGCCGCGACGTTCTGGGCCGTGGTGCGCGGTTCCGGCTCCAGCACGGTGTTGACCAGAATATGCACCCGGCTGCGCTGCAGGCGCCGTCCGACGCGCTTCCAGCGCAACAGGGCCTCGGGCATCAGGAACAGCGGTGCGGCGACCCCGCCGTCGACGTGCATCTCCTCGAACGGCTCGCCGTCGACCTCGCACGGAAAACGACGCGGCGGAAACAGGCCGGGCAGGCTCGCGGAGGCGGCCAGCACCTCGCGGAACAGGGCGACCGCCTCCTCGCCGCCGTGGCAGGCGATCGTCCCCATGTCCCAGATGCAGGCCTTTTGGCTGTCCAGGTCCGTCGTCGCCACCAGCAGGCGACGCCCCCGGCGATGCTCGGTCGCGACGGCGTCGATCAGCGCCTCGTCGACGAAGGGGTGGATCAGGGCGTCCAGCGCCTCGCCCCGGAACAGGCTGCCGGTCAGGGTCGAGGCCAGCCGCCGCAGGCTCAGGAGGTCGGCTGCATGGCCGCCGGTATAGGCGTCGGCCAGCCGCTCGTCCCACGCCGGTCCCAGGAAGGCGAAGGGCGCGATCAGGGCGCCGGTGCTGACGCCTGTGACCAGGGCGAACTCAGGCCGCGTTCCAGCCTCGGTCAGTCCGACCAGGGCGCCCGCGCCATAGGCGCCGCCCGCCGCGCCGCCCGATACGGCCAGCATGTCGAAATGCCCCGACGACCAGCCGGAGCGGGGCAGGGACAGACGGTCCGCCGCCGCTTCCAGCGACGTTTCCGCCTGCTCGACGCTCAGCCGGATATCCTCGAACCCCCGAATGCGCCCGCGGCCGGCCGGCGGCGCAGGCAGCCGCTTGCGCGGCAAGGGCTGGGACGACAAGGGGCGCGGATCAATCACGACGGTTTTCTCGGCTTTCGCGCGGCTTGGGTCAAATGCGGTGCCGCGGTTCCGCAGGGCGAAACTGCGCGGGCGTCCAGCTTAACTGTCTTGGCCTCGTCATGAGGGGGGCGTAGGTGTCGCACGCTGATTGTTCCGCTAGGTGAGCCGTTTCATGTTTCGTAGCCGACTTCTCGCTTCCGCCCTGGGGCTGAGCCTCTGCCTGGGCGCGGCTGCGCCCGCGGCCTTCGCCCAGACGGCTCAGGCTGCGGCTCAGACTGCGGCTCCGGCGGCCCAGGACGGCCGAGCCGCCCCGTCCCTGATCGTCACCGTGGTGGTCGATCAACTCAGCGCCAATCTGTTCAACCAGTATCGCAGCCAGTTCACCGGCGGGCTGAAGACCCTTGCGGATCAGGGCATGGTCTCGATCAACGGCTATCAGACCCACGGGGTGACCGTGACCTGCGCCGGCCACTCGACCGTCCTGACCGGAGCTCACCCGGCGCGCAGCGGTATTCCCGCCAACGACTGGCTGGACACGACGACGGGCCAGGAGACCTATTGCCTGGCCGCGCCGCAGAACACCCTGGCCCACGGCAAGAACACCGACAACGGCCCGGTCGGTCCGGAACAGTTGAGCGCCTCGACCCTGGGCGACTGGCTGAAGGCCGTCAGCCCGGAAAGCCGCGTCTACGGCGTGTCGGGCAAGGATCGCGGCGCCATCACCCTGGCCGGGCACAAGGGCGACGGCGCCTTCTGGCTGACCGACAATTTCGGCTTCACCACCTATGTCGAGCCGGGCCAGTCGGCCCAGGCGCGTCTGGCCCCGGTGGCGGCCCTGAACGCCCGCATGATCGACCGTTTCACGCGACAGGCGCCCAGCTGGACCTATTCCAACGCCGCCTGCCGCCGCCTGGAAGGGCGGTGGACCATTGCGGGTCAGGCCTTCGACTCCAAGGTGCCGCCGGCCGACTTCCGCCTCGACAATTCGCCGATCCTGGACGAGCTGACCATCGAAGGGGCGATCGAACTGATGGACAGCCAGCAGTTGGGCCGTCGCGGCGTCACGGATATGCTGGGCGTCAGCCTGTCGGCCACCGACCGCATCGGCCACAGCTACGGCACCCAGGGGCCCGAGATGTGCGAGCAGATGCTGCGCCTCGACACGGCCCTGGGCGTGCTGATGGACAAGCTGTCGACCATCCCCGGCGGCGCCATCGTTGTTCTGACGGCCGACCACGGCGGTTCGGACTTCCCCGAGCGCTCGGCGGTCGAGGGCTATCCCCACGCCGGCCGGGTGGATCGCGCCCTCCAGCCGCGCGTCAACGCCGCGCTGAAGGCCCGCTTTGGTCTGGACGCCGATCCGCTGATCTCATCGGCGGGCGGTTTCGTCATCGTCGACAAGGACCGCAAGTCCCTGCCGGAGCCGCTGCGGTCCCAGGTGCTGACCGCCGCGATCGAACTGCTGAACGCCGAGCCGCAGGTCGCCCTGGCCGTCGCCCGCGACGAACTGCTGGCTGAGCCTGCGCCGAACTCGATCAACCCCGAAGACCTGAATGTGCGCGAGCGCCTGCGTCTGTCGGCGGTGGCGGGCCGCTCGCCCGACATCCTGCGCGCCTGGCAGCCGGGCCTGACCGGCCAGGGCCGCGTCGGCGGCGCCATCTCCAGCCACGGCTCGCCCTGGGACTATGACCGCCGCGTGCCCATCGTCTTCTGGTGGCCGGGCGCTGAAGGGCAGGAGCGGTTCCTGCCGATGCGCACCATCGACATCGCCCCGACCCTGGCCAATCTGATCGGCGTCCAGCCTGACGGCCCGATCGACGGCCGCTGCATGGACCTGCCCCAGTTCGCCAAGGGCCGCTGCCCTACGAAGTAGGCGGCGCGAAACAGGCTGCGCGGGCCGTCATAAACTCGTGTTTCGACACGGTGCGACGGCCTTACGCCTTCCGCGTTTCCTTGGCACAAGGGCTTGAGAAACGCCTCTGAGGGGAGGCGTCAGGCCGTCAGAGCCGCAAGAGGAAACCCGTTCATGCAGAGAGCCCGCCGCGCGCGCATCGTCGCGACACTCGGACCCGCCAGCCGTGCGCCGGGAACGGTCAAGGCGCTGGCGCAGGCCGGGGTGGACGTCTTTCGCCTGAACTTCAGCCATGGGTCGCACGACGACCACGCCGCCGCCCTCAAGGCTGTGCGCGGGGCCGAAATGGCGCTGAAGCGGCCGCTGGGCGTATTGGCCGACCTGCAGGGGCCCAAGCTGAGGCTGGGCCGCTTCGCCGATGTCGAGATCGAGGTGAAGCCGGGCCACCAGATGCGCTTCGACCTGAACCCGGCGCTGGGCGACGAGACGCGGGTGCAGATGCCGCATCCGGAAATCTTCAAGGCGCTGCGGCCCGGCATGCTGCTGCTGCTGGACGACGGCCGGGTGCGGCTGCGCGTGGGCGAGCGCACCGACGAATGGTGCGACGTCACGGTCGAGAGCGGCTCCAAGCTGTCGGACCGCAAGGGGGTGGCGGTGCCCGAGGCGGTCATCCCGGTGTCGGCCCTGACGCCCAAGGACCGCGAGGATCTGGCCTTCGCGCTTCGCCTCGGCGTCGACTGGGTGGCCCTCAGCTTCGTGCAGAAGGCCGAGGACATGGCCGAGCTGAAGCAGATCGTCGACGGCCAGGCCGCCTGCCTGGCCAAGATCGAAAAGCCTCAGGCCCTGAACGATCTCGAGAGCATCCTCGACTACTGCGACGGCGTCATGGTCGCGCGCGGGGATCTGGGCGTCGAGATGGACCCCGAGGAAGTGCCGGTCGCCCAGAAGAAAATCCTGCGCGCCGCCCGCCAGCGGGGCGTCCCCGCCATCGTCGCGACGCAGATGCTGGAATCCATGACCAGCGCCCCGGCCCCGACTCGCGCCGAGGCGTCCGACGTGGCCAACGCCGTCTATGAGGGCGCCGACGCCCTGATGCTGTCGGCCGAGACGGCGGCGGGCGACTATCCGCTGGAAGCCGTGACCATCATGAACCGCATCATGGAGCGGGTGGAGCGCGATCCCCTGTGGCCCGGCCTGATGGACGCCGAACACGCGGGCATGGACATCCACGACGTCGACGCTTTGGTCGCGGCCGCGCGCAAGGCGGCCGAGGCCTCCTCGACCGCCTGCATGGTGGTGTTCACCACCCTGGGCGGCACGGCGCGGCGAATGTCGCGCGAGCGGCCGCTGCAGCCGGTTCTGGCCCTGACGCCCAAGCCTGAGACGGCGCGTCGTCTGGCCCTGGTCTGGGGGCTGGAGCCGCGTCTGGGCGAACAGCCGACCTCGCTGGAAGGCCTGACCGACGATGCGGTCGAGGCGGCTATGCTCTACGGCCTGGCCGAGCCGGGACAGCGCATCCTGATCCTAGCCGGAACGCCCTTCGGCGCGCCGGGCGCGGCGAATCTGTTGCGTCTGGCCCATGCTCCGGCCCATGCTGCCCCTCGGCAACACGGGGCGAAGCGCGCCCGCAAAACCTGACGGGGCGGAATGATCAAATACATCGGCTCAAAGCGCGCGCTTCTGGGCCAGGTGATCGGCGCGGTGCGCGCGGCTCAGCCGCTGGGCGGGACGGTCTGCGACCTGTTCTCCGGCACCGCGCGCGTGGGCCATGCGTTGAAGCGCGAGGGGTTCCGCGTCTGGTCCAATGATCACAACGCCTACGCCCATGCGCTCGCCACGGCCTATGTCCAGGCCGACCGCGAGGTCTGGGCCGACAAGGCTGAGGGGGTGCTGGCCGAACTGCGCGCCGTGGCGCCCGCGCCCGGTTGGTTCACCCGCACCTATTGCCAGGAAGCCCGCTTCTTCCACCCCGACAACGGCGCTCGCATCGACGCCATGCGCGAGCGCATCGAGGTCATGGGACTGGAGCCGGAATTGAAGGCGGTCGTCCTGGTCGCCCTGATGGAGGCGGCCGACCGGGTGGATTCCACGGCGGGCCTGCAGATGGCCTTCATCAAACAGTGGGCGCCGCGCGCGCTGAAGCCGCTGGAGCTGCGCCTGCCCGACCTGCTGCCTGGCGTCGCGGCGGGGCCGTGCGTGGCGACGCACGGCGACGCGGTCGAGATCGCCGCCGAGGTCGAGGCCGACCTCGTCTATCTGGATCCGCCCTATAACCAGCACTCCTACCTCGGCAACTACCACTGCTGGGAAAGCCTGGTGCTGTGGGACAAGCCCGAGACCTATGGCGTGGCGCGCAAGCGGGTCGATGTGAAGACCCGCAAGTCGGCTTTCAACAGCCGGCCGGGCATCGGCCCCGCCCTGCAGACCGTCATCGAGCGGCTGAGGGCGCCGAACCTGATCGTCAGCTTCAACGACGAGGGCTATCTGAGCCGCGACGAGCTGACGGCCATGCTGTCGGCGCGAGGCCACGTCCAGGTGGTCGAGATTCCGCGCCCCCGCTATGTCGGCGCCCGCATCGGCATCCATAACCTGAAGGGCCAGAAGGTCGGCTCGGTCGGGCGGCTGAGGAATGTGGAATATCTATTCGTGGTCACGGATCGGCCGATCGAACTGCCGGTCGCCGCCTGACGGGAACGAAAGCCGGGCGCACGCCGTTTGTGCCGTATGCGTACGCTTTCCAGTCTTCCTCCCCCCGCTTCCCGCTTTGGCGCCCGTGGTTTTGACGCTGCGCGTTTCGACGCCCAGCGGGAGGCCGCGCGTCCGGTCCGCCCGTCGCCTCGGCGCGGGCGTGGGCTGGACAGCTGGACCATCCTTCTGATCGGCGCGATCGCGGCGGGCCTGATGGGAATGCTGCTGGGCGGCGCCCTGTCCGTCTGATTTTTGCTTAAGCGGCGTCCAGCAGGGCCTTGATCGGCGCCCAGCTGCGTCGGTGCGCGGGGCAGGGGCCCAGCGTCTGCAGAGCCTTCTGGTGGATGGGCGCGTTATAGCCCTTGTGGCTGGCGAAGCCGTAGCCCGGATAGGTCGCATCCATCTCGATCATCAGCCGATCGCGCGCCGTCTTGGCCAGGATCGACGCCGCCGCGATCGACAGCGACCGGCTGTCCCCCTTGACCACGGGCGTCACCGCGCACGGCAGCTTGAAGCGGTAGTTGCCGTCCACCAGGGCGTGAACCGGCGGATGGGCCAGGGCCTCGACCGCGCGGCGCATGGCCAGGCCGGTGGCGTGCAGGATGTTCAGCTCGTCGATCTCCTCCACCGAGGCGAAGCCGACGCCCCAGGCTAGGGCGCGGGCCTTGATGAGCGGCTCCAGCGCCGCGCGGCGCTTCTCCGTCAGGGCCTTGGAGTCGTCGATGCCGGGCGGCAGGTCGTCCGGATTCAGGATCACCGCCGCCGCCGATACCGGCCCCGCCCACGGCCCGCGCCCGGCTTCATCCACCCCGCAGACATGACCGTTCCAGGTCGCGCGCGCCTCAAGCTCCAGCATCAGGGTGGGGAAGAGGCGGTCGGTCTTGGTGGCGGCGGTGCGGGCGAGCATCAGGCGTCAGTGCCACGAACCGGAGCATGGGGGAAGGAGTTGCTGCCGAGGGGTGGAAAGCGGACGTAGGCCATGCTCTCTAACGGCATGACAGATTGGATAGAAGTTTACCGCCCTGTCTTGGGGGAGGAAATCGCGGGTTTGGTTTGGATGCCGATCACCGCCGATACACCGAAACTCGCCTCAGAACTGCAAATGGCGTCGTATTCGTTTTCCGGTGCGGCGTTTGTCCGCTTTACCAACCAGGATGCCATCAACCTTTCTTGGCGGCAGGTAGAAGATCGTTTCGTTCTGGCGACAGCACAGGATGCGGCATGGGGCGCGCATTCACTGGATCGCATTCAGGCTGCTGGCGATCTTTGGATTGGTCTGATCGGCTCGAGCCTCACGTCGGTTGAACTTTTCACCTTGCCTGACGACGAACATCGGCGGGTTGTCGGGGTCAAACACCGAACGACCAACGGCTCCTTTTGGGTAGGGACGGGCGGCAAAGACTTCATCGGCGACCAAGATGACCTGTGGGTTGGGGTGGATTGCGATCCGTCCAATTACAGCGAACTCGTCAGCTTAGGTGTTGTCGAACCCGAGGCCCGCTAAGGGTCTTAGGCGGACAATCGCGAGTGTCCTGAAATCAGCCGTTGCCGGCGCCCATTTCACCCACCTCCCCATGCCGAAAACACGTCATCTGGTGGTCGTTCACCATGCCGACCGCCTGCATGAAGGCGTAGGTGATGACCGGCCCGCAGAACTTGAAGCCGCGCGCCTTCAGGGCCTTGGCCATGGCGACGCTTTCGGCGGTCTGGGTCGGGGCCTCGCGGAAATGGTCCCACTGGTTCACCAGCGGTTTGCCGCCGACGAAGGACCACAGCCAGGCCGAGAAGTCCTCGCCGCTATCCCTAATGTCCAGCCAGATGCGGGCGCCGTTGACGGCGGCGTCGATCTTGGCGCCGGAGCGAATGATGCGCGGGTCGGCCAGCAGGCGGGCGCGGTCCGTCTCGCCGTAGCGGGCGACGATCTCGGGGTCGAAGCCGTCGAAAGCCTCGCGCATCCCCTCGCGCTTTCTCAGGATGGTGATCCAGGCCAGCCCGGCCTGGAAGCCGTCCAGAACCAGCTTCTCCCACAGGGCGCGGGCGTCGTATTCTGGCACGCCCCATTCGGTGTCGTGATAGGCGATGTAGAGCGGGTCCGTCGTCCCGCACCAGCCGCAGCGGCCTTCCGCCTTTTCGGATTCGGTCATGGCGCGATGTTGCTGGAATGTTCCGGCGGCGCAAGCGAAAAGGCCCGACGTTTCCGCCGGGCCTTCATGGGGTTTTGCGGGGCGTCCTACAGTCGCTCGACCGTGAAGCCGCGCGCGGTCAGCATGTCGATGACGCTGTCCTGATCCATCAGGTGAGCGGCGCCAACGGCGACGAAGGCCGTGCCTGAACCCTTCATCATCGCCTCGATCTGGCGGGTCCAGTCGCTGTTGCGGTCGATCAGGGCGGCGCGGTGGATGTCTTCATGCACGTCGCGGGTATTGGCGCGGTTCAGACGGCCCGTTTCGGCGATGTCGCCTTTCAGCCAGGCGGCCACGGTTTCATCCAGATTGGCGACGATGCGGTCGGTGTTGCGGACAAAGTGGTTCAGGTAGGCCACCTGCGCCTCTTCGCTCATGCCTGCGATCAGGCGCACCTGGATGTCGGCGGTCTCGAAGCCGTGCAGCGCCTTGCCTTCGGAGCGGGCGCGATCCATCAGCGTCTTGTCGACGCCCGCTTCAGATCGATAGCCGGCCTCGGTCGGGCCGGACATGGAGATCATGAAGGCCGCCAGCCAGGGGCGGTAGGCGTCCAGGGCGGCCGCGCTGGCGCCGTTCGCCTGGGCGACCTTGTCGAAGGCGGCGAAGTCCTCGGCCGACAGGACCGACGACAGGGGGCGGGACGGATCGACGCCGTGCTGCTGGATCACCGGCATGACGACCGCCTGATCGTCCTGATCGGCGATCTCGACCCAGATGTCCGAGGCGCTGGCGAAGGCGGCGTCCACCTTGTCCGAGCCCCAGGCCGTGCCAGGTCGCAACAGATGGACCGTGCCGAACAGATAGACGGTGGAGTCCGCGTCCTTGACCACCCACAGCGGCGGACCGGCGCCCTCGGCGCGGGGGATGGCAGCGACGGCGGGGGCGGGCGCAGCCTGTTCGGCGTGAGCGGCGCCGGGCGCGGCGGCCAGGGCGGCGGAGGCGGCCAGCGCCGCCAGAAGGCCGGCGGCGAAGCGCGAGACATGGTTGGCCGACTGGCCCATGCGGCGTGCGAGGGTCATTGCAGTATCCTTGGATTGTAGGGGTTTCAGGCGTCGCGAGCTCAGATGCGGGCGACGGAAGGCTCGTCAGCGCAGGGGCCGGGAGCGGGCAGGCGAGGCGTGAAGAGGGATCAGCGGGCGACGATCTGGGCGACGGCGTCCGCCGGAGTTTCGGCGGAGCGGCCGAAGGTCGGCACGGCCTGGACGGCCAGGCTGATCAGCAGGGCGCCGCAGACGCCCATGGCGAAGCCCGAGAAACGATCGGCGGCGGTCGAGAACAGGTTGAACATGATGACGGTCCTTTGGATTTCGATGTGTCGATTGAACGAGAAGGGCAGGCGGGCTCAGGCGATGAAGATGGCTTCGATCGGCTGGCCGAAGAGGCGGGCGATGCGGAAGGCCAGCGGCAGGGACGGGTCGTAGCGACCCTTCTCCAGCGCCTGGACGGTTTGGCGCGAGACGCCGAGGCGTTCGGCCAGGTCGGCCTGGGTCCAGTCGCGCTCGGCGCGGAAGACCTTGAGGCGGTTGATGAAGGCGCTGGTCATCGGCGGGCGATCCACCAGCCGCACCAGGCGATCCCGTAGCCGACGGCCTGAGCGGCGAAGGCGGCGGCGACGCCCAGGGCGATCAGGGCCGCGTCGGTGTGCGCCACGGCGGCGGGCAGCAGGTTCACGCCGGCCAGGGCGGCGATGACGACGGTCGCGCCGCCGGCGACGAAGCCCAGATTCCCGCCCCACCACCAGGCCCATTTGTGGGCTTCCTTGGCGGCCTCATCCAGGCTGCGCCACCAGTAGAGGGTGTGCAGGGCCAGGAAGACGGCCAGTCCGGCGGCCAGGACGACGACGCCGATCGATGGGGCGCGGCCCCAGGCTTCGGGCCAGAACGGCGTGGCGGCGGTGGCGCTGACCCCGACCACGGTCAGGGCGCACAGGGCGACGGTCAGGTCGTCCATCTTCTTCTTGTTGCGGGCGGCGGCGTCGGCGGCGGTGATTTCGGTATTCATGACAAGCTCCCCTGTCGTGTTGACAAGTGAACTTTACTAACGGGGGCGTGTTTTCGTCAAGCGACTTTTACATCGCGACAAGCAGATTTTCCGTTTTGCCGGATTTAGCCTTACAAATCAGGGATCCAGGCGGGCTTCTCGACTCGCACGGGGCGGCCCTCGACGGTCAGATCGCCGTCCATGCGGTCCAGCCGCATCAGGGCGATGGCGCGTCCCTCGGCGCCGGTCATGACTTCCCCCGCGCGCAGTTTGCCGTTCAGCACCTCGGCGCCGCGTTCGGGGGCGGGGCCGTCGAAGGCGATGGCCATCATCCGGTTCTTGATCGTGCCACGCCGCTTCATGCGCGAGGTCGTCTCCTGACCGATGAAGCAGCCCTTGTGGAAGTCGATGCCGTTCAGCAGGTCGAAGTCCGCCTCGATCGGATAGGT
This sequence comes from Brevundimonas sp. UBA7507, assembly GCF_002478355.1. Taxonomy (NCBI): domain Bacteria; kingdom Pseudomonadati; phylum Pseudomonadota; class Alphaproteobacteria; order Caulobacterales; family Caulobacteraceae; genus Brevundimonas; species Brevundimonas sp. UBA7507. The sequence goes on along the minus strand of NZ_DLNP01000005.1, from coordinate 144,549 downwards.
CTTGTCCATCAGGGCGTCCTGGGTCGGATCGGGCACGCCCAAGGTCAGGCGGTGTGCCTGCCAGTCGGCCTCGGCCGCGTCGGTCTCGCTCTGATCGCCCCAGCGGCGGCCGCCCAGGCCGGGCAGGCGCGGGTCGGCGACGAAGCCCTCGGGAACATCCGCGCCCCAGCCGACGAAGACCGCCTCGGGGATGGGCATGACCTCGACCTGGGCGCGCAGCTTGTAGAGGCTCAGCCGCTGGACCAGGGCGTCGCGCCGCTCGGCCGCGACGTCCAGCACGACGCCGTCCTCCTCGCCCCAGATAAACAGGTCGAACAGCAGCCGTCCCGGCGGCGACAGCAGGGCGCCGAAGCGAAGCTCGCCCGGTTTTATCGTCTCCACGTCCTGGGTCAGCAGATTGTGCAGGAAAGGGCGGGCGTCGGGGCCGCTGACGCGGATCAGGGCGCGACTATCAAGACGGGTGATGGACATAAGGCCAAGATAGGCAGGCGGGGCGCCGTCCTCCAGCCCGGCCGCCCTCCTTAAGTGAAGTAGACGCGAAAAAAGCTGCGGGACGTCTCCCGCAGCCTTTCGAAGGTCGGCGCGTGTCCGGCTTACCAGCGGCGGCCGTTGTGGTCGCGGCGCTCATAGCGGACCTTGGCCGACAGGGCGTCGTAGCGGCGGTCCAGCTCCATGCGTTCGCGTCGGCTCAGGCCGTCGCGCTGATAGGCGCGCTCCAGCCGCACAAGGCTGTTCAACTCGCTCTTCAGGCGGCTGGCCTCGCGGACGCTGAGCTGGCGGGTGCGGACGCCCTGGTCGATGCGGCGGTCCAGATTGTATTTGCGCTGGTCGATCGACCGCCAGCCGTCATGGCGGCTCTCATAGACTGGCGCGTGGCGATAGGATTGCGCAGCGGCCGGCAGGGCGGCGCCGAGTGCGGCGGCGGCCGTCGTCGCGGCCAGGACGGGAATCATCAGGGTTTTGAACTTGGCCATGGTCGGGCTCCTTCATCTGGACGCAACCGATCGGCTGCGTTGACGCCAGATGACCCCGCCGCGCCTGAGCCGCGTCTGAACGGCGCGCTTCAGATAGGGTTCATCAGCGTGACATTGTGGTCATGCTGGGCGGTTCGCGTGTGAAACCGCGACGGAGATTCCATCCCTCGACGTTCCTCTTTGGACTGAACGCCGGTAGACTGCGCGTTCAGCCGCTGTTCAGAGGCCCTGGTTTAGACCGCGATCCATGATGCGTATTCGAGCCCTTCTTTTGGCCGGCCTGATCGCCCTCGTCCCGTTGACGGACGCGGCGGCTCAGTCGCGCGGCCGCGACCGGGATCGCGACGATGATCGCCGGGAGCAATTCCGCAGCTCCTCCGGACCGAACTATCCGGGGCAAGGCCTGCGCGACATGCCGCGCGGCGACAGCGGCCCGCGCGCCAATCCCGGCGACGTGGCGCGCCGCGTCCAGTCGGGCCGTCCCGGCCGGATGCTGGGCGTGCAGGAGCGCGGCGGCGACTATGTGGTGCGCTGGGAATATCCGGGCGGCCGCGTGTCGGACATCCAGGTTGACGGCCGCTCCGGCCGGGTTCGCGGGGACGACTGAATGCGGGTTCTGCTTGTCGAGGACGACGTCGATCTGTCGCGCCAGCTGAAGACCGCCCTGACCGACGCCGGATACGCCGTCGACCACGCCCCGGACGGCGAAGAAGCCTGGTTCCTGGGCGATACCGAACCCTATGACGTGGTGGTGCTGGACCTGGGCCTGCCCAAGATCGACGGCGTGTCGGTGCTGGAGCGCTGGCGCCGCGAGGGCAAGGCGACGCCCGTGCTGATCCTGACGGCGCGTGGCGCCTGGTCGGACAAGGTGGCCGGCTTCGACGCCGGGGCCGACGACTATCTGACCAAGCCCTTCCATACGGAAGAACTGCTGGCGCGCCTGCGCGCCCTGCTGCGCCGCTCGGCCGGCCATGCGGCGGCGACGCTGAGCTGCGGCGGCCTGCGCCTGGACCCGCGCGCGGCGCGGGCCACGGTCAACGGCGAGCCTCTGCGCCTGACCAGTCTGGAGTATCGCCTGCTGCACTATCTGATGATGCACCAGGGCCGGGTCATCAGCCGTACCGAACTGGTCGAACACCTCTACGATCAGGATTTCGACCGCGATTCCAACACCATCGAGGTCTTCGTCGGCCGCTTGAGGAAGAAGATCGGGGCCGACCGCATCGAGACCGTACGCGGCCTGGGCTACCGCCTGTCGCCGCTGGCCGGCGAGAGCGACGCGGCCTGAGCGCCGCATGACGGGCCAATCCCGAGGTCAGACCCGGCCTGATCGCGCGCAATGGGGCCGCTGGTTCGGTCGGCCTGGCCGCTCGCTGACGCGGCGGCTGATCTGGCTGGCGGCGGCGTGGATCCTGATCGCCCTGGCGGCGGCGGCCGTGGTGCTGACCGCAGTGTTCCAGGAATCGGCCCTGCGCCGCCTGGGCAATATCCTGGGCGACACCATCGACGAGGCGGTCGTGGCCGCCACCATCACGCCCGAAGGCAAGGTCTTCATCGGTGAGATTCAGGACGCCCGCACTCAGCGCCTGCTGTCCGGCAAATACTGGATGGTGGCCGAGCCGACGCCGACAGGCGGGATGCAGGTTCTGGCGCAATCGGCCTCCCTGGGCGAGGCGGAGCTGGAGCACGGCCCCGACCTGACCAACCGCCTGCGCTCGGCCTTCGGCCAGACAATCAGCTACAACGCCGAGGACGGCCCCAAGGGCGAGCCCCTGCGCATCGCCGCCAGCATGAAGCAACTGCCGGGCCGCGACCGGCCGGTGATCTTCTTCGCCGGGATCGACCGCTCGGATGTCGACGCCGACACCCGACAGTTCGCCACCGTCACCTGGATCGCCATGCTGCTGCTGGGGGCGGGGCTGGTGACGGCGGTCTTCATCCAGGTGCAGGTGGGCCTGCGCCCGCTCTTTGATTTGGGCGACGAGATTTCCGACGTGCGCCAGGGCCGCTCGCATCGGGTCGAGGGCGCCTATCCGGTCGAGATCCAGCCCCTGGCCGAACAGGTCAATCGCCTGCTGGCCCACAATCAGGAGACGGTCGAGCGTCAGCGCACTCACGTCGGCAACCTGGCCCACGCCCTGAAGACTCCTCTGGCCGTCATGCTGGCCGAGGCCGGGACGAAGGAAGGACCGCTGCCGGACCTGATCCGCCGCCAGACCAAGGTGATGCAGGATCAGGTCGACCACCATCTGCGCCGCGCCCGCGCGGCCGCCCGCGCCGCCCACGGCCTGGGCGAACGCACTGCCGTGGCCGAGGTGCTGGACGAGATGGCCGTCATGCTGGAGCGGGTGTTCGAGACCAAGGTCGTCGAGATCGACTGGCGCGCCCCCGACGACCTGGCCTTTTTGGGCGAGCGTCAGGACTTGCAGGAGATCTTCGGCAATCTGATCGAGAACGCCGCCAAATGGTGTCGTCGCCGGGTCCGCATCTCGGCTGGGCCGTCGACGCCGGGCCAGATGATCGCCGTGGTCGAGGACGACGGCCCCGGCCTGCCCGCCGACCAGCGCGACACGGCCCTGAAACGCGGCACCCGCATGGACGAGGACACGCCTGGCACGGGCCTAGGCCTGTCGATCGTCGACGAACTGACCCGCGCCTACGGCGGCCGCGTCACCCTGGCCGACAGCGACATGGGCGGCCTGAAGGTGGTGCTGGAGCTGCCCGCGGCGGAGGGGTGAGGGCGTAGAGGCGCGGAGGGCCCTTCGCTAAGGGCGAACCGCTAGGCGCCAAGTTGCGACCAAGGCGATAGCTTTTCGCGCGATGTCCAGCCTGTGCTCGTCGCTGGTTTCGAACTCGATCCGATCACGTTCGATCTCTGCGAGATATTCGACGATTTGTGTTTCTGTGGAGCCGGATCGCACCAACTTCCAGAATTCGGGCAGATAGGCTCGATATTCATCGTCAGCCCATCCCTCCATGTCCGAAACACCAATGGGATCCCACTGACGAAACAAGAGGCGATCTAGAGCTTCGTAGACGCACGCATCTTCAGCGCTGAATTTCGTTCCCATGGGGTCAGCTTGCAGTCCAGAGCTTATGTCCGCAACGGGTGGAAAGCGGACGTTACCGAACTTCCCATCGAGCAAAGGCGTAATAGCTGTCGCCAGGCGCAGGCGAATTGCCATCCGTTCCCTGGGCGATCGCCCTAAGCTGAACTCGCGTCGCCCATATGCCGAACGGAGAACCGGGTTCCGATTCATCAACAAGACTACAGGCCGTGGTCGCGCCGTTGTCGCCTAGATCGCATTTCAACAATGCCCATCCCTTGCCGACCTCAACGATTGGGGCTGTCGTTAACGCGCGTCGCGGTATCCGTACCTCGACCTCAGCAGGGCACCACAGACGCGATCCCGTAACTGGATCACGCTCCGACCGTTCACAAACGATAGGTTCAGGCCGCGCCGCTACTGGGAGGACTGATTGGCTAAAAACCAAAAACATCGTGGTGATAATCATCGCCTCTCCTTATCAACTAGCCACCATAGTCCGCAACAGTTCATGAACCGATGTTCTCTTAAGGGTGGGTAGCAGACGCTAGTCCGCTGCCGCATCGCACCGCGCCAGCAGGCTCCCAAGCGGCTCCGCCTCTCCGACGTCATAGACGCCAGTGGCGGACAGGTAGCGAAGTAGCAGCGCGCGAAGATCGTCGGGCTTGGGCGGTAGCCCCTCCGCCTGTGCGATGCGCACCCGGTCTCCTATGGCTTCCAGTTTGAAGACTTGGCCGTCGGGGCCGTAGGCTATGGGATAGACGCCATTCCGCACATCGATGGCTTCAAGGTCCGTTTCGGCTTGCTGGACTGACGAATAAAACAGAGCGGGCTCATCAGCCGCCACCACCAGTTTTATCTTCGTCTTGCTTGCCATGCGTCATCTTTAGATCTCAGCCCAATTTCCGCAACGGGTCGAAAGCGACATTGACGGATGCTGCGGCTAATCGCTCAGTTCTGGAATGAGCGTGCTGAGCGTTGCGCGGGGGGGGGGGCAAAGCGCAGCATTCCAGCCGCGCGAACGTGCGGCTTCGACGTTCTTTTCGGTGTCGTCGATGAAGGCGATCGCCGACGCGGGCAGGCCCGCGCGTTGCTCGACCGCCGCATAGAACTCCTGTGACGGCTTCGAAACGCCAAGCTGCGCGGCATAGTGGATGTCGTCAAACTTTTCTCGAAGCTTGAGCGTATCCCACAGATAGGACGCGCGTTCATGCTCCTGAACGGTCGCCAGGTGCAGCGGCACGCTTGACGCCCGGACCTCAGCCAGTTGCAGCAGCAGGGCCTTGTCCAGATGGGCGTCGCCTTCAAACCAGTAGCGGATCAACTGATTGCAACTGACGTGCGGCGCAATTTCCGCGAGCACAGGCTCCAGTCTGGCCCGCAGGGGCGCGCGGCCGTGAACGACATCGTCCCAGCTCGGCTTGAAGAAGCGGTCTTGCAGCGCCTGACGGGGAACGCCCAGGTCTTCTTCGATGCGAGCGGACCATCCAGCAGGATCGGGGTGACGAACCACGACGCCATCGACATCCACCATCACCACGGCTGGTTTCATCAGACCTGCAACCCCTCGCACCAGAGAAGGAGCTATTCTGCGGGTTTGCAGCCTAGCCGCAAGAGACGACAAACGAGGTTCGCTCAAAGCCCGGGCGATCCTGTCCACGCTATCGAACACGCCTCAAATCCCCTGTTAACCCACGATGGCGCACCCTCGGCGCCGTGGCTGTGAATCTGTACGGCCGGAGGAGTGGGAATGGCGGACCTGTCGGTCGCCCAGAGGGCCGCCTTGGCCCAGCTGATCGAACGGTGTCCGGACCGGGTTCTGACGCAGCTTTCGGGGCTGGCGGGGACGATGGCGGGCGACCGGGCGGCGGACCTGCGCGACATGATCGAGGTCGAAGCGCTGGACCGGCGTCGCCGCAACATCGCCTTCGGGCCCCTTCTGCCTCTGTTTCAGCCGCGCGCCGACGGCCTGCCGGGTCTCGGCTTTCCGCCGGCGGTGCTGGGGCGGCTGTGGCGCAGCGCTACCCGCGGCGAGCCGGAACTGCTGCCGCAGCTGGATCGCGCTGACGACCTGTCGCGCATGATCGCCGACCGCCTGTGCCTCAGCGCCGCCTTCGCCCTGCGCGACCGGGCGGGCGAGATCTGGCCGGAGGACGCGTCTGGACAAGCGCAGGAGCTGGCGGCCTGCCTTGACTTGGCGGCGACGGCGCGCAGAGCCTTGCCGCACCTGCCCGACTGGATCGGCCGTTCGGGGCCGGAAACGGCGGCGGAGCTGAAGCTGGCGCTGCGCCAGGCGGCCGGGATCGCCCCCGAGGGGGCCAGCCGCCTGCTGGAGATCATCTTCGCCCATCTGGAGGATGCGCGTCTGATCCTGCGCGTCGCCGCCCTGGCCGCGCCGGGCGGGCGCGAGCTCAGCGCCGAGACGGCCTTGGGCGAAAGCGAACTGGGCCTGTTCGTCGATCGCATCCTGCTGGCCCTGGCGCGTCGGGCCGCCGAGGCCGCCGCCTTCGACCCGGCCGGGGGCGAGGCCGACCTGGACGCCTTCAAGGCCGATCTGGACTGGTGCGCCGAGACCCTGGCCGAGATCGACATGGCCCTGCCGCTCAAGGCCGACAGCGCCTGGGGCAAGGCGGTGCGGCAGGCGCGGCTGAAGGTGGCGCTCAGCCTGTCCGAACGCTTCAGCGCGGCCGAGCGGGCGGTGGACGCCGTCCTGCCGGTCGAGCGGACCGCCCTGGTCGGGCGCATGACGCGGCCGACGCCCCGGCTGGACGGAGCGGTCGATGAGATCGCGGCGGACCGGGCGCGGGCCTTGTCGGCGCTGGTGGGCCTGGTGCGCGGCCCGGCGGCCGTGTTCGGCTGCGAGGCGGAGCGGCGTCAGACGGCCGAGGCCCTGACCGGCCGCCTGGCCGCCTGGGCCGATGAAGCCATGGAGCGGCTCAACGACGGCCTGGCCGCCGATGAGACGGCGGCGCGGAAGCGCATCGTCCTGACCGCCGAGCTTCTGGGCCTGATCGGCGCGCGCGAGGCGTCGCGCACGGTGCGGCGGCGATTGATGGCGTCAGGTGCGGCGTCGCGCGCCTCGCCTCCGGCCGCCTGATCCGCTACAGCGGCGGCCATGGCGATCTTCTGGATCATGACGGCTCTTGTGACCGCGCTGGCGGGGTTGGCGGTGCTGTCCGCCGCCCGGCGCGGGGCCGAGGCGGAAAGCGTGGCGGACCGCGACGCGGGCGCACGCGAACTGGCCGAGCTGGACCGGCTGAAGGCGCGGGGCCTGCTGGACGAGGCGAGCTGGACCGCCGCGCGAGCCGAAGCGGGCCGTCGCCTGCTGGCCGCCCAGCGCGCGGATCGCCGTCCGGCGTCGCGCCCGGCCGACCGCTATTGGGTGCTGGGCGGGATCGGAGCCGCCGCCGCCGCGTCGCTGGGCCTCTATGCCGTCTTCGGCGCGCCTGGCATGAAGGATCAGGCCTATGAGACCCGCGTGCGCGAATGGGCCTCGACGCCCGAGGCGCTGGAGCCGGCTCAGGTCGCGGCCGTGCTGGGGCAGGTGGTCAAGGACCGGCCCGACGACCGTCTGGCCCTGACCATGCTGGGCGCCGCCCGGTTCGAGGCGGGCGATCCCATCGGCGCGGCCTCGGCCTTCCGCCGCGCCCTGGCCATCCAGCCGGACGACGCCCAGAGCTGGGCGCGGCTGGGCGAAAGTCTGGTGCGGGCCAATGACGGCGCGGTCGACGGCGACGCCGAGGCGGCCTTCCGTCAGGCGGTCAAGCTGGACCCCGATCAGTTGGGCGCGCGCTTCTATCTGGGCGACGCGGCTCTGGCGCGCGGCGACCGCGCCGAGGCCGAGGCCATGTGGACGCCGCTGATCGCCGTGCTGGCGCCGTCGGATCCGCGCCGCGCCGACCTGCAGAATCGCCTGGCCGGAGCGGCGCGATGAGCCGTTGGCCGACCCTGGCTCCCGCCTTATACGCGGCGGTGTTTTCCGCCGTCTTCGGATCGTTGACATGAGCTGGTTGCCCAAATCGCCCAAGGCGCGTCGTCGCCTGTGGGTCGTGATCGCTGCGGCGCCCGTGCTGGCGCTGGCTGTCGGCCTGTCGCTGTGGGCGATGAAGGACAATGTGACCTTTTTCTATTCCCCGTCGGAGGTGACGCCGCAGAAGGTGCCCGCCGGTCAGATGATCCGTCTGGGCGGTCTGGTCGAGGCGGGCAGCGTGACCAAGGCCGCTGACGGCTCGGTCGTCTTCGTCGTCACCGACAACGGGGCGACGGCGCGGGTGATCTATCACGGCGACCTGCCCGACCTGTTCCGCGAAGGGCAGGGCATTGTGGCGCAAGGCGCCTTCCGTCCCGACCGCACCTTCGAGGCCAGTCAGGTGCTGGCCAAGCATGACGAGACCTATATGCCGCGCGAAGTCGCCGACCGGCTGAAGGAAAAGGGCGAGTGGCGGCCCGACGATGCGGCGGCGTCCGCCGTGCCTGCGCAACAGGGGGCGTAAGCGTTGATCGTCGAACTGGGCGCCTTCGCCCTGATCCTGGCGCTGGTGCTGTCGGTGCTGAGTCTGGCGCTGACCACGGCGGGGCGTCTGCGGCTCAGTCCGGTGCTGGCCGGGGCGGGGGGCGGCGCCATGCTGGCCTCGGCCGCGGCGATCGCCCTGGCCTTTGCCGCCCTGATCTACGCCTTCGTGGTGTCGGACTTCTCGGTGTCGAACGTGGCCATGAACAGCCACACCGACAAGCCGGTCTTCTACAAGGTCGCCGCCGCCTGGGGCAGCCATGAAGGCTCGCTGCTGCTGTGGTGTCTGGTGATGACGGTCTTCGGCGGGGCGCTGGCGCTGGCGCGCGGCCTGCCGTTCGGGCTGAAGACCTCGGCCGTGGCCGTGCAGGCGGCCCTGTCGAGCCTGTTCCTGGCCTTCGCCGCCTTCACCTCCAACCCCTTCTTCCGTTTGGACCCGGCGCCGGTGCAGGGCGCGTCGCTGAACCCCCTGCTGCAGGATCCGGCGCTGGCGGTGCACCCGCCGCTGCTCTACGGCGGCTATGTCGGGTTTTCGGTCTGCTTCTCCCTGGCGGTCGCCGCCCTGATCGAGAAGCGCGTCGATCCGGCCTGGGGCCGCTGGGTGCGGCCGTGGGCGCTGGCGTCCTGGGCTCTGCTGACCGTGGGCATCGCCTTGGGCTCCTTCTGGGCCTATTACGAGCTAGGTTGGGGCGGCTGGTGGTTCTGGGATCCGGTCGAGAACGCCAGCTTCATGCCGTGGCTGGCGGGCGCGGCCCTGCTGCACTCGGCCATCGTCACCGAGCGGCGCGGGGCGCTGGCGGGCTGGACTGTCTTCCTGGCGATCCTGGCCTTCACCTTCTCCATGCTGGGCGCGTTTCTGGTGCGCTCGGGCGTGCTGACCAGCGTCCACGCCTTCGCCGTCGATCCCCAGCGGGGGATGATGCTGCTGGCCATTCTGGGCGTGGCGGCGGGCGCGGCCTTCATCCTGTTCGCCCTGCGCGCCCCGGCCATTCGGCCGGGCGCCGCCTTCGCCCCGGTCAGCCGGGAGGGGACGCTGGTGCTGAACAACCTGTTCCTGACGGCGGCGGCGGCCACGGTGCTGCTGGGCACCCTCTATCCTTTGATCCTTGAGGCGGCGACGGGGGCGACCATCTCGGTCGGCCCGCCCTATTTCAACGCCGTCTTCAATCCGCTGATGATCGTGGCCTGTCTGATCCTGCCCGCCGGGCCGCTGCTGGCCTGGAAGCGGGGGGATCTGAAGGGGGCCTTGCAGCGCCTGTGGCTGGCCGCCGCCCTGGCGATCGCTGCCGCCTTCGCCGCCTTCTTCCTGTTCGAGCCCAAGAAGGCGCTGGCCGCCGCAGGGCTGGGCGTCGGGGCGTGGCTGATCTGCGGCGCGCTGGCGGAGCTTGGCGTGCGGACCAAGGCCTTTCGCGCGCCTTTGCCTGAGACCCTGCGCCGGGCCAAGGGATTGCCGCTGGGCGCCTGGGGCATGGCGCTCGCCCACGCCGGTCTGGGCGTCTTCATCCTGGGGGCCGTGGTTGAGACCAGCTTCAAGGCCGAGGCCGCCGCCGCCCTTCCGCTGGGCGGCGAAGTCGCCGCCGGGCCGTGGAAGGCGCGGCTGGACGCGGTGCAGGTCATCGAGGGGCCGAACTATCTGGCCGAGCAGGGCCGTCTGACCATCATGTCGGCGGACGGCCGCGCGCCCGAGCGCGTCATCACCGCCGAGCGCCGCTTCTTCCCGGCGGGCGGCCAGACGACGACCGAGGTCGGCCTCGACTTCCGCGGGCTGGACGACGTCTACGCCGTCATGGGCGATCGGGCGGCGACGGACACGGGCGAGCGCGCCTGGATCGTGCGCATCTATTATAATCCCTGGGCGCGGCTGATCTTCCTGGGACCGGCGCTGATGGCGCTGGGCGGACTGATCTCCCTGCTGGACCGGCGCCTGCGCGTCGGGGCGGGCTCGCGCGTGAAGAAGGCCGCCCAGCCAGTCGAGCCAGTCGAGGCGCAGGCATGAAGCGCGCCGCCGCCCTGTTCGCCGCCGTCCTGCTGGCCGGCGCCGCCGCGCCCGCGCTGGCTGAGCCGCCGCCCGCGCCGGATCGTCCGCTGACGGATCCTGCGCAGGAGGCCCGCGCCCGCGCCCTGTTCGGCGATATCCGCTGCGTCGTCTGCCAGCACGAATCCATCGCCGACAGCCCGGCGGGCATCGCGGCCGACCTGCGCGGCCTGGTGCGTGAACAGATCGCCGTCGGAAAGACCGACGACGAGATCAAGGCCGACCTGCTGCGCCGCTACGGCGACTATGTGCTGTTCCAGCCGCCGCTGCGGATCGGCACCTGGCTGTTGTGGTTCGGCCCCTTCGCCCTGGCGGCGGGGGCCGGCGTGGTGCTGGCCCTGCGCGCGCGTCGGCGCGGGACGAGCGAGGCCGCCCCCCTGACGCCTGAAGAAGAACGCGCCCTGGCCGCCCTGACGGCGGACGACGAGAACGCCTGAGCCTGTCCGTTTGGAAAGCCTTTCGCCGCCTTCCTGACGCAGACGCGCCACATCGCGAACGACGATCAGGAACAATCATCGCGACGGCGTGCATTGGCTTGAGCCGTAACGCCCTATATCCATGGGCGAACGGAGCTTTTCCGTATCCGCCAGTAGAGACTGCAAGGACGACGATGCTGAAACGCAAGGAGTTCATTCTGGGGGCCGCTGTCGGCCTGACCTTCGCCGCCGCCGCGACGGCGGGCGGGGTCATCACCTGGCCGGGCGCCGAAGCCGCGCCCGCCGCCAAGGTCGGACAGCTGGTTCCCTCGGCCGGGGCCGGAGCCTTGGCCTTCGCCCCGCCGCAGGGCGCGCCGCTCAGCTTCGCCGACATATTCCAGCAGGTCGCCCCCGCCGTGGTGCAGATCGATGTGAAGACCCGCGTCCAGCGCCCGCGCGGCGGCGTGTTCCAGATCCCCGGCTTCGGCGCCGTGCCCATCCCCGGCGCGCCGGGCGGATCGGGCGAGGAGGGCGAAGACAATTCGACCACGGCCCTGGGCGCCGGTTCGGGCTTCCTGATCTCGGCCGACGGCTTCATCGTGACGAACAACCACGTCGTCGAGAACGCCGAGGAGATCAACGTCAAATTCAGCGACGGCCGTGAGTTGAAGGGCAAGCTGATCGGCCGCGACGAGGGCACCGACCTGGCGGTCATCAAGGTGGAAGGTTCGGCCTTCCCCTTCGTCAGCTTTGAAGAAAGCGCCGAGCCGCGCGTCGGCGACTGGGTCATCGCCGTGGGCAACCCCTTCGGCCTGGGCGGCACGGCGACGGCGGGCATCGTTTCGGCCAAGTCGCGCGACATCGACCCGGCCGGCTACAACGAATATCTGCAGATCGACGCCGCCATCAACCGGGGCAACTCGGGCGGGCCGACCTTCGACATCTATGGCCGCGTGATCGGGGTGAACACGGCGATCTTCTCGCCGTCGGGCGGCTCGGTCGGCATCGGCTTCGCCATTCCGGCGACCACGGCCAAGGCCGTCACCGACAAGCTGATGCGCGGCGAAACGGTGGAGCGCGGCTATCTGGGCGTGCAGATCCAGACCCTGTCCAAGGATGCGGCGGCCGCCCTGGGGCTGAGCGAAGACACCAAGGGCGCCTATGTCGCCGAGGTGACGGCCGGCGCCCCTGGCGAACGTGGCGGGATGCAGATCGGCGACGTGGTCGTCAGCGTGAACGGCGATGCGGTCGACAGCTCGACCGAACTGACTCGCCGCGTGGCCCGCGCCAAGCCCGGCGACACGCTGCGGCTGGAAGTTCTGCGCGACGGCAAGCGCCAGACGTTGAACATCCGCGCCGGCACCCGTCCGTCCGAAGCCGAACTGAACGGCGGCCAGGATTCAGGCGCTCAGCAACCGGGCGAGGACGGCGCGGCGGTCGGCCAGTCGATCGAGGGCATGACGGTGACGCCGATCACTGCGGCCCTGCGTCAGCGCTATTCGATACCGGAGGATATGCAGGGCGTGGTGGTCACCGCCGTCGCTCCGCGTTCGGAAGCAGGCAAGATGCGGATGCCGGTCGGCACGGTCATCCAGCGCGCCAACAACCGCGTGGTCCGTACCGAGGCCGATCTGAAGGCGGCTGTCGACGCGGCGCGAGCGGCGGGGCGGCCGGGGGTCTTCCTGTTGGTGCGAACCCCGGCGGGCAATTCTTCGGTGGTTCTGCCCTTCGCCAAGTCTGAATAAGGCGTAACTCACGGGATCGGCGGCGATGCGCTAACATCGCCGCCGAATCTTTTTTGGGAGGCTGCATGCGTATTCTGGTGGTTGAGGACGACGCCGAGGCCGCGACCGCCATGGTGCGCGGCCTCAGCGAGGCCGGGCACGAAGTCACCCATGCGGTGGACGGCGCCTTCGGCCTGCTTGAGTCGCAGAAGGGCGGCTACGACGTCTATGTCGTGGACCGCATGATGCCGCGCCTGGACGGCGTCGGCATGGTCGAGACCATCCGTAAGGGCGGCGATCAGACTCCGGTCCTGTTCCTGTCGGCCCTGGGCGAGGTCGAGGATCGCGTCACGGGCCTGAAGGCGGGCGGCGACGACTATCTGGTCAAGCCCTACGCCCTGGCCGAACTGGTCGCGCGGGTGGAGGCTCTGTCGCGTCGCCGCGAGACGGGCGGGGTCCAGACGGTGCTCAAGGTCGGCGATCTGGAGATGAACCTGATCGCCCGCACGGTTCATCGCGACGGGCAGGAGATCGACCTGCAGCCGCGCGAGTTCCAGCTGCTGGAGTTCCTGATGCGCCACGCGGGCCAGTCGGTGACGCGCACCATGCTGCTGGAGAAGGTCTGGGAATACCATTTCGACCCCCAGACCAACGTCATCGACGTGCACATCAGCCGTCTGCGCTCCAAGATCGACAAGGGCTTCGACAAGGCCATGCTGCAGACCGTGCGCGGCGCGGGGTACCGGCTGGAGGCGTAAGGCCCCGGCATGAAACTGCCCTCGCTCTTCCGCCGCACGCCCTTTCGGCTGACGCTGCTGTTTCTCGCGCTGTTCGTGGCGACGGCCAGTGCTGTGCTGGCCTATGTCTACTTCGCCTCGGCGTCCGAGGCGCGGGCGCGGGCCGAGGCCAGCGTCAAGGCTGAGGTCGAGGGGCTGACCGCCGTCTATCGCACACGAGGGCGCGATGCGTTGAACCAGGTGCTGGTCGAACGCACGCTGAAGGGCGGGCCCTACCTCTATCTGCTGATGGCGCCGGACCGCTCGGTCATCACCGGCAATGTCTCGGAATCGCCGCTGGACCCGCCCAAGGCGGACGCGCCGCCGTCGACGGCGCGCTGGGACGACTTCCGCCTGACCGACACGGATGAGGACGGGCGTGTGCGTCGTCGCGGCGCTATCGGCGTGGAAACGACCTTGTCCGGCGGCGAACATCTGTTCGTCGGCGAGGACATCGGCGACATCGAGGCCTATCTGGCCCGCCTGACTCAGGCCTTGTGGGGGGCGATGGTCATGGTGCTGGTGCTGGGCGTCGGCGGCGGGCTGTGGATCAGCCGGGGCGTCGAGCGCGCCATGGCGGGTCTGAACCGGGTGGTGGCGGCGGTGCAGGAGGGCGACCTGAAGACGCGCGTTCCGATCCGCCACTCCGGCGACGAGCTGGACGAACTGGCCGAGGGCCTGAACGGGATGCTGGACCGGCTGGAGGGCTCGATGGCCTCGATCCGCCATGCCGGGGACGCCATCGCCCACGACCTGCGCACGCCGCTGAACCGGATGAAGGCCAAGATGGAGGTCGCCCTGATCGACGCCGAGGCGGGGCGAACGTCAGGCGTGGACGCCTTGGGCGTGGCGCTGGACGAGGCGGACGCGTTGCTCAAGACCTTCAACACCGTCCTGGCCATCGCCCGTCTGCAGGCGGGCGGGGCGCCGGACCCCAAGGTGTTCGACGCCGCCGATCTGGCCGCCGACATGGCCGAGTTGTACGAACCGGCGGGCGAGGACAAGGGGCTGGAGTTCGCCGCCGAGATCGAGAAGGGGCTGATGATCGAGGGCAACCAGCCCTTCCTGGCCCAGGCCCTGGCCAATCTGATCGACAACGCCATCAAATATACGCCGGAGGGCGGGGCGGTGATGTTCCGCGCGCGGCGGCGCTCGTCCGGCGATGTGGAGTTTTCCGTCACCGACAATGGTCCGGGCGTGCCGGACGAGGATCGCGAACGCGTGCTGCAACGCTTCGTGCGGCTGGACAACAGCCGCACCGAGCCGGGCTCGGGCCTGGGCCTGTCGCTGGTGACAGCGGTGGCCGAGGCGCACGGCGGGCGCATTCAGCTGGACGAGGGGCCGGGCGTCTATGACGGACGCGGGCCGGGCCTGCGCGTGGCCCTGATCCTACCCGCCGCGATACGGGCGCCTGAGGCTGAGGCGTGAGCGAAGCTCTGGCGAAACGGTTGCAGCCGTGCGGTCCCGTGCGCGACGCCGAGGCGACGGCGCGCCTGCATGAACGGCTGGCCGAGGCGGCGGACGCCGACGGCTGGCGCGCGACGCTGGATGCGGCCTGGGCGGCGGTGACGCCCGTCTTCGCCGCCTCGCCCTATCTGGCGGGCTTGGCGCGGCGCTGGCCGGATCGGCTGCGGCTGACGTTGGACTGTGATCCTGAGACGCGACTGGCGGAGATTCTGGCGGGCGCCGACGCCCTGACCGGCGCGCCGGACGAGGCCAAGGCGCCGCTGCGCCGGCTGAAGGCCGAACTGCACCTGCTGACGGCCTTGTGCGATCTGGGCGACGTCTGGGATCTGGATCAGGTGACGGGCGCCCTGTCGCGCTTCGCCGATGCGGCGGCGCGGGCGGCGCTGAGGATCACGGCTGACGATTGGCGCAGGCGCGGGCGGCTGATCTCGGCGCCTGACGATCCGCGCGGGCCGGTTCCAGGCCTGTTCGTCCTGGCCATGGGCAAGGGCGGGGCGTTCGAGCTCAACTATTCCTCGGACATCGATCTGTCGCTGTTCTACGAGCCGGAAGCGCTGGAAACGGCGCTGGCCGAGGGCGTGGAGATGCAGGGCTTCGCCAACCGTCTGGCCCAGGGGCTGACGGCCCTGCTGGCCGAGCGGACGGCGGACGGCTACGTCTTCCGCGTCGATCTGCGGCTGCGGCCCGATCCGTCCTCGACCCCGCCCGCAGTCGCGGCGCCGATGGCGCTGGCCTACTACGAATCCGTCGGCCAGAACTGGGAGCGGGCGGCCTTCATCAAGGCCCGCGTCTGCGCCGGGGATGCGGCCGAGGGCGCCGCCTTCCTGAAGGCGCTGGTCCCCTACATCTGGCGGCGCAGCCTGGACTACCAGGCCGTGCTCGACATCCAGTCGATCAAGAAACAGATCCACGTTCACAAGACCGGCGAGGGACTGGAGGCGGCGGGCGCCAATCTGAAACTGGGCCGGGGCGGCATCCGCGAGATCGAGTTCTACGTCCAGACCCAGCAGCTGATCCTGGGCGGACGCGACCGGTCCCTGCGCTCGCCGCGCACCCTGGAGGCGCTGGACGCCCTGACCGCCGCCGGCCACGTCGCGCCCGAGGCGCGCGATGAACTGCGCGCCGCCTATGTCGAGCTGCGCGCGCTGGAGCATCGGGCGCAGATGCTGGCAGACGAACAGACGCACATCCTGCCCGTCGATCCCGAACGCCGCGCCGATGTGGCGGCTCTGGCGGGGCAGTGCGATCTGGCCGCCTTCGACGCCGAAATCGAGCGCCTGCTGGTGCGGGTCAACGCCCGCTATGGCGAACTGTTCGAGGGCGGCGAAGACCTGTCCTCGCCCTACGGCAGCCTGGTGTTCACGGGGGTGGAGAACGACCCCGGCACGCTGGAGACCCTGGCCCGCATGGGCTTTTCCGAGCCCGCCACGGTGTCCGACACGATCCGCAGTTGGCACCACGGCCGCATCCAGGCGACGCGCACGGCGCGGGGACGCGAGCTGTTCACTCGCCTGGCGCCGCAACTGCTGACGGCGGTGGCCAGGACGGGAGCGCCGGACGCGGCCTTCCGCCGGTTCGCCGTCTTCTTCTCGGGCCTCAGCGCCGGGGTGCAGGTGCAGGCCCTGTTCCTGAATCAGCCCAGGCTGTTCGACCTGGTGGTCGAGGTCATGGCCTTCGCGCCGCGACTGGCGCGGGCGCTGGGACGTCAGCCGCAGGCCCTGGACGGGGTGCTGGACGCGCGCTTCATGACGGCCCTGGGCACCGACACCGGCCTGGCCGACCAGGTGGTGCGCGAGGCGCATGAGGCCGGCGATTTCGAAGGGGCCATGAACGCCGTGCGCCGCCTGCACCGCGAACAGACCTTCCGCATCGGCATGCATGTCGTCACCGGTCGGACCACGGCCGAGCAGGCCGGGCTGACCTACACATCCCTGGCCGACGCCTGCATGAAGGGGCTGGCCCCGGCGGCCCTGTCCGAGGCCGAACGAATGGGCGGGGCCTTCGACGGCGCGGTCGCCGTGGTGGCCCTGGGCAAGGCCGGGTCGCGTGAGATGACGGCGGGGTCGGACCTGGACCTGATGACCGTCTATGCGGCGCCGCCCGAGGCGGCCTCGGCCGGGCGCGGCTGGAGCGCCGAGACCTTCTACGGCCGTTTCACCCAGCGGTTCATCGCCGCCCTGTCCGCCCATACCGCCGAAGGCGGGCTGTATGAGGTCGATATGAGGCTGCGGCCGACCGGCTCCAAGGGGCCGGTGTCGGTGCGGCTGGAGGCGCTGGAGGCCTATTACGCCGAAGAGGCCGAGACGTGGGAGTTCATGGCCCTGACGCGCGCGCGGCTGGTCTGGGCCAGCGACGAGGCGTTCGGGGCGCGGGTCGAGGCGGCGCTGGAGGCGGCGCTGCGGCGGCCGCGTCCCGGCGTCGACATCGCCGGGGACGTGCGGGCCATGCGCGATCTGATGGACCGAGAGCGGCGGCCCAAGGGTTTCTGGGATCTGAAGCTGTCGGCGGGCGGCCAGGTCGACGCCGAGTTCGCAGCCCAGTATCGCCAGCTGACGGCGGCGCAGGCCGGAGCCCCTTTGACCGTTTCGACGCTGGAGGCCTTGGCGGACGATCCGATCCTGGCGGACGCCTGGCGCACGCACCAACAGCTGGGCCAGCTGATGGCCTGCGCCTTCGACGGCGGGGGCGACCCGGATCAGGAGCCGTCCGGCTTCCAGATGCGGCTGGCCCGAACGGTCGGCGCGCCGGATTTCGACACGCTGAAGGCCCGGTTGATCGACCTGAGACTGCGTGCGCGGCGGGCCTTTGAAGCGATGCTGCCCGCTTTGCGCGACGGAATCTGATCCGGGCGTCGTTCCATCTTTCGACAGGATCGCTTCTCGGCCTTCGGGCCAGATGGAGAACATCGACATGAAAAAGAGTTTCAGCGGCATGGCCGTTCTTGCTTCGGCTCTCGCCGTCAGCGGCGCAGCCATGGCCCAGGCGCCGGTCCAGGCCCCGGCTCGGACTCAGACGCCGGACGCTCGTCCGCATCACGCACAGATGGTCGAACCGGTCACCAAGGCGGACTTCGTGCAGCGCCGGGTCGAGCGCCTGCGCGCGGCGGATGCGAATGGCGATGGTCAAGTGACGGCCGAGGAGATGCGGACCTATGCCCAGGCGCGCCGCGCCGAGCGACGGGCCGCGCGCTTCGACCGGCTGGATGCGAACAAGGACGGCGTGCTGGACCGTGAGGAGTTCAACACGCCGCGTGCGCGCGGCGAGCGCGGCGAGGGCATGGGCGGGCCTCATGGCGGCGGCCGCAGTCATCGGGACGCGAACATGCGCGGCATGGCGCGAGGCGGAGAAAGCCGTTTTCCTATCGTCATCGCTGACGTTGAACGCCGGGCCAATGAGGCCTTTGCGCGTATGGACGCCAACAGCGACGGCGTGCTGACGCAGGACGAACGCCGCGCCGCCATGCGCGCCAATCGAGGCGACATGCGCCAGGGGCGCGAACAGCGTCGCGCGCGCACGCCAGCGGCGTCGCCTTCGGCGCCTGCTTCGGAGTAAGGGTGATGGCGGGGAAGGCGGTTCGTCCGCCCGCCCTTTCTGGATTGAGCCGAAGAGGCTGGATTGGCGACAACCGTCGACCCCGACGAGGATCTGGTGCGCCGTGTGGGCGAAGGCGACCCCGCGGCCATTCAGGCCATGGTGGCGCGCAAGCTGCCGCGCATGTTGTCGCTCGCCCGGCGGATGCTGGGCGACGCGGCGGAGGCTGAGGACGTGGCTCAGGAAGCGATGCTCAGAGCCTGGAGACAGGCGCCGCGCTGGACCCCCGGCCAGGCGCGGTTCGATACCTGGCTGCACCGGGTGGGCTTGAACCTGTGCTACGATCGGCTGCGACGTCGGCGTGAGATCGCGACGGATGTGTTGCCGGACGGCGTCGACGACGGCCCGGCGCCGGACCGGGGCCTGTTGGCGGCCGAGACGGGCGCGCGGGTCGAGGCGGCCCTGGCGTGTCTGCCGGAACGGCAGCGCGAAGCCATCGTCCTCTGTCACTATCAGGAGCTGGGCAATATCGAAGCCGCCGCCCTGATGGAGATCAGCGTCGAAGCGCTGGAAAGCCTGTTGTCGCGGGGCCGACGCGCTTTGCGGACCGCCCTGTCGGACATCGCGCCGCATTCTGGCGTCGCGCGGGATGGGCGACAGGGCATGCGAGGGCGCGCCGCGGAGCGCGCCGAACGACTGTGGCGGGGGACGAGATGACGATGATGACTCCAGAACGCTTTGAGCACCTGGCCGACGCCTATGGCGGCGACCTGCGCCGCTGGCCCGAGACCGAACGCGAGGCGGCGCGCGCCCTGGCGGCGGCGGACCTTCAGGCGGCGGCCCTGCTGCATGAGGCGGACGGCCTGGACGCCCTGCTGGACGCCGCGCCGCGCGTGGCGGCGTCCCATGCCCTGCGGGAACGGGTGATCGCGGCGGCGGTCGGCGCAGGCCTGGGTCGTCGTCGACGCGCAGGGATCGGCGTCATGGCCTGGCTGTCGGGCGCCGGCTGGGCGGCGGCTGCCTGCGCCGGCGCGGTCTTCGGCGTGGTCCTGACCGGCCAGATGACGGCGGACATCCGCGCCGACGCCGTGCTGTACCAGGCCAGCCTGAGCAGTGCGGACGACACGGAGGTTCTGGGCGGATGAACGCAAGAGGCCTGAAGATCGCCCTGGCGGCGTCGGTCGCCCTGAATATCTTCGCCGTGGCGGGCGCGGGCGCGGCCTGGATGGCGGCCAAGCGCGTCAAGGAAGCCGCCGCCGAGGCGCGCCAGCCGGGCCGCAGCGAGCCTGTCTGGGCGGTGGTCGAGGCCCGCCCGCCCGCCGTGCGCGACCAGATCAAGCGCGAGATGCGCGCCACGGCTCTGGAGGCCCGCCCTGACTTCGAGGAGGCGCGCGCCGCCCGCCGCGAAGCGATCGCCCTGACCCGCTCGGATCAGTTCGACCCCGTGGCGGTCGCCGCCCTG
>NZ_DLNP01000005.1:0-124596 GCF_002478355.1 Brevundimonas sp. UBA7507 | reverse complement strand
GGGGGGGGGGGCCCCCCCCCTCTCCGGCCTGGTGGGGGGGGGGGGGGGGCCCCCCCCCCCCGCCGTGCGCGACCAGATCAAGCGCGAGATGCGCGCCACGGCTCTGGAGGCCCGCCCTGACTTCGAGGAGGCGCGCGCCGCCCGCCGCGAAGCGATCGCCCTGACCCGCTCGGATCAGTTCGACCCCGTGGCGGTCGCCGCCCTGCTGGAACGCTCCCGTGCGTCGGAGATGCGCGGCCGGGCGCGGCTGGAATCGGGCGCGGTGGAGACCTTGAACCGCCTCAATCCGGCTGATCGCGCCGCCCTGGCGCCGATCCTGTCGCGCCACAAGTCCAGGTCGAAGGAGTCGTCGAAGTGCGCGACCTCGACGGGGAAGGCAGCGGCCAAGTCGTCGACGGCGTCTGAACCGGCGGCCTGATCGGCCCTACGCCGCGCGGGCCTGAACCCGCTGGGCCGGAGCGCCGACGGGGGCCACGGCGCCCTCTGGCGCGCGGGTCGGCAGGTCGAACCAGACGGTGGTGCCGCGACCCGGTTCGCTCTCGATCTTCATGGCGCCGCCGTGCAGTTCGATCAGCGACTTGGTCAGGGCCAGGCCCAGACCCGTCCCTTGCGTCGACTTGGAATGCTGACCCTCGACCTGTTCGAACGGCTGGGCCAGCCGCTCCAGATCCTTGGCGGCTATGCCGATGCCGGTGTCCACGACCGAGACGCGCACGGTCGCGGCGTCGCGCGGCGCGACCTTCACCGATACGGCGCCGCCCTCGGGCGTGAACTTCACCGCATTGGAGATCAGGTTCAGCAGCACCTGCTTCAGGCCGCGCTGATCGGCCTCGATATGCAGATCCTCGGGGCAGTCCAGCGTCAGGGCCAGTTGCGCCTCCTGGGCCTTGCCGCGCATCAGCCGCACCGCTTCGGCGCACAGCACGTCCAGCGCCATCGGCTCATAGTGCAGGGTCAGCTTACCCGCCTCGATCTTGGCCATGTCGAGGATGTCGTTGATCAGGCTGAGCAGATGCTGGCCCGAGCCGTGGATGTCGGCGGCGTAACCCTTGTAGCGACGGTCGCCCAGGGGGCCGAACATCTCGGCGGCCATGATCTCAGAGAAGCCGTTGATGGCGTTCAGGGGGGTGCGCAGCTCATGGCTCATATTGGCCAGGAACTCGGACTTGGCCTGATTGGCGGCTTCGGCGCGGGTCATGGCGACCTCATATTTGCGCGCCAGCAGGGCCAGGTTCGCCTGGCTGGCCTCCAGTTCCGCCACCATGGCGCGCAGCTCGTCGGCGGCGCGGCGGCGCTCGGCCTCCTGGCGGCGGATGACGGTGATGTCGGCGCAGATCACCACCGTGCCGCCGTCGCCGGTGAAGCGCTCGGCCATCTGCAGCCAGCGGCCGTCCTTCAGCTCGACCTCGCGCACCCCGGCGCGGCCCCCGGCGGAAGGGTGCTCGGCCTTGATCGCCTCGGCGGCGATGCGGTTCAGTTCATCCTTCTGCGCGCCGGGCCGCACCACGCCCTTGGGGAAGGCGAAGGCGTCCTGGAAACCCTGGTTCCACAGGATCAGCCGCCCGCGCCGGTCGAACAGGACGAAGGCGTCGGACACGCTTTCGATGGCGTCGCGCAGGCGGCTCTCGGCGGCCTGGGCCTGGGCCTTGGTGCGGCGCGCCTCGGTGACGTCCAGCGCCACCCCCATCAGGCTGTCATAGCCGCCGTCGCGTTGCGGCTGGCGCGACTGGCCGCGCGCGTCGATCCAGCGCACGCCGCCGTTGCTCAGCGGCACGGGGAAGGCGGCCTCGAACACGCCGTCGGCCATGGCCTTGTCCAGGGCCTCAATCATCAGCTGGCGATAGCGCGGGTGGACCCGCTCGATCATGGCCTGGGTGGTCAGGACGGTCCCGGTCTCCACCTCCAGCAGGGCGGCCATATAGTCGGACAGGGTCGCCTCGCCCTTGGCCAGATCCCATTCCCACACGCCGCAGCGGGCGGCCTCGACGGCGACGCGGAAGCGCCGTTCGGTGTCGGCCCAACGTCGGCTGGCTCGCATCTGACGCCAGTTCTGCACTGCGATCACCACCAGCATCAGCACCACCAGCAGCAGGGGCGCCGCCAGCATCCAGGCGTCGTCCAGCCAGGCGGCGAAGGCGTCGGGCCGGGGCAGGCTCGCCACGACCGACAGGCCGGTGTCGCCGATCGGGGCCACGGCGGCGGTCCGGGGGCGGCCGTCCGGCCCCTTGGCCGCCTGATCCGGCGTCGCCGGCGCCTGACCCGACGGCAGGACGCTGAGACCGGCCTGCGCCAACGTCGGCTTCAGGTTCGGCAGGGGCGTGCGGGCGACCAGGATATGACCGCCCGGCGTCGTCCGGCGCGTGGTCAGGCCGTCCTCTCCGATCGACAGTCCCGCAGCCGCGTCCGGACCCAGGCGGGCGCCGCGCGCCGCCAGGGCGCGGCCGCTTGCGTCGGCGATCAGGAAGGCGGCCTCGGGGTCTTCCAGCCGGGCGCTGTCCAGCGCCTGCACCGGCTGGCCGGGCGTCTGGGTCAGAACGCGGGCGGCGGCGTCCAGGGCGCGATCGGTCTGGCTGGCGCGGGCCTCGACCTGGGCGGCGGCGAGCCGAGCCTCAAGCGTCAGGGTCTCCTGGCGGGCGGCCTCGACTTCACGGCTGGGACGGCTGTGCTCGCGGGCGAACAGCATGACATAGGCCGCCAGCGCCAGCGCCACGGCGAGCGCAAGGATGCGGACCCAGGGCGCAGAGCGCGCGGCCTGATGGTCCGTGGCCCGACGGCCCGGCCCGTAACTGCGGCGCTCGGTGCCCCGCAAGGGCGACCCTCCTGTGACGATTCAGCCGGGAATCTAGGCTGCGTCGCGGAATCCGTCGAGGGGTGGGATTAGGGTCGTTAAGCCTCGGCTTCGGCGCCGTCGCCGGGCTGGATGGACGCAGGCGGCGGGGCGGCGATCTCGGTCATGCGGCGCAGGATGGCCTGGGCCTTGCGGGCCAGGCGCTGGGTCTCGGGCGGGGCGTCGTCCGGGGCCTCGGCGACCGAGGCCATCAACTCGCGCGCCAGGTCCATCAGCTCCGGCGCGCCCGCGATCAGGCGAGCCTGGAACTCGACGCGCTGCGGGTCGCGGTCGTATTCGGCGCCGGGCACGCGCCACCCGCCCCAGTCGGCCTTGTCTGTGACGACGACGGGATAGCTGCCGGGGAAGGGATGATGGGCGCAGTCGGCCGGATCCTGCCACTTGTTGCGCGCGCGCAGGATGCGCCAGTCGCCCAGGGCGCCGGCGGCGGGATTGTCCGAGGGAACCTGAAGCTCGGCCGCTGCGAATTCCCGGCCCAGCCCCACGTCGTAGGTGATCCGGACCGGCTCGTCGAAGCCCTTGGCCCAGACAGGATTGACCTTCTCGACCTGGGCCCAGACGCCGACGCTCTCGACCCAGACCTTCTGGCCTTTCTGGAACTGGGCGCGCGCCATTCCGAACTTCCCTCGCTGAAAGAAGGGAATGATGCGGCCCCGGCCGTTATCGTCGGGTTCCGCGACGTGGTTAGCGGCGGTTAATTCTAGGGGCGGGAAATCTCTTCCAGCGCCTCGCCGGCGTAGCGTTCCTTGACCCGCGTCGAGAGGTCTCCCAGCGAGACGACGCCGACCAGACGGCCGTCCTTGTCCACGACGGGCAGGCGGCGAATCTGGCGCGAGGACATCAGATCCAGCGCGACCTTCAGGTCGTCGTCGGCCCGCACCACCAGGGCGTCGCGCGACAGGACGTCCAGCACCCTCGCCTCAGGCCCGGCGCCCGAGGCGACGGCGCGCACCACGATGTCGCGGTCGGTCAGGGCGCCGATCAGGCGGTCGCCGTCGGCCACGGGGATGAAGCCGAAATCGCCCGCCGCCATGCGCCCGGCGACGTTCTGAAGGGTGTCTTCGGGGCGGGCGACCTGCACGTCCTTGCTCATCACGTCGCGAATTTTCATGGCCATCTCCCTTGGCGCGGCCGTTGCGGCCTGGCCTTAAGGAACCCGCGCCGCCGGTCGCGGTTCCGGCGGCGCGGGGACGCTCAGGGTTCCCGACGTTCCGGCAGGCTCTGGGCGGCGCGGACCAACTGAACGAACTCGGCCCGCTCGCCGTAGGGGTCGGCGCCGCGCGCGCTCTGGGCCAGATCCAGCACCCGATCCCAACCGTAGTCTGGCGCCATCCAGGGATCGCCGCGCAGCTTCTGACCGAAGGCGGCGACGGCCAGGGCCCAGCGCGTGGCCTCGGGCGGAGCGTCGGCGCGCGAACGGTCGGTCAGCGGCTGCTGGATCAGCTCAGAACGCTGCTGGCCGGGCTGTTTGTAGCGCACCTGGATGAAGCCCAGTTCGCCGTTCGGATCGCCGCCGCCAGTCGCGATGCGGTTGTCGGCATAGCGGCGCTCGGGAATCTGCGTCGGCCCGCCGACCGGCGTGATCTCATACAAGGCCGTGACGGAAGCGCCCGAGCCGACTTCGCCCGCGTCGACGGCGTCGTTGCTGAAGTCCTCTTCGTTCAGCAGGCGGGTTTCATAGCCGATCAGTCGCCATTCGGCGACGCGCGCCGGATTGAACTCGACCTGGATCTTCACGTCGTCGGCGATGGGAAAGGCGCCCCGGTCGAACATCGGCCCGAACAGGCGGCGCGCTTCTTTCAGGTCGTCGACATAGGCGGCCG
Organism: Brevundimonas sp. UBA7507; assembly: GCF_002478355.1. Lineage (NCBI taxonomy): Bacteria > Pseudomonadati > Pseudomonadota > Alphaproteobacteria > Caulobacterales > Caulobacteraceae > Brevundimonas > Brevundimonas sp. UBA7507. Next base: position 119,925 of record NZ_DLNP01000005.1, on the reverse strand, counting down.
TTCCGTTGCCCGCCTGGGCGATCGCCTGCATCCGGGCGTCCTGATAATTGCCGCGTCCGAAGCCGTAGACGGACAGGTAAATCCCCGTCTTGCGCTTGTCGGCGACGTAGTCTTCCAGCCGCTTGTCGTCGGTGACGCCGACGTTGAAGTCGCCGTCGGTGAACATCAGGATGCGGTTGACCTTGTTCCGGCCGAAGCTGGCCTGGGCCTGGTCATAGGCGTTGGTCATGCCGGTGGCCCCGGCCGTGCCGCCCGAAGCCCGCAAGGAGGCGACCGCGCAGCGCAGCTTCAGCTTCTGCGTCCCGGCGGTGGGGGCCAGCGTCGTGCCGGCGCCCTCGGCGTAATAGGCCACGGCGACGCGATCCTGGGGCCGCAGGCGGTCGATGATCAGGTTCATCGACTGCTTGGCCAGGTCCAGCTTGTCGGGGCTGTTCATCGAACCGGAGACATCGACCAGGAAGGTCAGGTTCAGGGGGCGGCGCTGATCCTCGGGCAGCTCATAGCCCTGCAGGCCCACATGGACGATCTGGCGGCCCGGCGCCCAGGGCGAGGCGGCGACGGCGGTGGTGACCGCGAAGGGACGCGCCGCCGAGGTCGGGCGGGCGTAGCCGTAGTCGAAGTAGTTGATCATCTCCTCGACCCGCACGGCGTCGCGTGGCGGAGCCCTGCCGTTGTCGATGAAGCGACGGACGTTGGCGTAGGCGGCCGTATCCACGTCGATGGAGAAGGTCGAGACCGGCTGGTCCGCCGTGCGCTTGACCGCATTGGGCGTGGCGTCGGGATAGCGTTCGGTGTCGACGGGACGCGGCGGGCGGGGAGCGCCGGGGGGATAGGGGCCGATGCGCGACCCGCTGACGACCACATCGTTCGCTGTGGCGGGCGGGCCTGCGTATGCGAGCCGGTCTTCCTTCTTTGCCGCTTCGATCGGCAGGGTGACGGGCGGCGGAGGAGCCGCAAGCGGCGCGGGATGGGGCGGCCGTGATCGCAGGACGGGCGGCCGCACATGGGACGGCGGCGACAGGTCGAAGCCGAGTTCGCGACAGGCGGCCGGGCTGGGCGTTCCGTCCTGAACCACGGGCGACGGAACGGGCGCGGCGCCGACCGGGGCGGCGGTCATGAGGGCGGCGACGGCGACCAGCGTCAGGCTCGCCGGGCGACGCTGAAATCCGGCGGCGCGGCGCCGTGGATGCTGGGGCATTGTTCGGTCTCCTCCAACCCTGTCGCGACCATGAAGAATGACGATGTTCGGCGGAACTAAGGCGAAGGTTCTTTGTGAAGTCGCGCCACTGTCGCCCTGTGGCGCAGAGGTTGTGGTGATGAAGCCCTCGCTATTGAGGTCTTTCGCCCCCACTATGAAGGCTCAAGCACAAGGGTGAGCGATGGCCGAGGCTGCGACGGGACTGGAACTGGGCCATGTGGCGGCCCTGCTGGCGGCGGGCGTGGTGGCCGTGCCGATCTTCCGCAAGCTGGGGTTGGGCTCGGTGCTCGGCTATCTGGCGGCGGGGGTCGCCATCGGTCCTTTCGGGCTGGCCCTGTTCCGTGAGCCGCAGACCATCCTGCACGTCGCCGAGTTCGGCGTGGTCATCTTCCTGTTCATCATCGGCCTGGAGATGCGGCCCAAGCGGCTGTGGGGGATGCGCAGGGAGATCTTCGGCCTGGGGTCGGCCCAGGTCGGGCTGGCGGGCCTGGCCCTGACGCTGATCGCCATGGCGGCGGGCGTTTCGGCGCCGGTGGCCTTTGTCGGGGCCATGGGCTTCGTCATGTCCTCGACCGCCGTCATCGTGCAGATGCTGGAAGAGCGCGGCGACCTGCCGACGCCCAGCGGACAGCGCGCGGTGTCCATCCTGTTGTTCGAGGATCTGGCCATCGTGCCCCTGCTGGCCATCGTCGCCCTGCTGGGCGCGTCGATGGGGCATTCGGCCGAGAGCACGACGCCGCTGTGGCAGTCGATCGGCCTGGCGCTGGCGGCCCTGGCGGGCGTGCTGGCGGTGGGGATCTACGCCATCAATCCAGTGTTCCGCTTCCTGGCCCGCAACGGCGGGCGCGAGGTGATGACGGCCGCCGCCCTGCTGGTGGTGGCGGGCACGGCCTGGATCATGGACGGGGTCGGCCTGTCGATGGCCATGGGCGCCTTCCTGGCCGGGGTGCTGCTGTCCGACTCGACCTTCCGGCATCAGCTGGAAGCGGACGTCGAGCCGTTCCGCGCCATTCTGCTGGGCTTGTTCTTCCTGTCGGTCGGCATGGCGCTGGACATCGGCGTGGTCGTCAACGACTGGCGCATCGTCGTGGCGGGGCTGGCGACCTTCATGGTGGTCAAGGCCCTGGTCATCTATGTCGTCGCCCGCCTGTTCAAGGCGCGTCACCATGAGGCGATCGAGCGCGCGGCCCTGTTCGCGCAAGGGGGCGAGTTCGCCTTCGTCCTATACAGCGCCGCCGCGACGGCGGGGGTGATCGACGCCCAGGCGGGCGCGGCCCTGACGGCCATCGTCATCCTGTCGATGGCGCTGACGCCGCTGACGACCCTGGCGTTGAAGCGCTTCCTGCCCAAGGAGGCGGGCCTGTCGCCGGAAGAGGCCGAGGGCGTGGACGCCGCCGACGGCCTGCGCGGCCAGGTGCTGATCATCGGCTTCGGCCGCTTCGCCCAGGTGGTGTCGCAGCCGCTGCTGGCGCGCGACGTGGACGTGTCGATCATCGAGAACGACGTGGAGATGATCCAGGCGGCCGGGAACTTCGGCTTCAAGGTCTACTATGGCGACGGCACGCGTCTCGACACGCTTCGGGCCTCGGGCGCAGGCAAGGCCGAGGCGGTGCTGGTCTGCGTCGACAAACCGGAGGCCGCCGACAAGATCGTGCAACTGGTCAAGTCCGAGTTCCCCGGCGTGAAGCTGATGGTGCGGGCCTTCGACCGCGGCCATTCGCTGCGCCTGATCCAGGCGGGGGTCGATTATCAGGTGCGCGAGACGTTTGAGTCCGCCCTCCGGTTCGGCCAGGCCGTGCTGGAGGAACTGGGTCTGCCGGAAGACGAGATCGCCGACGTCATCGCCGACGTGCGCCGTCGCGACGAGGCGCGCCTGGACCTGGACCTGACCGGCGGGCTGAAGGCCGGAGCCGCCCTGATGCGCGGCAATATGCCGACGCCGCAGCCGACGCCCTACATCAAGCCGCACCGCGAGGGCCGCCTGGTCAATGAAGACGAGGCCCCGCCCGAGGCTGTCATCGAGCCAACTGCACAGAAGGCGGACTGATCGGGCATGGCGAGCATCGACCTGGCCAAGCGGGCCTATGACCACGGCTGGCGCCTGGACCCCATCGTCCGCAGCCTGCTGGACACCGACTTCTACAAGCTGCTGATGCTGCAGCTGATCTGGCGCCGGTTCCGCGACGCGCCCGTGACCTTCTCGGTCATCAACCGCACGAATTCGGTGCGACTGGCCGAGGAAGTGGACGAGGCCGAACTGCGCGCCCAGCTGGACCACGCCCGCTCTCTGCGCTTCACCAACCGGGAGCTGATCTGGCTGGGCGGCAACACCTTCTACGGCGTGAAGTCGATCTTCAGCCCGGACTTCCTGGCCTGGTTGGCTGACTATCGCCTGCCGGACTACGACCTGTCGCGTAGCGCCGACGGCCAGTTCAGGCTCGAGTTTTCGGGAAGTTGGGCGGACGTCACTCTGTGGGAAATTCCCGCCCTGTCGATCCTGAACGAGCTGCGCAGCCGCCGCGCCCTGCGGCGCATGGGCCGCTTCGAACTGGACATTCTCTATTCGCGCGCCAAGACCAAGCTGTGGAGCAAGATCGAGCGACTGCGACAGCTGGAGCCGCTGGCCCTGTCCGACTTCGGCACGCGCCGCCGCCACGGCTTCCTGTGGCAGGGCTGGTGCGTCGAGGCGCTGAAGGAAGGGCTGGGAAGCGCCTTCATCGGCACCTCCAACGTGCTGCTGGCCATGAACAACGACCTTGAGGCCATCGGCACCAACGGCCACGAACTGCCCATGGTGCTGGCCGCGATGGCGGGCGAGGACGAGGCGGCCCTGCGCGCCGCCCCCTATCGGGTGCTGGAGGAATGGCGGGCGGCCTATGACGGCAATCTGCTGATCGCCCTGCCGGACGCCTTCGGCACGCAAGCCTTCCTCGACGACGCGCCCGACTGGCTGGCCGACTGGAAGGGTTTCCGTCCCGATTCCGCACCGCCGATCGAGGGCGGCGAGATCATCATGAAGTGGTGGGCGTCCAAGGGCCGCGACCCGCGCGAGCGTCTGCTGGTCCTGGCCGACGGGCTGGACGTGGACGGCATCGAGGCGGCCCACGCCCACTTCAAGGGCCGGGTACGCACCAGCTTCGGCTGGGGCACCAATCTGACCAACGACTTCCGCGACTGCGCGCCGGTCGAGGCGCCGGAACTGTTACCCCTGTCGCTGGTCTGCAAGGTGACCAAGGCGGCGGGCCGTCCGGCGGTGAAACTGTCGGACAACGTCGAAAAGGCCACCGGCGACCGGGCCGAGATCGAACGCTATCTGCGCGTGTTCGGCGAGGCGGGACGCGGGCGTCAGGCCGTGCGCGTCTGAGACGGAACCGCTAAGCTTGGTTGGACATTTGGCTATCAGCGGCGCCGGGCGCCGCCCATAATTTCAGCGGGACACGCTTCCATGACCACCTACAACGTCGGCTACATCATCGGCAGCCTGGCCAAGGGCTCGATCAACCGCAAGCTGGCCAAGGCTCTGGTCAAGCTGGCGCCGGACAAGCTGAACATGAGCGAGATCAGCTTCGCCGACCTGCCGCTCTATTCCTACGACTACGACGCCGACTATCCGGCCGTGGCCCAGGATTTCAAGGCGGCGATCAAGCGTTCTGACGCCATCCTGATCGTCACGCCGGAGTATAATCGCTCCGTTCCTGGCGGCTTGAAGAACGCCCTGGACTGGGCCAGCCGCCCCTACGGGACCAACGTCTTCAAGAACAAGCCGACGGCGGTGATCGGCGCCTCGCCCGGCGCCATCGGCACGGCGGTGGGGCAACAAACCCTGCGCCCCATCCTCGGCTTTCTTCAGGCCCCGCAGATGAATGCGGTCGAGGCCTATATCCAGTTCAAACCGGACCTGATCGACGACGACGGAAACGTCAGCGTCCCCGGCACCGAACAGTTCCTGCGCGACTATATGGAAGCCTTCCACCAGCACATGGCGCGGGTGCTGACCGTCCTGCCGCGCGACGCCTGAGGCGGCGTCAGGCGTCCAGCGCCCAGACCCGCGTGCGCTTGACCTCCTGGTCCTCCAGTTCGCGCGTCGTCGGCACGCGGTATTCGGCCAACAGGCTGAGGCCCTCTTTCGGGAAGTAGGTGCGGCCCGGATCGCCGACCAGCACGCTAGACCCGGCCGCGCGCGCCTGCTTCAGCCAGGTCAGCATCGCCGCAGCCATTGGTCCTTCATAGAAGACGTCCCCGGCGCAGATCAGGTCGAAGGCCGCAGGCGGCGCCTCCAGCAGGTTGTCGGCGGTGAAGGCGATCTCGACGCCGTTGGCCTCAGCGTTCGCCGCCACTGCCGCTGCGCAGAAGGGATCTATGTCGGCGGCCAGCACCGAGGCCGCGCCCGCCTTCATCGCCGCGATGCCGACGAGGCCCGAGCCCGTCGCCAGGTCCAGCACGCGACGTCGCTCAACCGCCTGCGGATGGTCCAGCAGCCAGCGCGCCAGCGCCTGTCCGCCCGCCCAGGCGAAGGCCCAGAACGGCGGCGGCAGGCCCATCTCGCCCAGTTCCTCCTCGGTCAGCCGCCAGATGGGCGTGACCTCATCGGCCAGCCACAGCGAAACCTCCGGCGTGTGCGAGACGGGCTGAAGACGGGTGTTGTCGCGGATGAAACGGGCGGGGTCGGCGATCCGTCTAGTCGAGTTCACGGGCGCCCTCGATCACGGCCTGATAGACCAGCGACCGATCCGGGCCGCGCGTCATGTGCAGCAGCACCCAGGTCGAACCCTTGCGCGCCACGATCACCCGCAGCTGATCGTTGAACACGCCGTCGGCGAATCCGGCGGGCGCCACGGCGTCGCTGAGCAGGATCAGCGCCCCCATGCCCGAGCCGCAACGGGCGATGCCGGTGCAGGAAAAGACGGTCTCATAGCCTCCCTCGCGCAACGCTTCCTCATAGTGGCGCGCCATGTCGATCGGCGCGACGGCGGGGCGGATGGCGTAGTCCAGGTGGCTGATCTGGCCCTGCAGGCGCAGGGCGTTTTCCGGGGCGGCGCCTTCGGCCACCGCGCCGGTCGGCAGGGTGATCTCGGCCACCGACAACTGGCGCCAGGCGCGGATGCGCGCGCCGTCCATGCGCGGCAGGTCGTCATGGTCGCGCGCGCCCCGGACATCCTGCTCGACGGCGGGCGGGGCAGGCGAGGCGGCCGGGGCGGCAAGGGGCGCGGCGGCCGTCAGGACGGCCAGGACGAAGGCGGGAAGGCTACGCATGACGACAAGCTAGGGGTCGCCGAAGGCGCTGGCAACAAAGTCAGGACAGGCTGATAAAAAGTCAGGTTGACATGACATGAAGGCAATGTAAGGTTGACCTTACGCAAAGTCAGGAGCGCCTGCCATGTTGATCCTCTCCAAACAACAGACCCCCGCGGGGCGTCGCTACGTTCTGCGGACCTTCGCCTTCATGGTCCCTTATGTGGCGATCTGCGTGGCGATGATGACGACCGACGCCTTCGATGGGGTGATGGGGCGGCCTGCGGGGTGGGTGCTGGCGGCGGCCGTGGCCGCTCCGGTCGTCGGCCAGATCTGGGCGACGCTGTCGCTCATGCGAGAAAGCGATGAGTTCGTGCGCATGGTCACGGCCAAACAGTTCATCATCGCCTCCGGCCTGGCGATGGCGGCGGCGACCTTCTGGGGTTTCGGCGAGACGTTCGCCGGGGCGCCGCATCTGCCGGCCTGGCTGATCTATCCGTTGTTCTGGGCGGCCTTCGGCCTGGTTTCGCCCTTCATTCGGTCGTCGCACTGATGAAGAACCGGCTGAAATTGCTGCGCGTCGAGCGCAACTGGACCCAGGAGCAGCTGGGGCAGGCGCTGGGGGTGTCGCGCCAGGCGGTCAACGCCCTGGAGACCGAGAAGCACGATCCCTCGCTCGACCTGGCCTATCGCATCGCCGCCCTGTTCGAGCGGCCGGTCGAGGACATCTTCGAGAACCCGCACGCCTGACGCGTAAAGTCAGGAAAACCTTACTCGCCTGTTTCGCTTCATCGTCCTCATCCTCGGGCCTGATCCGAGGGGCGAACCCTGCTGCGCGCTGAACCGCGGGCAGGTCCAACACACCAAGGAAACGCCATGACCAAGATCTCCGCCCCCGCCAAGATACTGCGCGCCTTCATCCTGGCCGCCGCCGTCGGCTTCAGCGCCGCCAGCATCGTCTCCCCAGCCCAGGCCGAACCGGCCCGCGCCGAGGCGTCCGCCTTCGTCTCCGATCGGCTGTCGGTCGAGGTGATGGGGCAGGGGCCGGACGTGATCCTGATCCCCGGCTTCGCCTCATCGCGCGAGGTGTGGCGGCCGCTGGCCCGGCGTCTGTCGGCGACGCATCGCGTCCATCTGGTGCAACTGGCCGGTTTCGCGGGCGAGGCGTGGACGCACGGCGACGGCGCCTTCGTCCAGCCGGTCGTCGATGAACTGACGTGCTATGCGGCGACGCTGAACCGACCCGCCGTCATCGGCCATTCGATGGGCGGGCTCAGCGGCCTTCTGTTGGCGCAGCAGCGTCCTGAGGCGGTCAGTCGCGTGATGAGCGTCGACAGCCTGCCCTTCTTCAGCGCCATGTTCGGCCCGCAGGTGACGCCGCAGACGGCGCGGCCCTTCGCCGATCAGGCCGCCGCCTCCATCCTGAGCGCGGACGAAGCGGCCTTTCGCGTCCAGCAGGAACGCACCGCTGTCGGTATGATGCGCGACGAGGCTGGGCGCGCCGCCATGGTCGACTGGTCGATGGCCTCGAACCGTCAGGCGATGGCCTCGGCGATCCGCGAGGTGATGACGACCGACGCGCGCCCCGGTCTGGCGGCCATGACCACGCCGGTCTGGGCGGTCTACGCCTCGGACGCGGACGGCGGCGCGCCCGCCGCCATGGCCGACGCCCTGTGGAGCCGCGAATACGCCGCCCTGCCGGGCGTGACGCTGAAACGCGTCGACGACGCCCGGCATTTCATCATGGTCGATCAGCCTGACCGGCTGGACGCCCTGGTCGACGTCTTCCTGAAGCGCGAAGACTGATCGCGGATCAGGCGGCGGGCGCCTTCAGCCGCAGGTCGTCGGTGACGTCGCCCGCCTTGGTCGGGGCGCCCGCGAACTCGCCCGCATACTCCGGCGACAGGGCGCTCTGGAAAGTCGACAGCGGCAGGGTCAGGTAATAGGCGCCCTCGACATAGGGGCCGACCGCATAGGCGTCGAGCAGGAAGGTCAGGCCGCCCGCCTTACCCGGAACCGAGCCGGGCGCCAGGGTCACGGCGACGTCCTTCAGCTTGGGGCAGGCCCACATCTCGCCGCTGGTCGAGACGGGCGTGGCGCCGGGACGCTTGGTCTTGGCGGTGTTCACCGCCTGGCACAGGGCGCGCTCCAGGCCGGTCTTGTCGGCCTTGTCGGCGAACAGGTCAGCGGCGGCGATGCGGCGGCCTTCGGTCTTGTCCCACAGCAGGCCGGTGGCGACTGTATTCGGGTGGGCGCCGCCCGAATAGTCGAAGTCGGTCCGCATCAGGCTGAACAGGCGGCCGGTCTCGATCGGGGCGCCGTAGACGATGGTCTTCTCATAGGGCGGCATCCCTTCGGGCGATCCGGCCTCCGTGCGGTCGGCCTGGGCGCCCTCGGCGTATTCCTTCAGCTTGGCCACCTCGTCGCGATACAGCGGGGTGTAGAGCGCCGGATAGGACAGCACGTTTTCCGGCAGGCTCAGGCTGACCTTGGCGTAGGGCGTGGCGCTGTCGTACTTCAGCGGCCCCTCGACGGCGTGGGCGGAGGCGGCCGGCGCGGCGGGCGTCTCCTTCTTCTCATTGCGCTGGCACGCGGCGAGCGAGGCCGCGACGGCGGCGGTGACGAGAAGGACGCGAAGGGGGCGCGAAGGGATCATGCCGGGCTCCTTTGGAACGGTTCGATCAGAAAGCTAGGCCGTTGAACGCGATGGCGGCCAGAAGGATCAACCCCGCAGCGCGATTTGATTTGAAAAGACGCAGGGAAAGTTTCGGATCGTCCGGCTGCAACCGCCGCACCTGCCAGACGAAATGCAGGGCGTAGAGCGCCAGACCGACATAGAAGACCGGCCCCAGACCGGCGACGTAGCCCGCGGCGCCCGCCAGGGCTACGGCCAGGATGTAAAAGACGGCCACGCCTTCCCTGACCTTGCCGCCCAGCGCCCGCGCCGAGGACTTCACCCCGGCCATGACGTCGTCCTCGATGTCCTGAAGCGCGTAGATGGTGTCGTAGCCCAGCGTCCAGAAGACGCCGCCCGCGTAGAGCAGGCCCGCGGACAGGGCGAGGTTCCCCATGCGGTTCAGGCCCTCGGCCATCCAGTAGCTGTCCCCGCTGGCCTTCACGCTTAGGACATAGAGCCAACCGAGCGCGAACAGCCCCCCCGTCGCCGCAGCGAAGCCCAACAGGGCGCCCCAGTTGAAGGTCAGGCCCAGCCACGCCTGCGGCCACCAGGTGATGCGCTTCATGAAGGGATAGGCCGCCACCAGCCCCAGCGACAGGGCGCCCAGCAGCACCGACGTCAGGTTCATCGTCAGCAGGATGCACAGGCTGATGAGGCTGAGGCCGCCGACGAAGGCCCAGGCCTGTTTGACGCTGATCTGACCCGCCGGAATGGGGCGCAGGGCGGTGCGGGCCACCTGGGCGTCGAAGTCGCGGTCGACGATGTCGTTCACCGCACAGCCCGCCCCGCGCATCAGGGCCGCGCCGACGGCGAAGCCGACGACCAGCCACAGCTCATAGCCGCCGAACGGCCGGTCATACTGGTTCAGCGCCAGCATGATCCCCTGCCAGCCGGGCAGCAGCAGCAGCCACGTCCCGATCGGCCGGTCGAAGCGGCCCAGCTTCAGCCAGGGCTTCAGCCGCTCGGGCGCATGGCGGTCGACCCAGTTCTGGCCGGCGGCGTCGGGAAGCGGGGCTGTGTTCATGCGGACCGTCTTAGACCTTGATGACGCTGCGGGTGAAGAGGGGGCTTCGAACCGCGTCTCCAAACGATTGCATCGGCTCGCCGCGCCGTCTTTACTTGCGATCAGACAGAAGCGAGCCGCCGATGACCGAAGCGCCGATCAAGGGCCCAGCGTCCTATTTCCCCTCCATCGAGAAGAAGTACGGCCGCCCCGTCGCCGAGTGGATGGCGGAGATTCGCGCCGGCTACCCGGCCAAGCACATGGACCTGGTCGCCATGTTGAAGAACGAGCACGACATGGGACACGGCCACGCCAACGCCCTTGTGGCGCACACCCTGGCGGAAGACGGACTGAAATAGCGCTCTGACCGCCCTCTGGCGGAAAGGCGAAGTCGCAGATTTATGAAGTTTGCGGCCCAGGCTGGACAGTGACCGCCGTATCCGCCACTGGGCGCGAATGGCTCGCAGCTCCATCCCCCGCAGCGTCTGGATTCTGGGCCTCGTCAGCCTGTTGATGGATGTCTCGTCAGAGATGATCCAGACGCTTCTGCCCATCTATCTGGTGGTGGGGCTGGGCGCTTCGGCGGTGATGATCGGTCTGGTCGAAGGCTTCTCCGTCGTCGTGGCGACGGCGGTGAAGTTCCTGTCGGGCTTCTGGTCGGATCGTATTTCGCGGCCCAAGTGGCTGGCGGTCGCGGGCTATGGGCTGGCGGCCCTGTCCAAGCCGATCTTCCCTCTGGCGGCCTCGGTCGAGGGGGTGTTGCTGGCCAAGGGCGTGGACCGGATCGGCAAGGGCGTCCGCACCGCTCCGCGCGACGCCCTGGTGGCGGCGGTGACGCCGCCGGACATTCGGGGACGCGCCTTCGGCCTGAGAAAATCGCTGGATACGGTCGGCGGTTTCGTCGGCCCCCTGCTGGCGATCGGGCTGATGGTGGTGCTGGCGAACGACATCAAGGCGGTGTTCTGGCTGGCCTCCATCCCCGCCTTCCTGGCCGTGGCCCTGCTGGTCGGCGGCGTGTCCGACCCGCCGCGTCCCGACGAGGGCGCCAGGAAGCCGCCGAGCCTGAAGGGGGCGCTGCGTCTGGACGCCGCCACCTGGACCATGATCACCCTGACGGCGGTGATCGGCCTGGCGCGGTTCAGCGAGTCCTTCCTGCTGATGAAGGGGCTGGACGTCGGCGTTCCCGCCGCCTTCGCGCCGGCGGCCATCGTCCTGCTGCACCTGGTGTTCGGCCTGGCCGCCTTCCCGGTGGGGGCGCTGTCGGACCGCATCGGCCGCACCTCCCTGCTGCTGCTCAGCCTGATCTTCCTGGCCGCCGCCGACGTGGCGCTGGCGCTGGCGAGCGATCAGGTCGTCTTCTACCTGGGCGTGGCGCTGTGGGGGCTGCACATGGGCTTTTCGCAAGGCCTGCTGATGACCCTGATCGCCGATGCGGCGCCCGCCCATCTGCGCGGCTCGGCGTTCGGCCTGTTCGCGCTGATCTCGGGCCTGATCGCCTTGGCGGGCAATGTGGCGGCGGGCCTGCTGTGGGACGGCTTCGGCCCGCAGGCGACTTTTGCGGTCGGGGCGGTGCTGAGCCTTGTCTGCGTCCTGGGCGTCGCCGGCTGGATGCGGCTTCAGATGGCAGGCAGCCGCTAGGTGCGACGGCGGGCTTGCGCGTCGGGATCGTCCCGTTAGGCTCGACCGCCAGGAACAGCCGCCGGTCGGACAGGACGGATGACGACACGCACCAAGCCCCCATTTCCCTGGTTGCTGGCCCTGACCTGGCTGGTGCTGCTGGGCGCGGCTGTCGGGGGCTTCCTGACCGGCGAGTTCAGCGTCACCTTCGTCGGCGCCGGGACGTTTCTACTGACCCTGATTCCGTTCTGGCTGGCGCCGAGCATCGGGCTGAACCTGCCGATCGGCTTCGTCACCGCCATCGCCGTCTTCCTGTGCGCCACCCTGTTCCTGGGCGAGATGGGCGACTTCTACGAGCGTTACTGGTGGTGGGACGTGGTGTTGCACGGCGGTTCGGCCGTGGCCTTCGGCCTGGTCGGCGCCCTGTTGATGCTGATGTTGGTGCAGGGCCGCCAGTTGAAAGCCGCGCCCCTGACGGTGGCCTTCTTCGCCTTCTGCTTCGCCGTGACCATCGGCGCCCTGTGGGAGATCTGGGAGTTCATGTTGGACCAGGTGTTCGGCCTCAACACCCAGAAGTCCGGCCTGGTCGACACCATGTGGGATCTGATCGTGGATTCCATCGGCGCCCTGATCGGGGCGGGCGCCGGTTGGGCCTATCTGAAAGGGCGCCAGGGCGGGCCGCTGGTGCGGGCCATGCGCGCCTTCATCGACAAGAACCGGCGGCTGTTCGGCGGCTGAAGAGGCCTATTCCGCCAGCCGCTCTTTCGCCTCATCGGCGGAGAAGACCACCGACGGGTCCGGCTCGCGGCACTCGAGGCCGGGGCGGTTCAGGCGGCGCAGGACATGGCGCAGGATGTTCAGCCGCGCCGTCTTTTTCTGATCCGTCGCCACCACGGTCCAGGGCGCATAGTCCAGATGCGTGCGCTTCAGCATCTCGTCGCGGGCGGCGGAATAGGCGCTCCAGCGGGCCTGGGCCTCGGCGTCCAGGGACGAGACCTTGAACCGTTTCAGCGGATGGTCGACGCGCTCCTCCAGGCGGCGGGCCTGTTCGCCGCGGCTGATGTCCAGCCACAGCTTGATCAGGATGACGCCCGACTGGGTCAGCATCCGCTCGAAGTGCGGGGCGTCGTGCAGGAAGCGCTCATGCTGCTCGGGCGTGCAGAAGCCCATGACCGCCTCGACCCCGGCCCGATTGTACCAGGAGCGGTTGAAGATCACGATCTCGCCCGCCGCCGGCAGATGGGCGGCGTAGCGCTGGAAATACCATTGCGTCGTTTCGCGCTCGGTCGGCTTGGGCAGGGCGACGACGCGCGTCTGGCGCGGGGCCATGTATTCGGTCATGCGCTTGATCGCCCCGTCCTTGCCGGCGGCGTCTCGCCCCTCGAAGACGATGACGACCTTCAGCCCCTGTTCGATGGCCCAGGCCTGGGTCTCGACCATCTGGATCTGCAGGGCTTCCAGGATGTCGGCGTAGTCGTCCTTGGCCATGGGCGTGTCCTTGTGTCGCGATCGACTAACCTTGCGGCGAATTCACTGGCGTCGCCAGCCTCGCCGTTCAGGGTGCAACGCAAAAGGAGCCGAAAATGATCAATCGTCGTCATGTCCTGGCCGTCGGCGCTGCGGCCGCAGTCGCGCCATCGGCGGCGCGCGCCCAAGGCGAAGGAGCGTTCGACGCCGCCCTGACGACAGCCTTCGACGGGGTCAGGCCGATCGCCCTGGCGGGCGGGGTCGTGACGGCTCAAGGTCTGGCCTGGTCCGGCGTGCGCGGCGTGCGGCGCGCGGGAGGGGACGATCCGGCGACGACGGACGACCGCTGGCACCTGGGCTCCAACACCAAGGCGATGACGGCGGCGCTGTTCGCCCGCCTGGTCGAGCAGGGACGGGCGCGCTGGGCCATGCCGCTGGCTGAAGCCTTTCCCGACCTGACGATCGACGCGGGCTGGGACGGCGCGACGCTGGACGACTTCATGACCCACACGGCGGGGCTGAAGGACGAGGCGGTCATGGGCATGGCCTGGTTGATGACCGCCCGCGCTGACCCTCAATCCCTGCCCGCACAGCGCCGCGCCATCGTCGAGAAGGCGCTGGCCGCCCCGCCGTCTGGCGAGCGCGGGGCGTTCGTCTATGGCAACGCCAACTATGTTCTGGTCGGAGCGGCGATCGAGGCCGTCACCGGCGGCTCATGGGAAGAGGCCATGCAGGCCGAGGTGTTCGGCCCCCTGGGCCTGACCTCGGCGGGGTTCGGCGCGCCGGCTGGAAGCGACAACGCCTGGGGGCACCGCCGCATGGGCGAGACGGCCGTGCCGATGGACCCGGTCGATCCGGGTTCGGACAATCCTCTGGCGCTCGGCCCGGCGGGCACGGTTCACATGACGGCGACCGACTACGCCCGCTTTCTGCAGGTCTTCCTGACCGAAGGCGGCGGCTGGCTGAAGCCGGAGACGGTGCGGCGTCTCGTCACGCCGGGCGAGGGGCGCAACTACGCGCATGGCTGGATCGTCCTGCTGCCCCAGCCGTGGGCCAAGGGCCCTGTAATCGCGCATGAGGGCTCGAACACCTTGTGGCGCGCCATCGCCCTGGTCGATCCGGCGGGCGGCCGGGCCGTCTTCGGCCTGTCCAACGACGGCGGGCGCGGCGGCCCGGCCTGTCAGGCCATGGCTATGGAAATGCTGCGTATCTGAGCCCGACATAGTCGCTTGTGCGCTTCAGGAGCGGCGTTTCTTCGGTGTTTGCACGGGGCGGAACGTCGTCTGTTCGGCCATGTGCAGTCGTCGGATCCCATCACTGCGCGTCGGTGCGTGGTCGGCTGGACGCCAAGAAGCGCAAGCTGCGCGCGTCGCGGCGAAATTAACTGTAAAGCCTGTCGGCTCGGTTTCGCTTTACAGTTGACCGCTGTGGATAGTCGGGTGACAACATCGCCGCAGTCCGGATTTCACGTGGGGTCCAAACCCGCGTCTTGCTCCTTCGCCTGAACGAGCTTGTCCAGATGGGCTGACGGGCGATCCTGCTAGGACGTCCGCCTGGAAAAGCGCGTTTACGGAGACGCAATATGGCGACCGGCACGGTCAAGTGGTTCAACCCCACGAAGGGCTTCGGCTTCATTCAACCCGACACGGGCGGCGCGGACGTTTTCGTCCACATCACCGCCGTGCAAAAGGCGGGCCTGGTGGGTCTCGATGACAACGCCAAGGTCGAGTACGAGCTGGAAACCCAGCGCGGCAAGACCTCGGCCGTGGATCTCAAGCTCCTCTAAGGCCTTACGGACCTTCTGGTTCGTGAAAAAGAAGAAGACGCGGAGGGCGACCTCCGCGTCTTTTTTATTGAGCCTCGCTGTTCTGCTCGGCGGTTAATCGGTGAAATAGCCCGAGGCGTCTACGAAGGCTTGGACAGCTGCCGGGTCCGAGTAATCCAGTTCGAGCATGGTCTTCAGCGCCGCCGCCTTGTCCGGCGCGCGATCATGATAGCCGCGCGTGATCGCATAGCCGACGTAGTAGCCGAGATCGCGGACGCCGAAGACATTGTCGGCGCTGTTGTAGAGCCAGCCGCTGAAGTCCTCGCCCGCCATATCCTGGCGGAAGGCGGCCTTGATCGCCGCGTCATGCGCCGGGCCATAGGTCACATAGGCCAGGTCGGGCATCCGGCCCGTCACCTGTTCGGCGACGAAGTCGGCCACGCCCTCATAGACGGCCTGGGCCAGCAGGTTGGGGCGCTCGCCTTCTTGCTGGGTGTGGACCACCTCATGCACCGCCAGCAGGTCCAGGTTCTCCAGCGGCTTGCTGGCGAAGTAGGAGGCGAAGAAGCGCTGAAGTCCGGCCGGCATCTCGGAGGTGTCGACGCTCTCGTCGCCGGTGGCCATTTCGACGCCAAGCAGAACCTTGTCGGCCTGCGTCGTTCCGGCGGAGCGCAAGGCGCCGACCTCGAAATAGATCCCGGCCGGGCGCAACTCGGGATAGAGGGCGCGGAACCGTTCCAGATGCCCCTCGAGCCGCGTCAGGGCGCCGGCGGCCAGCGCCGTGCGAGGCCGCACCGAGTCCCAATAGGCCGGATAGG
The DNA here is from genome assembly GCF_002478355.1 of Brevundimonas sp. UBA7507. Lineage (NCBI taxonomy): Bacteria > Pseudomonadati > Pseudomonadota > Alphaproteobacteria > Caulobacterales > Caulobacteraceae > Brevundimonas > Brevundimonas sp. UBA7507. The sequence goes on along the minus strand of NZ_DLNP01000005.1, from coordinate 104,148 downwards.
CGCGGATGGCCTGAAGATAGGTGTCCGCCGTATAGCCCTTGGCCTCCATGAAGGCGGTCAGGCCTGGCGTTCCGGCGTCGATATAGAGCCTTTGGAACGCCGCCTTCTGGGCCTCCGGCGACGTTTCCGCGCGGACGGCGTCGTAGGCCGTCCAGAAACGGGCGACGTCGCTGTCTTCCAACTGGATCGGCGATGATCCTGATTGGGCCGTTGCGCCGGTCGCCATCAGGCTGAGGCCCAAGGTGATCGTCAAAGCCAGTCGGCGCATAGATTTTCCTGCTCTCAAGGGGTCGGAAAAGGAGAACCGACACGACTTCTGTGTCAAATGAAACGCCGGTAATGTTAAGCGCGGACGACGCGGCAGGGATCGACCTCGCCTGCGGTTGGTTGTCTTCCCACAAGGGAGAAATACCATGCTCAAGGACAAGAACTCTTCGGCCATCGTTGCGGTGAAGGATCTGGAGCGCGCCAGGGCCTTCTATTCCGACGTGCTGGGTCTGAACCTGGCGGACACCGGCATGGACGGGGTGCTGGGCTATCGCACCGGGAACACCTGGCTGACGGTCTACCGCTCGGACTTCGCCGGGACCAACCAGGCCAACGCCGTGATGTGGGACGTGGGGGTTGAGGTGGACGACATCGTCGCCAGCCTGAAAGCCAAGGGCGTCGTCTTTGAACGCTATGACGGCATGGCGCATGACGGCGATGTCCATGTCGCCGGGCCGCTGCGTCTGGCCTGGTTCAAGGATCCGGACGGCAACATCCTGCACCTGGTCGGCGGCGCGGGCGGGGCCTAGCCCTCCAGAGAGACGACCGGCTGGCTGACGGCGGCGCCCTTGCCGCGCGCCTTCAGCCAGGCGCGGATGCGGTTCTGGATCGGCTGGTCGATCAGATAGTGCAGGCCGAAGGCGAAGACGAAGGCCGCCAGCACGCCCAGAACCCAAAGGCCCCAGCGCCAGGCCTCGCCCAGCGCCAGCTTGTCGGCGAAGGCCTCGGCCAGGCCGAACCAGGCGATGCGCACCACCTCGTTCGAGATGAACATGGAGAAGGAGACCATGGCCGCCGCCTCGACCAGCTTCGACGGCCGCTTGGTCGGCACGGCGCCCGCCGCCAGGATGATGATGGAGATGAAGACCAGCGACAGAAGGGCGTTCTTGTCGAAATACTGGGCCACAGCCAGGCCGACGGCGGCCAGCACCCCGGCCCAGCCGGCGACGCGGGCGTTGATCCACACGCCTTGCGCGAACCAGGCCAGCCCCATGCCCAGGATGAACAGGGGCAGGGCCCGCCAGATGCCCAGGTTCAGCGGCATTTGATAGACGGGATATTTCAGGATCGCCCAGCTCAGCTCATTGGCGGCCAGATAGCCGACGACGACCAGGATCAGCGCCGTCCACGGCCCGATCCGGCTGAGACCCCGCAGCACGAAGGGGAAGGCGACGTAGCAGCCCAGCAGGGCCGAGATCGACCAGGTCGGGGCGTTCCAGCCCAGGCCTCCGTGCACGCCGAACGACTGCACCAGGGCCGCCTGGGCGGGAAGCTGATCCCAGGCGAACCACTCGGGATGGCTGGGCGGCATGCCCGCGGCGGTCGCCGCCAGCACCAGCGCCACCAGCAGGCCCAGCACCATCAGGTGCGCCGGATACACCCTCAAGGCCCGCTTGATGAAGAAGTCGGTCTTGGACATCCGGCCCGAGCCGACCGCGCGGCCATAGACCCGCATCAGCACGTATCCGCTGTCGATCAGGAAGAAGTTGGTCAGCAGGAAGCCGCCCCGCTCGAACACGGGATGCAGCCCCTCGGCCAGGGGGACGGGCGCCGACATCTGGAAGTGATGCAGGATGATCAGGGCGGCCACGATGAAACGCAGCGCGTCCAGCCAGCCGCCGCGCATGATCGGCGGCGGCTCATTCCGGGACGAAAACACGTTCTGCAGCATCACGACCCCCTTGTTCGAATGCTGTTACGCAAGAACGGGGCCGTGGCCCTCCTTCTCACGGGGAGAAGGAGGGCAGGATCTTTTATCCTCGCACCAGCCGGAGGAATTCCTCGCGCGTGCGCGGGTCTTCGCGGACGGCGCCCAGCAGGCAGCTGGTGGTCAGGCTGGCGCCCGGAACGTCCACGCCGCGCATGGTCATGCAGCTGTGTTCCGCCTCGATGACCACGCCGACGCCGTGGGGGCGCAGTACGTCCTGGATGGCGTTGGCGATCTCGGACGTCATCTTCTCCTGGATCTGCAGGCGGCGGGCGTAGCCGCGCACGACGCGGGCCAGCTTGGAGATGCCGACGACGCGGTCGGTCGGCAGATAGGCGACGTGCGCCTTGCCCACCACCGGCAGCATGTGATGCTCGCAGAAGCTGACGAAGCGGATGTCCTTCAGGACGACCAGTTCGTCGTAGCCGCCGACCTCCTCGAAGGTCTTCTCCAGATAGTCGCGCGGTTCGACTTCATAGCCCTGGAACAGCTCGCGATAGGACTTGGCCACGCGCTTGGGCGTCTCGATCAGGCCTTCGCGTGCAGGATTGTCGCCGGCCCAGCGGATCAGGGTGCGGACGGCGGCTTCGGCTTCTTCCTGGGAAACGGCGGGGGAGGAGGGGGTCTGGTCGCTCATGACAGGCTGCATACCTCCCCTGCACAGGTTTTGGAAACGGCGCCGCTGTTTAAAACGGCTTCTGCCCCGATCAGGGCAGGCGGACCAGTTCGACGCGGCGATTGCGGGCGCGGCCCTCGTCGCTGGCGTTGTCGGCTACAGGCTTGTCGGCGCCGAAGCCCTTGGCCTCTAGCCGCTTGGCGTCGATCCCCTGCTGCGTCAGGACGGCGACCACGGCGCGGGCGCGTTCTTCGGACAGCGAACGGTTGCGGGCGGGCGCGCCGGTGTTGTCGGTGTGGCCCTCGACGGACAGGCGCAGGCCCGCCTCGTCCTTCAGCATCTGGGCCATGGCGTCGATCTGGGGGCGCGAGGCGTCCAGGATGTCGGCCTTGTCCAGCGCGAACTCGACCGGCACCGCGACGCGGCCGTCGGCGGCGATCTTGCGCGCCAGTTCGCCGGCCGGCAGCAGGCCGGCAGTCGGCGCCAGGGCCTTGGCCTCGACCACCGCCATCGAGCCTTGCGCGCTGCCGACATACAGGTGAACCCAGACCGTGCGGTCCGCCTGGCGGATCACCCAGGTCTGCGACGGACCGTTATAGATGTCGCCGATGCCGTTCAGGGACGCCATCTGCACCGCCTCGGGCAGGGCGTGGGCGGCGTCGCTGGGAATCTGGCCGTCAAAGATGCGAACGGCGCCCGCCTCTTTCAGCGCGTGCTCCATGTTTCGCAGCAGCTCCAGCCGCGAGAAGCTCTTGCCGGTGTCGTTGGTGATCTGGGTCTGATGAACGCGGCCTTCGATCATTTCGAACCGGGCGCCGGTCCAGAAGGGGAAGTCGGCGAAGTCGTGCGCCTCGCTGTTCTGCGGCTTGTAGCCCTCGGGCAGGCGCAGATAGGGGAAGTCGCCCAGGCTGGCGGTCGACAGGGCCACGCTGTTCACGTCGAAGGGACCGGCGGCGGCGGCCGAGGCGCCCTCGGCCGGAGCCGTCGCCGTTTCAGTCTGTTCCGGCGCCTTGTTGTCGCACGCGGCGACCAGCAAGGCCGAGGTCGCGATCGTCAGGACGGAGGCGAGACGCAGGAACGGTTTCATGAGGCATCCTTCAGGCGTTGATCGGGGGGAGGGTGAAAACGTTCGTCTAGTCGCCGCTGTTGTCAATCGAATGAGCCGGCATCGACCGCAACATCGGTCTCATTGCATCGTCCTAACGTCGCGTTAACCATCCTGTCGGCATTTTCTGCCCACTGTCCCGTGCGTGTGTTCGGGGCGCTTCGGGGATCGGCGATGAGCGGCGCGGAAGTTCTGGATGTGGGTCGCGACGCCCTGTGGCTGACGATCCAGCTGTGCCTGCCGGCCCTGATCGTGGCCCTGGTGGTCGGCGTGGCCATCGGCCTGTTTCAGGCCCTGACCCAGATCCAGGAGCAGACCCTGGTCTATGCGCCCAAGATCATCGCCATCTTCGTGTCGCTGCTGCTGTTCCTGCCGCTGATGGGCGCGCTGCTGGGCGGTTTCATGCGCGAGATCGCCGCCCGCATCGCGGGCATGTAGGGCGAGGCTGTAGGGCAGGGACATGGAGCCTTACGCCACGGCGGAACAGGTCTGGGCCGGGGGGCTGATTTTCGCGCGTGTCGGCGCGATCCTGATGATGCTGCCCGGCTTCGGCGAATCCTATGTGCCGCCGCGGGTCCGTCTGTCGCTGGCCCTGGTGCTGTCGCTGGCGCTGTGGCCCATCGTAGGCGCCAGCCTGCCGGCGCTGCCCGCGACCCTGGGCGCCACCGTCGGCTGGGTGATGCGCGAGGTGCTGACCGGCCTGGCCATCGGCGCCATTCTGCGCAGCTTCATGACCGCCCTGACCACGGCGGGCGAGATCGTCTCCCTGCAGACGACGCTGGGCTTCTCCCAGACCGCCAATCCGCTGCAGGCCCAGCCGGGGACGACCCTCTCGGCCTTTCTGATGCTGCTGGGCGTGACCCTGGTGTTCGCCACCAACACCCATCACCTGTTCATCGGCGGCATGGTCGGATCGTATGAGGCCATCGCCCCGGCCAAGCCGCTGATCGTATCGGACTTCACCCAGATGGCGGTGAAGACCTTGAGCCAGAGCTTCATGCTCGGGGTGCAGCTGGCGGCGCCGGTGCTGGTCTTCGCCCTGATCTTCAACCTGGCCTCGGGTCTGGTGGCGCGGGTCATGCCCAGCTTCCAGGTCTATTTCGCCGCCGCGCCGCTCAGCGTCATCCTGGGCCTGTCGGTGTTCACGCTCAGCCTGGGCGTGGTAGGGACCGTCTTCATCGACCGCTACCGTTCGGTGGCGGCCTTCTTCACGGGAGGCGCCGTTGGCTGACGGCCCCGATCCCGAGTCGAAAACAGAAGACGCCACCCCGCGAAAACTCGAAGAGGCGCGGAAAAAGGGCGACGTCGCCAAGTCGCCGGACGTGGCGGCGGCCCTGTCTCTGGCCGGGGCGGCCGGCGTACTGCTGGCGGGCGGCGGCTGGTTTTCGACGCAGATGGCCGAGGCGCTGACCCCCTTTCTGGCCCAGCCGCACGCCATGATCGGCGGGCTGGAGGCGGGCGGCGGCGTCGAGATCGGCATGCACGCCGTCTGGGCGGCGGCGCCGTTCCTGGCGGCCCTGATGTTCGCGGTCATCCTGGGCGGGGTCGGCGGCAATCTGGCCCAGTCGGGCCTCATCTTCACCGCCGACAAGGTCAAGCCGAAGTGGTCCAAGGTGAATCCGCTGGAGGGCTTCAAGCGCATCTTCGGCCCGGACGGCCTGGTGCAGTTCCTCAAGACCTTCATCAAGCTGGTCGCCATCGGCGCCGTCTGCTGGTGGGTGCTGAAGCCTCACGCGCGCGAGCTCGAGAACCTGGCCGCCATGAGCCCGGCGATGATCCTGCCGTTCGCGCGCGATCTGGCGCTGGCGCTGATGCTGTCGGCCTTGGTCTTCCTGTCGCTGACGGCGGGGGCTGACTATCTGTGGCAGCGGATGCGCTTCGCCAAGCGGATGCGGATGACCAAGGAAGAGCTGAAAGAAGACTTCAAACAGTCCGACGGCGACCCGCACGTCAAAGCCAAGCTGCGTCAGATCCGCATGCAGCGCGGCCGCCAGAGGATGATGCAGGCTGTGCCGGACGCCACCGTCATCATCACCAACCCGACCCACTATTCAGTCGCCCTGCGTTATGAGCCGGACAAGGGCGACGGCGCGCCGGTCTGCGTCGCCAAGGGCGTGGACGCCCTGGCCTTGCGCATCCGCGAGGTGGCCAGGGAGCACAAGGTGCCCATCGTCGAGAACGTGCCACTGGCCCGCGCCCTCTATGCGGCGGTCGAGGTGGACGGCGTCATCCCGCGCGAACATTTCGAGGCTGCCGCCAAGGTCATCGGCTTCGTCATGCAGCAAAGGAAGCGGCGATGAAGGCGACGGCGGAGGAACGGCGTATGCTGACGAACCCTGATTCGCGCGGGCGAGACGCCATGACCATTTCCCGACCGCAAGACCGCCAGAAGACCAGAATCGCGGGCCGCCCGCGCTTCGATCCGTGGCTGGTCGTGATGGCGGTCGGCTTCGCCCTGGCGATCGCGGCCATCGCCTATCCGACGTTCCGGGCCAGCGCCTTCACCGCGCCGGGGCTGATCCTGATCTTCGCGGCGGGGGCGACGGCGCTGATCTGGCTGTCGGCGTTCGGCCGGTCAGAGCGTCGCTCGCCTTCAGGCGATACGGCGGTCGAGATGCTGGACGCCATGGCCGAGCCCGCCGCCCTGGTGCAGCCGTCAGGACAGGTGCTGGCCTATAACGCCGCCTGGGCCGAGGAGAACGGGACCGTCACCACCCTGCCCAGAGCCGGCAAGGGGGGCGGTAAGTCCGCCCAGGCCCTCTACATGGCTTTCGCCCAGGCGCGCGAGGGGCATCAGGGCCGCGCCATCGTCCAGATCGGCGCGCGCGAGATCGAGGTGCTGATCGGCCAGGCGGGGCAGGGGCGCTTCCTCGTCCGCGCCGCGCCGGAGGCGGTCCTGCCGCTGGCGCCGTCCGCGCCCGCCGCGCCCCAGCCCGCCGCCCCGACCGGCGAGGCGCGGGCCATGGCCGCCGGCGCGCCGTTCGGCTCGGCCGTCATCGGCGGCGAAGACCTGTTCGCGGGCCGGGTCGAGGAGCCGAACGCGGCGCTGGCCCTGCTGACCGGCCCGGCGGCCTCGGGCGACGCCGCCTTCGGCCATCTGTTCGACCCGGCGGGCGTGGCCGAGGCCAGAACCAAGCTGGAGGCCGGATCGTCCGGCCCCATCGAACTGATCGCCCGCGCCCACCCGGATCGGCAACTGCACCTCTATGTCGCGCCCGAAGGCGATCGGCGCCGCGTCTGGCTGTTCGACGTGGCGGCGCAGAAGTCGATGGAGCTGCAGCTGTCGCAGGCCCAGAAGATGCAGGCCGTGGGCCAGCTGGCGGGCGGGGTCGCGCACGACTTCAACAACCTGCTGACGGCGATACAACTGCAACTGTCGGGCCTGCTGGAACGTCACCCCGTGGGCGATCCCTCCTATGAGGGGCTGAACGAGATCCGCCAGACGGCCATCCGCGCCGCCGATCTGGTGCGCAAGCTGCTGGCCTTCTCGCGCAAGTCGACGGTGCGGCGCGAGCGGCTGGATCTGGGCGAGCTGGTCGGCGAGTTCGCCGTCCTGCTGCGTCGCCTGCTGCGCGAGGACGTGCGTCTGGAGACCGACTACGGCCGTGACCTGCCGCTGGTGCTGGCCGACAAGAGCCAACTGGAGACGGCGGTGATGAACCTGGCCGTCAACGCCCGCGACGCCATGCGCGGCGTGGTCGAACCCGGCGCTGGCGTGGTTACGATCAAGACCCGCCGCCTGACCGGCGCCCAGGCTCGCGACATGGGCTGGCGCGAGGCGACGGACGAAGTCGCCCTGATCGAGGTGTCGGACACCGGCCCCGGCGTGCCGACGGCCCTGCTGGACAAGATTTTCGAGCCCTTCTTCACCACCAAGGCGGTGAACGAGGGCACGGGCATGGGGCTGGCCACCGTCTACGGCATCGCCCAGCAGGCGGGCGGGCACATTACCGTCGCCAATCTGGAGAACACGGGCGCCGCCTTCCGCATCTTCCTGCCCGCCGCCACCGCCGAGGAGCTGGTCGAGGCCCCCGTGGTCGAAAAGGCCGTCAAGGCGCCGCGCGACCTGTCGGGCGCGGGCCGCATCCTGTTCGTGGAGGACGAGGCCGCCGTGCGCGGCATCGCCGCCCGCCTGCTGCGCCAGCGCGGCTATGAGGTGATCGAGGCCGCTGACGGCGAGGAGGCCCTGATCCTGGCCGAGGAATGGGCGGGCCAGATCGACATGCTGATCTCGGACGTCATCATGCCGGGGCTGGACGGACCTTCGCTGCTGCGCAAGGCGCGGCCCTTCCTGGGAGACGCCCCCGTGATGTTCATCTCGGGCTACGCCGAAAGCGACTTTTCGGACCTGTTGCAGGACGAAGTCGGGGTGTCCTTCCTGCCAAAGCCGCTGGACATCAAGACCCTGGCTGAACGGGTGAAGCAGGAACTGCACGCGGGCTGATCGCTTAAGAAGCGACGCTTGGCCTGCCTCTAGAGATCGTCGCGGGTTTGTGTGCGTTGCACTGTTGTGACGGTTTCCCCGTTCGGCAGGGTCGTTGTGGTGGTCGTTGTTGTCGTGGTCCGCTCCCACAGAATGCAGTTGACGGATAAACCGCCATCCGGCTGCCGCGTGGTGCGGCATTGAGTGTCGGCGGCGAGGGTGTCCGCGGTGCGCCCTGGTTCAAGCGCGTCTGTCGAACAGGCGGACAGCATCAATGGACCCGCCAGGATAACGCGGAGCCGGAACATGATGGGCCTCTTCACAATTTCTCGTTCAGCGAATTTACCTGATTTCAGGCGCTGAACAAGCTTCGGCTGTGACGGGAGAACCCTAAATTCTTACGTCGAACTGATGCGGCTCGCCCATACGCCGTTCCCGCGCCGCCTCATGCAGGGTGTCGGCGAGGTCCAGCAGGTGATGGCGGCGAAGGCGCGGAATCACTTCCAGCAGTTGCAGGCGTAGGCTTTCTGCTTCGGCGTCCGACAGCAGGGCGTTTCGCGAAGAGGCGCGATCAGGCACGACGCATCCTCCTGAATAAGCGACCTGAAAAGAGGGTCTGGGGCGTTCGGGAAACGGCTGTTTCGCGCTTTGGGTTCCGAAAAGCGGTTTCACCCCGAGAATTATGAACAAAGGCGACGTTCAAGGCTTGGGTATGGCGCGCGCGGCCCTAGATAGGGTCCAGAGGAATCAAACGCCGTAAAGAGGAGTCTCCCATGGCCTTCACCCTGCCCCCGCTGCCCTACGCCTATGACGCGCTGGAGCCGGCCATCGACAAGGAGACGATGACCTTCCACCACGACAAGCACCATCAGACCTATGTCGACAACCTGAACAAGTTCGTCGACGCCACGCCCGAGGCGCAGGGCAAGTCGCTGGAAGAAATCTTCGCGATCATGTCCAAGCTGCCCAAGTCGATCCGCAACAACGGCGGCGGCGTGTGGAACCACAGCCTGTTCTGGGAGCTGCTGGCCCCGGTCGGCGCGGGCGGCGAGCCCTCGGCCGAACTGGCCGCCAAGATCGACGCCGAACTGGGCGGCATGGACAAGTTCAAGGCTGACTTCGACGCCGCCGGCGCCGGTCAGTTCGGTTCGGGCTGGGCCTGGCTGATCCTTCAGGACGGCAAGTTGAAGGTCACCTCGACCCCGAACCAGGACAACCCGCTGATGGACGACGCGGCCGAGAAGGGCGCCGTCCTTCTGGCCGCCGACGTGTGGGAGCACGCCTACTACCTCAAGTACCAGAACCGCCGGGTCGACTACCTGAAGGCCTTCTGGTCGGTGGTGAACTGGAACAAGGTCAACGAACTGTACGAAGCCGCCAAGGGCTGATGCAGACCAGACGCCCCGCCGATCCCGGCGGGGCGTTTTTTCTTTCGGGGGCGAGGATGACTCCATATTTGAAACTGGCCGCTTCGGGGCTTGTGCTGGGCCTTCTGATCGGCGCCGGCGCCTGCCAGCAGCAGCCTAGGTCCGGCGAACAGGGGCAGGGACAGGCGGTCGTCGCCGCGGCCTCGCCTGACGTGCGTCCCTTTACGGTGGGCGAGCTGAAGCTGGCGGCCCTGCGGGACGGCGAGATCGTCGTGCCGGTGGCGCAAACTCCGTGGGTCGAAGCCGGCGCCAAGGCCGAAGAGATCACCGCCCTGCTGACGGCGGGCGGCGCGCCGACGGACGCGGTCCATCTGCCGGTGCAGCCGTTGCTGGTGCGCGACGGCGATCGCGTGGTGCTGATCGACGCCGGGGCGGGCGGTCAGATGGGCACGGCCAATCTGCTGGTCGGTTCGCTGCGGGCTGCGGGCGTCGACCCGGCCCAGGTGACGGACATTCTGATCTCCCACGCCCACGGCGATCATGTCGGCGGCTTGGTCGATGCCAAGGGCGCCCTGGTCTTTCCCAATGCGGTGATCCGCATGAGCGCGCCGGAATGGGACGCGGCCCAGGCGGACGCCGAAGCGCACGGCGCCGGGCCTCTGGTGGCGGCCATTAAGTCGAAGGTGGAAACCTTCCAGCCGGGCGCGCAGGTCACGCCTTCGATCCGCGCCGTGCCGTTGAAGGGGCACACGCCGGGTCACTCCGGCTATGAGATCGCCTCCGGCTCCGAGCGTCTGCTCTATCTCGGCGACGCCCTGCACAGCTCCATCATCTCGGTGCCTCGTCCCGACCTGGCCCTGGTCTGGGACAACGACCGCGTTGTAGGCGCCGCGACGCGCCAGGATATCCTCAAGCGCGGCGCGACCGAACGGCTGCGTCTGTACGGCGTTCACTTCCCCTTCCCGGGTCTGGGGCGGATCGAGCGCCGGGGCGAGGGCTACGTCTGGGTCGCGGAGGCGGCGCCCGCCGCCTGATCGGCGCTCAGTCGCCTTCTTCCGCCAGAAGCGCCGCCAGCCGCGCCTCGCCGTCCGTGATCGCCTGACGCTTCAGGGCGTCGGGCGCATAGGCGCGGCCGTCCAGAACGATGTGGCGCAGGCGGCGCGTGTCGCGAATGTCCCGCGACGGGTCGCCGTCGACGATCAGCAGGTCGGCGCGGCGGCCCACGGCGATGCGGCCGATGTCGTCGCGCTTCAGGATGTCGGCTGCCGTTCCCGTCGCGGCCGACAGCGCCTGCAGGGGGCTGAGGCCTGCGCGGGTCATCAGCTCCATCTCCAGGTGCAGGCCCCCGCCGGGCAGGTTGTAGGCGCCGGCCGGCGTGTCCGACCCGGCGCCGATGCGGCCGCCCAGTTGGGCCAGACGCAGGGCCACGGCTGCGCCGACGCGGGCGTCCCGCCTCGCCTTGCTGTTGCTCTCGGCATTGGCGTGGAAATGCTGATGAACGCCGCGCCATTGCTGATCCAGGCCGTCGCGGACCGTCCCTGCCGCATCGCCCAGCGGCAGATCGGTCAGCACCGGATCGGGCGACTGCGTCTCGGCGGTGAAATGGAAGACGGACAGGGTGGGGATCAGCGCCGTATCCGTCGACAGCAGGGCGCGCGCCATCTGATCGATCAGCGCAGGATCCAGGCTTTCCGCCTCCAGGTCGCCACCCAGCCGGCGATAGGCCAGGGCCGCGCCGCTGGCGTGTTCAAGACTGTCCAGGCCCAGGGCGGCGGCCTGGAGCAGGTCGACTTCGGCGCCGCTGAGGCCGCGGGTCGAGACCATGCCCAGGTCGGCCATCGTCGGCAGCCCCAGGTCTTTCGCGCGTCGGACGGCGGCTGCGAAGGCGTCGGGCGGAAGCTGCTCGTACAGCTTGACCCAGTCGGCGCCTTCAGCGGCCAGGGCGTCGACGGCGGCGACGGCCTGCTCGGGCGTCGCGGCGATGAGCAGTTCTACTCCATCCAGCGAGGGACCGTCGGCGGCGCGCGCAGGCGAGGGCGCGTCCGGCGTCGCCTCGGGGTAGAAGCGTTTGATGATGCTGTTCTCGCCGTCCAGCATCGGCCCGGCCCAGACCAGCCGCGCGTGCGGCGCGGGCAGGTCGTTCAGGGCGCGGGCCATCTCCGTTGTGGTGTTGGCGGACCGCACCGTGGTCACGCCCGAAGCCAGGAACCAGCCGTAGTAGTGCGGACGCGGGTGGACGTGCAGGTCGATCAGGCCGGGTATGATGCTGCCGTCGCCGGCGTCGATGACGGCGGCGCCGGGCGGCGTCGGGCAGTCGGCCGCGCGGCCGACACAGGTGATGACGCCGTCCACGGCCACCACCCGCCCTCCGACGATCGGCGCCGCGCCCGAGCCGTCGATAACCCGGCCTGAGACCACCAGGGCGGAGGGCCGGTTCGCGTCGTGCGCTTGCGCCGCCGTCGCCGCCAGAACGGCCAGGGCCGCCGCCGTGAGCCAGGGTTTGCGTGTCATGCCGATGGCCTCCCGAGTCGTTTCTTCTTGTCGGCGGCAACTGCACGAACAGCGGCTTCAGGCTCAAGTTTCCTTTCTGTCATCTAGGAGCAGAGGCCGCCGACATTGACTCCAGGGTCCGTCGCCTTCATAAGCCCGGCCTTCTCGCACCGGGTTTCGCCCGAGGCGCGATGTCCATTACGGACGATGCGTGGACCGCCGTTGAGATCGCCGCTCCAATCGGGGAGCAGCCGGGCCGCATCATGATGAAGAGTGACACATGTCCAAGCGCCATAGCGCCAAGTACAAACTCGACCGGGCCATGGGTGAAAACCTGTGGGGTCGCGCCAAGTCTCCCGTCAACAAGCGTTCCTACGGCCCCGGCCAGCACGGCCAGCGCCGTAAGTCCAAGGTCTCGGACTTTGGTCTGCAGCTGAAGGCCAAGCAGAAGCTGAAGGGCTACTACGGCAACATCACCGAGAAGCAATTCGCGGCGACCTACGCTGAAGCCGCCCGTCGCAAGGGCAACACCTCGGAAAACCTGATCGGTCTGCTGGAATCGCGTCTGGACGCCATCGTCTACCGCGCCAAGTTCGTGCCGACCGTCTGGGCCGCCCGTCAGTTCGTCTCGCACGGCCACGTCACCGTCAACGGCAAGAAGGTCGACATCGGTTCGTACCGCGTGAAGGTCGGCGACGTCGTCGAGGTCAAGGAAAAGTCGCGCAACATGGCGCTGGTGCTCGAAGCCCAGCAGTCGAGCGAGCGTGATCTGCCTGACTATCTGGAACTGGGCGATCGTGGTTTCTCGGTCCGTTACGGCCGCGTGCCGGAACTGTCCGACGTGCCCTATCCGGTGAAGATGGAGCCGAACCTGGTCGTCGAATACTACTCCTCGTAAGTTCGACGATCCCGCCCGATCCGTCGGGTCGTGGTTCAAGACAAGAAAAGAGGCTCCGGCTCGCCGGGGCCTCTTTTTTAATCAGGCGCAGCGGCGGTTCCCTTTTGGGCCAAACCAAGGCATGTTGCCCTCGCTGTCAGGATCGAGCCGCAGGAGGCCGAGATGAGATATCGGATCGCTTTCTGCGTCGCTGCGGCGCTGTCTGTCGCCGCCCTGGCCGGGTGCGCCTCGCAGCCGGGCGCCCTGGTGCGGACCGAGGGCATGCCGGGGCAGCTGGAGCCGATCCATGCGGCCGCCTTCACGCGCGATCTAGCTGTGTTCCGCGTCAGCTCGAACGGCTGCACCGACAAGAGCGACGTGAAGCCCTTCATCACCCAGCTCAAGGATTCGGCGGTCATCACCCTGCGTCGTCTGGATGAGGATCGCTGCAGCCGTCCGGTTCGGGGCGGGGTGCAGATGGAGTGGACCTTTCAGGAACTGGGCCTTCCGTCCGGCGCCAACGTGCTGGTCAACAACCCTTACATGATGGACGGCGAGGCCGTGGTCGTCAGCCAGTAAGGGCTGAGGCGGCTTAAGGGTCGTTTTTTTCAAACTTCATTATTCATATCGAAACAGCCAGGGTTAACGCCTGGGCTTTAGGACGCCGGACTCCTTGTTTCCTCCGGCGTCTTCCATGCGTGTCCTGACCTGTTTGACTAACGAGCACCATCTGGGGCTCGTGGCCCTGGCTGCCCTGATCTGCCTGCTGGGCAGCTTCATCACCACAGGGTTGTTGCGGCGGGTCCGCGAAAACGGAGGGCTGTCGCGCCTTTCGTGGCTGTTCCTGGGCGCGGTCGCTGGCGGGGCGACGATCTGGTGCACTCATTTCGTGGCCATGATCGCCTATCGACCGGGCGTCGAGACGGCCTATGAGCCGATGCTGACGGGCGTCTCCCTGGCGGTGGCGATCCTGGGCGTGGGCCTGGCCCTGGCGACGGCTTCCATGCGCCGCCGTTTCGCCGTCGAGGCGGGCGGCGCCCTGTTCGGCATGGCTGTGGCCGGGATGCACTTCGTCGGCATGGCCGCCCTGTCGGTCGAGGGCGTGGTGCATTGGTCGGCCGTCTATCTGGCGATCTCCATCATCGGTTCGGTGACGTTCGGCGCCCTGGCCTTCCGCCTGGCCTCGACCGAAGAACGCTTCGCGCGGCTGAAAGGCGGGGCGGCCATGGTGCTGGGCATCGTCTGTCTGCACTTCACGGCCATGGCGGCGATGACCGTCATTCCGCTGGGACCGCTGGACGGCATGCTGACGGGCGAGGACGCGCGCCATGTGCTGGCGCTGGGCGTCGCCGGCGTCGGTCTGCTGGTGCTGGGCGCCGGCGCCGCCAGCCACGCCCTGGATCGGGAAGCCCTGGCGCTGAACCGCGAGCGGCTGCAGTACCTGCTCGAGACCGGCGTCGACGGCATGGCGATCGAGCGCGACGGCGTCATCGTGGCCGTCAACGAAGTCCTGGCCGAGTTGGCCGGAACCGACCGTGACAGCCTGATCGGCGCCGATCTGGGGGATTGGGTGCAGGACGCCCACCGTCTCGATGACGGCGCTGTGACCCAGACCATTCTGATGGCCGGCGGCCAGGAGATTCCGGTCGAACTGTCGGCCCGTCGCGACCTGACGGCGCGCGGCCGCACCATGATCTACGCCGTGCGCGACCTGCGCGCCCGCATGGCCCAGGAACGTCGCATCGCCCACCTGGCCCGCAACGACAGCCTGACCGGCCTGCCCAACCGAGCCTCCTTCCTGGAGCGTCTGACGCGCCAGAAACAGACGGCGGCCGAGGGCGAGAGCCTGGCCCTGTTCGCCCTGGACCTGGATCGGTTCAAGGAGGTCAACGACCTCTACGGCCACGCGGTCGGCGACCAGCTTCTGTGCATCATCGCCGAACGCATGAAGGGCGCCTTGCGCGAGGGCGAGTTCATCGCGCGCCAGGGCGGCGACGAGTTCCTGGCCCTGGCCTCGGTCGCGACCCGCGACGAAGCCCGCGCGGTGGCCGAGCGCCTGCGTCAGGCTGTGATCCAGACCGTGACGCTCGACCATGCCGATGTGTCATGCGGCGCCAGCATCGGCGTCTCGCTGTGGCCGGAAGACGCCCAGGACGTGTCCACCCTGATCAACAACGCCGACCTGGCCATGTACCGGGCCAAGGCCTCGCTGACCCAGGATATCTGCTTCTATGAGGCCGACATGGACCAGGCGGTCCGCGCCCGGCGCCGCGTGACCCAGGCCCTGCGCGAGGCGCTCGAGAACGAGCGGTTCGAACTGCACTATCAGGTCCAGGCCTCGGTCGAGACCGGCAAGGCGACGGGCTATGAAGTCCTGCTGCGCTGGAAGAACGATGAAGGCCGCTACATCTCGCCGGCCGACTTCATCCCCGTGGCCGAGGAGAACGGTCTGATCCTGCCGATCGGCGAATGGGTGCTGCGTCAGGCCTGCCGTCAGGCCGCCGCCTGGGACGAGCCGCATCGCATCGCGGTCAACCTGTCGCCGGTGCAGTTGAGCCACGTCGATCTGCCCCGCCTGGTGCATCAGATCCTGCTGGAGACCGGCCTTGCGCCGTCGCGCCTGGAGCTGGAGATCACCGAGACGGCCATGATCACCGACATGGCGCGCACCACCCATGTGCTGCGTCAGCTGAAGGCGCTGGGCGTGACCATCGCCATGGACGACTTCGGCACGGGCTATTCCTCGCTGTCGACGCTGAAGGCCTTCCCCTTCGACAAGATCAAGCTGGACCGCTCCTTCATGACCGAACTGGACGGCGAGGCGCCGCAGTCGCGAGCCATCATCCGCGCCGTTCTGACCATCGGCGAAAGCCTGTCGATCCCCGTGCTGGCCGAAGGCGTCGAGACCGCCGAGCAGTTGGCCTTCCTGCGCGCCCAGGGCTGCAATGAGGTGCAGGGCTATCTGCTGGGTCGGCCCCAACCCGAAGCTGACGCTCTGCACCACGGCGCGGCCCGGGTCGCGATGACCGAAGCCGCCGGGCCTCAGGTCGAGTGCACGGCGGCGTAACCCGGCCAGTACGCGGCGCCCGCCCGTTCATACTGGACGGGCAGGGCCTCTTCCGCGCCCAGGGCGACGGCGGCGTGATGGCCCCAGTTCGGGTCGTCCAGAACCGCGCGGGCGACGGCGATCAGGTCGGCCTTGCCTTCGGTCAGCACGGCCTCGGCCTGCTGCGGCGTAACGATCATGCCCACGGCCATGACGCTGGCCTCGGGGACCGTCGCCTTGACCGCCTCGGCGAAGGGGAGCTGATAGCCAGGCTGGTCGCCGGGGATGCGGGCGGTCGCGACGTTGCCGCCGCTGGTCAGATGCAGATAGTCATAGCCCATCTCGTGCAGGGCCTGGCCGAAGGCGGCGGCCTCGTCCGGGGTGATCCCGCCCTCGGTCCAGTCCGAACCGTTGAAGCGGACGCCCAGGGCCTTGGTTCGGGGCCAGGCGTCGCGCAGGGCCAGTGCGACACGCAGGGGAAAGCGCATCCGGTTCTCCAGTGAGCCGCCGTACTCGTCCGTCCGTTCGTTCGACAGCGGCGACAGGAACTGGGTCAGCAGATAGCCGTGGGCGCCGTGCAGTTCGACCAGGTCGAAACCGGCGCGGTCGGCGCGCTCGGCCGCATCGACGAAGGCAGCGACCACGCGGTCCATGCCCTGCTGGTCCAGGGCGGTCGGCGTATGCCAGTCGTGGCGATAGGGCTGGGCCGAGGCGGAGAAGGTCTCCCACGCCTTGTCCGCCGGCGCCGGTCCGCCACGCTCGATCCACGGCGGATTGGTCGACGCCTTGCGTCCGGCATGGCCCAACTGAATCCCGATCGGCGTCTCCGAATAGGTGCGGATGTCGCGGATGATCCGGGCGAAGGCGGCTTCCTGCTCCTCGTTCCACAGGCCGGTGTCGGCCCAGGAGATGCGGCCGGCCGCTTCGACGCCCGTGGCTTCGATCACCACCAGTCCGGCGCCCGACAGAGCCAGTCTGGCCACATGCTGGGCGTGCCAGGGCTGAGGGACGCCGTCTATGGCGGAATACTGGCACATGGGAGCGATGACGATGCGGTTCTTCAGCGTCAGCGGCCCGACGGCGTACGGGGTGAACAGCAGGCTCATGCAGGAATCTCTTGATGAATCCCCGGGGAGGCGGGTCTCAGTAGCTATGACTGTGGCGGTTTGGTTCAAGCCCTCCCTTTCCGATTATTCACGTGATCCCCAACCGCGACGCTGGCAGTTTGCCGCCAAGCATCAAAGGGGAACACCTATGCGTCGTCTCATCATCGCCCTCGCCGTCGCCGCGGTCGCTGCGCCCATGCTGTCGGGCTGCATCATCATCGCCAGCGAAAAACCGACCACCCGCGTCATCCACTCGACCCCGTCCGAGGCGAATTGATGCGCCTGACCGCTGCTGTCGCCGCCGTCGCCCTGCTTCCGCTCCTGGGCGGCTGCATCATCTATTCCAACGAGGGCGGCGAAAAGGTCTCGGTCATCACGGACCAGAGCGCCGCCCGGACCGAGCCTCTGGAAGCCGTCCGCAAGGTCGATTTCGACGGCCAGCGCCTGAACGTCGTCGTCGGCTCCAACGGCTGCACCGAGGCGTCCAGCTTCGAGGTTCGGATCAAGGACGGCGATCCCGTTGAACTGACCCTGACCCGGCGTTCGCCTGATCTGTGCAAGGCCCTGGTACCTGAGGGCAAGACGGTCAGCTGGACCTACGAAGAACTGGGCCTGGAGCGTGGCCAGCCCGTGCGCGTGCTGAACCCGATCAGCCTGTAGGCCCGGCCCTGGAGAGGCGTCAGGCGCCGAACGCGCCTGACAGCACGCCGAACAGCGGGTTCGGCCGCCCCTCGTCATTGAACAGCAGGGGGCTGTCCCGGCCGTCGTCATTCTCGCCGCGACGCAGCCAGGAATCGCTGTCGCGCACGCCCCACACGGTGAAGGCGAAGCGTTGTGCGGGGGGCAGGCTCACGAAGGCCTCGGCCAGTTCCGCCACGCGCGCCGTCTGCTGCTCGCGGCGCTGGGCGCGGGAACGCAGGTCCGGCATCCGGCCGCCGCGCTTCAGCGACGCGTCCAGTTCGGAGACATGGATGGGCAGGCCGAACTGGCGGGCCTCGTTCATGAAGGCGGCGATCTGGCCCTTGGGGATCTCGATGTCGAGGTGGGACTGGACGCCGATGCCCTGAACCGGGGCGCCCGCCTTCAGCAGCCGCTCGACCAGACGCAGGAAGGCGGCGCCCTTCTTGGGCGTGTTCTCCAGATTGTAATCGTTCAGAAACAGGGTCGCCTCGGGCGCGGCGATGCGCGCCTGTTCGAAGGCGCGGATGATATAGGCGTCGACGCCGCCCAGGCCCCGGCTCCATACGCAGTCGCGATAGCCGCTTCCGTCATCCTCGACCGGTTCGTTGACCACGTCCCAGCCGACGATCTGGCTGCGCCAGCGCCCGGCCACCTCGGCGATATAGCGGTCATGCTCGGCGATGAAGCGCGGGCGGTCGTCGACGAGGGCGGTGAACCAAGGGTGATCCTGCGCATACCAGATCAGGGCGTGACCGAAGAGACGGATGCTCAGATCGCGCGCGAAATAGGCGATGCGGTCCGGCGCGTCGAAGCGCAGGGAGCCGTCCTTCTGGAGGATGTACTCCATCTTCATCTCCCACTCAGGCGTGAGCTGGGAGAAGTGGGTGGAGACCAGCCGGAACCAGTCCTGATCCGACAGCTGGCCCGACATGGCGACGGTTCCGACGGGGAAGGGGGCGACGGCTTTCAGCGGCCGAACAGGGTCGGTCGGCGGCGGGACGGGCGCCTCGCCCGCGCCGCAGGAGGCGAGCGCGAGGGTTGAGGCCAGCAGGGCGCGACGGTCGATCACGTCTAGCCCTCGGCGCGGCGACGCAGGCCCATTTCGTCATAGGCGGCGGCCTCGCGCTTGGCGGCGGCCGTCAGCTTGTTCAGCCGGGTGGTCTCGGCGACGTGCTCGAACTTCTTCAGCTCCTCGAAGGCGCCGGTCAGGGCGTCGCGGGCGCCTTCTTCCTCGGCGGCGATCGCGGCGACCTCGGCCTCGGCGCCGGCGCGGCGCTGCTTCCAGCCGTTGAGATAGGCCTGCAGCATCATGCCGGAGGACGGATCGTGCCGCGCGTTCTCACGCTCGACCTCGGCCTCGGCGTCCAGCACGGCGACGCGCATCTCGGCCTCGGCCTTGCGGGCGCTGATCTCGGCCAGCCGTTTCTGCAGCGTCTCGACCTCATAGTTGGAGATGCGGATCAGGGATTGGGCCCAGGTCGTCATGCGTCGTCTCCCGTGATCATTGGTCCACCATGCCCTGGTTCAGGATGGTTTCAAGTCTGTCGAAACTGTCGTTCAGGCGCGTCACGTCGTCCTTGTCCTGGGTCAAGAAGCCTTCCAGGGCCGGGTTCAGGGCGATGGCGCGGTCGACGATGGGGTCGGCCCCGGTGCGATAGGCGCCGATGCGGATCAGCTCTTCCATGTTGGAATAGGCGCTCAGACACTGGCGCGCGCGGCGGTTCAGTTCGCGCTCGGGCGGGGACTGGTTGCCGGGCATGGTGCGGCTGACGGACTTCAGCACGTCGATGGCGGGGAAGCGGCCGCGCTCGGCGATCTTGCGGTCCATGACGATGTGACCGTCCAGAATGCCGCGCACGGCGTCCGCGATCGGCTCGTCATGGTCGCCCCCGTCCACCAGCACGGTGAACAGGGCAGTGATCGGTCCCGCCTCGGTGCCGTCCGGCCGGATCGGCCCCGGCCCCGCGCGCTCCAGCAGCTTGGGCAGTTCGGTGAAGACGGTGGGGGTATAGCCCTTGGTCGTCGGCGGTTCGCCCGCCGCCAGGCCGATCTCGCGCTGGGCCATGGCGAAGCGGGTGACGCTGTCCATCAAGCACAGCACCTCCAGCCCCTGATCGCGGAAGAACTCGGCCACGGCCATGGTCATGTATGCCGCCTGGCGCCGCTTCAGCGCCGGCTCGTCGCTGGTGGCGACCACGACGACGGCGCGCTTCAGCCCCTCTTCGCCGAGGGTCTCCTCGATGAACTCGCGGACCTCGCGGCCCCGTTCGCCGATCAGGCCGACGACGACGACATCGCAGGTCGCCTGACGCGCCAGCATGGACAGCAGCACCGACTTGCCCACGCCCGAACCGGCGAAGATGCCCAGACGCTGGCCCCGACTGGTGGTGGTGAAGACGTCCATCGCCCGCACGCCCAGATCCAGCCGCTCGCCCACCCGGCCGCGCGAATGGGCGGGCGGCGGCGGGGCGCGCATGGGGTAGGGGACGAGGCCCGGCGTCAGCGGCCCAAGGCCGTCGATCGGTTCGCCGAAGGAATCGATGATGCGGCCCAGCCAGGCGGTGGTGGGGCGCACGCTGGCGGCGGCGTCGATGATGCGGATGTCGGCGCCCGGCGCCACCCCCTCGACCGGGCCGAAGGGCATCAGCAGGGCCTTGGCCTCGCGAAAGCCGACCACCTCGGCGGGCAGAGGGGGCTGGCCGCGCCGTTCGATCTCGGCGCGCGCGCCGACGGCTAAACGCGACAGGCCGCCGCGCGACTCGATCAACAGGCCGCTGACGCCCGCCACCTTGCCGGTGACGACCAGCGGGTCGATCGCTTCGACGGCGGCGACGAGATTGCGCAAAGAGGGCCCCTTGGCCGCAAGAGGCGCAGCCGTTCCCGCAAACATGCCCGATCATGGTTAACAGGCGATGAAGTCAGGCATAATTTTTCAACCTATGATTGCAAGTAACAAAGATGAAACCTTTGAAGCGCCGTTGTTATCGACAGGCTCGTCTAATCCATCGCCGTTATTCTGAAAGGGAGCGGTTCGGATGTTCAGTGGAAGTCGTCGGTTAAAACAGGCTGCGGATCGAGAGCGGCTCGAGGAACTGGACCGCCGCATGGCGGCGATCGGACGATCCCAGGCGGTGATCGAGTTCGACCTGGACGGCACGATCCGCGACGCCAACGACAATCTGCTGCAGACCATGGGCTATGGCCTGGACGAGATCCGGGGCCAGCACCACCGGATGTTCATGGACCCGGCCGAGGCGGCGACGTCCGACTACGCGGCCTTCTGGCGCGAGCTGAACGAGGGTCGCTTCGTCGCCCGCAAGTTCCGCCGCATGGCCAAGGGCGGGCGCGAGGTCTGGCTCGAGGCTTCCTACAATCCTGTGCTGGACGACGCGGGGCGGCCGCTGAAGGTGGTCAAGCTGGCCGTCGACATCACTGAGGCCGAACAGGCGTCGCAGCGGGCGGAGCAGGCGCGCATGGCGGCTGAGGCAGCGCAGGCCCGGCTGGTCGGCGCTCTGGCCGAACAGCTTTCACGCCTGTCGGACGGCGATCTGCGCGCGGCCATCGAACAGGAGATGGAGGGCGCCCATCAGGCGGTAAAGGCGGACTTCAACGGCGCTGTGACCAGTCTCAGGGCGGCGTTGGAGCAGGTGCTGGCGGCGGTGACGACGCTGCGTGGCGGTTCGGATGAAATCAGCCGGGCGTCGGACGACCTGTCGCGCCGCACCGAACAGCAGGCGGCCAGCCTGGAAGAGACGGCGGCGGCGCTGGATCAGATCACCGCCACCGTTCAGCGCAGCGCCGAGGGCGCTCGTCAGGCGGCGTCCGTCGCCTCTCAGGCCCACGCCGAGGCGGATCGCTCGGGCGAGGTCGTGCGCCGGGCGGTCGCCGCCATGGACGGCATCAGCCGCCGCTCGGCTGAGATCAGCGACATCGTCGGCGTGATCGACGCGATCGCCTTCCAGACCAATCTTCTGGCTCTGAACGCCGGGGTCGAGGCGGCGCGGGCGGGCGACAGCGGGCGCGGCTTCGCCGTGGTCGCCTCCGAGGTGCGCGCCCTGGCCCAGCGCTCGGCCGAGGCCGCCAAGGAGATCAAGACCCTGATCGCCGCCTCGGGCGCCGAAGTGATGCAGGGCGTCGAACTGGTCGCCGAGACCGGCCGCGCCCTGGAGACGATCGCGGAACAGGTCAATGAGATGGACGCTCTGGTCGCCGCGATCGCCGCCTCGGCCCAGGAACAGGCCTCGGGCCTGGGTCAGGTCAATCAGGCGGTGAACCAGATGGATCAGGTCACCCAGCAGAACGCCGCCATGGTCGAGCAGACGACGGCGGCGGCCGCCAATCTGAAGACCGAGGCCGAACATCTGGCCGAACTGGTCGGTCGCTTCCGCACGGGCGCCGACGGCGCCGACGGCGGCGTGGTGCGCGAGCCGGCCAAGCGCGGCGGCCCGCCGCCGGCGCTGGAGGCACAGCGCGCTCGCCTGCGCGCCGTGGTCAACGGCCCGGCGGTTGAGGAATGGACGGAGTTCTAGAGTTTAGAACAGCAGCTTCACCGCGCCCCGCATCAACAGGGCAAGCACGGCGCCGAACACCAGGCAGGCGATCAGGTTGGGGACCGGCCGTTGCAGCCGGGACAGCAGGAATTTCATGCGCGCGCGTCTGTCGTCAGGCGGGGGCGGCCGGATCTTGCAGCGGCTGAGCCTCATCGGAAGGGGAGGTCAGCACCGCGCCGACCGAGGCGGTGATGATGGCGGCGATGGCCAGCCATTGCAGGGTGCTGAGGTGCTCGCCCAGGACGAACAGCCCGGCCAGGGCGCCGATGGCCGGATCGCCGCTGACCGCCACGCCGAAGGTGCGCTTGGGAATGTGGCGCAGGGCGATCATGTCCAGCGTATAGGGCAGGGCGCTGGACACCAGGGCGACCACCAGACCCAGGACCAGGATCCTCGGGTCGAACAGCGCCAGGCCCGCGCCGGCGATGCCGAACGGCACCACCGTCATGGCCGCCACGGACATGCCGATGGCGACCGTCGCGCCGCTGGGCAGGTGGCTGACGCGCTTGCCGAAGACGATGTAGCCCGCCCAGAACACTGCGGCCGCCGCCGCATAGGCGCAGCCGACCGGGTCCAGCGTCGCCACGCTGCCGTCCAGCGGCAACAGCAGGCCCAGGCCCAGGATCGCCAGACCGACCCAGACGAAATGGATCAGGCGGCGCGAGTTGAACAGGGCGACCGACAGCGGTCCCATGAACTCGATCGCCAGCGCCACGCCCAGCGGAATGGTGTTCAGCGCCATGTAGAAGCTGAGGTTCATCAATCCCATGACGCCGCCGTAGACGGCCAGGGCGCGCAGGTCGCTGCGCGTGAAGGCGCTGCGCCAGGGGCGGAAGACCAGCAGAAGGAACAGGGCCGACAGTCCCACGCGCAGGGCCGCCGTCCCGGCTGGTCCGACCATGGGGTACAGCGTCTTGGCGAAGGAGGTGCCGGCCGAAAGCGACACCATCCCGCCGATCAGGGCGAGGTAGGGCAAAATGGCCGCGATGCGCGGCGTGCGAAGGGCGAGCGTCAGGGAGGACATGGCGCGGAACCTAACCAAAAACCGTCTGTGTTTCTCGCTGATTTCACCTGCCATGACGCAAGAAACAGGCGTATGTTTGTACCAAATGCAAGAAAACATCGATCTCGATTCCTTCGATCGCCGACTGCTGGCCCTGGTCCGGCGCGACAATCTTCAGCCCGCGCGCGTGTTGGCGGAAAAGGTCGGCCTGTCGGAATCGGCGGTGTCGCGGCGGCTGCGGCGGCTGCGCGACGAGGGCGTCATCATCGCCGACGTCTCCGTGGTCGATCCCGCCCGGCTGGGCCGCGCCCTGACCATGCACGTCCTGGTCGAGATGGAGCGCGAGGGCACCGCCGTGCTGGACGCCCTGATCGACAAGCTGACCGCCCGACCGGAGGTTCAGGCCGCCTGGTATGTGACGGGCGACACCGACCTGATCCTCTATGTCGTGGTGCCGACGATGGAGGCCTATGAGGTCTTCACCCGCGAGATGCTGAACGACGACGCGCGCGTCCGCGCCTTCAAGACCCTGATCTCGATCCGCGAAGTTCTGCCCTTCGATCCCGCCCGTCGCGCCCTGGTGCGATGAGATCATCTAAAGCCTGCGTCAGAATTCCTGCGCGGGTCTGCTTTGCTCGCGGCGTATAAGGCCTATCTGTTGAGCCGACATCGCCGCACGGAGACCTTCCCATGTCCGACGCTTCTCAAGCCGCCTATGACGCCAGCCGCCACAAGAAGGCGGGCCGGGGCCGGGTCTATGACAGCATCGTCGACACCATCGGCGACACCCCCCTGGTGCGGCTGCCCAATCTGACGGCGGCGCTGCAGCCCAAGGCCACGGTTCTGGCCAAGCTGGAGTTCTTCAACCCGATCGCCTCGGTCAAGGACCGCATCGGCGTGGCCATGGTCGAGGCGCTGGAGCAACTGGGCAAGATCAAGCCGGGCGCCACCCTGATCGAGCCGACCAGCGGCAACACCGGCATCGCCCTGGCCTTCGTGGCGGCGTCCAAGGGCTACAAGCTGATCCTGGTCATGCCCGAGAGCATGTCGATCGAGCGCCGCAAGATGCTGGCCCTGCTGGGCGCGCGGCTGGAGCTGACGCCCGCCGAAAAGGGCATGAAGGGCGCCATCGCCCGCACCGAGGAACTGCTGGCGGAAATCCCCGGCTCGGTCAGCCCGGCCCAGTTCGAGAACCTGGCCAACCCCGCCATCCATGAAGCCACGACGGCCGAGGAGATCTGGAACGACACGGCGGGCGCCGTGGACGTGGTGGTGTCCGGCGTCGGCACGGGCGGCACCATCACCGGCGTCGGCCATGCGCTGAAGGCGAAGAAGCCCTCGGTGAAGATGATCGCGGTGGAGCCGACGGCCTCGCCCGTGTTGTCGGGCGGCGCCCCCGGCCCGCACAAGATCCAGGGCATCGGCGCCGGCTTCATCCCCGCCGTGGTCGATCGCGCCGTGATCGACGGCGTGGAGCAGGTCACGAACGAGGACGCCTTCGACATGGCGCGCCGCGCCGCGCGCGAGGAAGGCATTCCGGTCGGCATCAGCTCGGGCGCGGCCCTGACGGCGGCCTTCCGCCTTGCGGCCCAGGATGAGTATGCGGGCCGGACCATCGTGGCCGTCATCCCCAGCTTCGCCGAACGCTATCTGTCGACGGCCCTGTTCGAAGGGCTGTAACGGCGCGTCCGGGCCCCGCAACTGCACTGCTGGTTAACCGCTGGCGTCTAGGTTGCGGGCATGGGCGAGATCCAGGCCAGTTTGGAAGAGACGCACGCGCCGCGCAGCCGCACGGCGCGGCAGGTGTTGCTGCGCCGGCTGGCCGATGTCGTCAGCCTGCCCGCCAGCCGGATCAATGCGTTCGAGCGGGCGGTGGCCGGCGATCTTCTGGTCGATGTCCTGCGCCCGGCGCCGCTGGAGGAACGTCGTCGCGTGTCCCTGCGCCTGGCCTCCTTGGGCGAGTTGCCGGATGCGCTGAAACGCCTGCTCATTCGCGACGAGCCTCAGGTGGCGGCGCCCTTGCTGGAAGACTGCGCCGCCTTGTCGGATGCGGACCTGATCGGCTGCGCGCGAGACGCCACGATCCAGCATCGACTGATGATGGCGACGCGGCGCGACCTGTCCGAGGCCGTGACGGACACTCTTCTGAGCTGGGGTGAAGAGGCGGTGATCGCCGCCGTCCTGGCCAACCCCTCCGCACGTCTGACCCAGACCAGCCTTGAGGGCGTGATCGCCCTCAGCCGCTCGTCGCGCGACCTGTGCGCGGCCTTGCTGAAGCGACACGAGTTAAGACCCTCCGGCGCCTATGTCATGTTCTGGTGGTGCGGGCCGGACGAGCGACGCGTCATCCTGCAACGGTTCGCCGTCTCGCGCGAAGTGATGCAGACCAGCGTCGAGGACGTCTTCGCCATGGCGGCGGCAGAGGGCTGGGATGATCCCGTGGCGCGCAAGGCCCTTCAGTTCATTGAACGGCGCCAGAGAAACCGCGCCGCGATTGAGAAGAGCCCCTTTGCTGATCTTGAAGCCGCCGTGGCGGCGGCCGCGGCGCAGGGCCTGTCGCGCGAACTGGTCAGCGAGATCGGCTATCTGTCAGGCGTCAAACCGCTGACCGCCGCCAAGATCATGAGCGATCCTGGCGGAGAACCCGTGGCTATACTGTGCAAGGCGACAGGGCTGACGCGGCCAAATCTTCGGGCCTTGTGGCGATCCATGCGGCGGCCTGAGACGACCGCCGACGGCGCGGCGCATCCCGACTGGGATCGAGTTCAACTGACCTATGAAATGCTGGCGGTCGATCGCGCTCAGACAGTGCTGCGTTACTGGAACTGGTCGCTGTCATCGGCGCTGACCCCGGCCTTGTTACGCGCGATCCGCGATGGAGAAGACCAGACTATCGACGAATACTCGGCGCCTGAACGTGCGGCGGCTCTCGCCTTGGCGGATAACTTCGGTCGTTGAAATCGCCATTCCTGTGCGAGCTGAATTCAGACGTTGATTTCGCTTCATAAGCGAGCAACGCGCGTTGCATTGCTTTCAATGTGAAACATAAGTATGAAACTGATCGACGGCAGGTCGATTCAGATCAGTCGATTGAAAATGGGGCATGCAAGAGGCTGATGCAGATGGAAGAAAAACCCGAACTGCTCGAGATGACCGCTGACATCGTGTCGGCCTATGTCAGCAACAACACCGTTTCGGCGGACGCCGTGCCGGGTCTGATCGCTCAGATCCACGCCGCTCTGTCGGGCGTTTCGGTGGCTCCGGTCGAGCCCGAGCCCGAGCCCCAGGAACCGGCGGTCCCGGTTCGCAAGTCGATCACGCCTGACTTCCTGATCTGCCTGGAAGACGGCCGCAAGTTCAAGTCGCTGAAGCGTCACCTGCGCACCAAATACAACATGAGCCCCGAGGAATACCGCGCCAAGTGGGGTCTGCCGAAAGACTATCCCATGGTCGCCCCGAACTACGCCAAAGCGCGTTCGGAACTGGCCAAGCAGATGGGTCTG
The DNA here is from genome assembly GCF_002478355.1 of Brevundimonas sp. UBA7507. Lineage (NCBI taxonomy): Bacteria > Pseudomonadati > Pseudomonadota > Alphaproteobacteria > Caulobacterales > Caulobacteraceae > Brevundimonas > Brevundimonas sp. UBA7507. The sequence goes on along the minus strand of NZ_DLNP01000005.1, from coordinate 77,406 downwards.
GGGCAAGGCGGTCGTAAGCCGGCCCGCGCGTCGCGTAAGTAATTCTACTCATCGACCAAGACATGAAGCGCCCGCTCTTCGGTCGAAGGGCGGGCGTTTTGCTGTCAGGGGGTCAATGCAGAGGGTCAGTCTTCCGTCATTCGCGCCCGGCCGATGAGCACAGCCTCCGCCGCGCTGGAAGCGAGCGTCTTGGGCCGAACTGAGCCGCAGGCGACGGCGGCCAGTTCGTCCGCGTCGCCGCCGGGGGCGGAGGCGTAGGGCGGGGCGGTTTCCGCGGTGCGCGGCCCTTCCGTCCCGTCGGCGCGCAGGGAGGCGAAGTCGAGACGGTCAGCCGTGCGCGCGGCGCAGTCGAACCGCCACCAGGACCAGCCCCCGACATAGGCGACGCCGCCGATCATCATGTCTTCTTCGCTGACCTGCAGGGACCGCATCCGCATGCCGTCGCCGTCGGGCGTGATCGAGGCCCGATCCGCGAAGACCGCAAACCGGCCCGCGCCGGTCAGGGCCAACTCCATCACGGGCGTCTCCTGGGCGGGCGCGGCGACGAGGGCGGCGGTCAACAGCAGGGCGAGGGGCAAGATGACGTCCTTTTACATGACCGAACGAGCGGCGGCGGTTAACCCTGTCCGCATACCCGCCGTTGAAACGGCTGCGCTAGACAGACGTCATGTACCACGCGCCTTCCGGTTTCGATCCCTCCGGCCCTCCGCCTGATCGGCGGCGACGGGTTCGTGCGCCGTTTCGTCAGACGCGCCGTCCGGAAGAACGCATCACCCTGCTGGGCGAGCCGGTCGACCTGGTGCGTCCTGAAGAGGTGCTGCTGCACCTCGAACGCAGCGTCGAGGCAGGCGTGCAGAGCGTCGTCGCCAACCACAATCTGCACAGCCTCTATCTGATCCGGCGCACGCCGGGGATGCGACGCCTGTACGAGGCGGCCGATCTGATCGAACTGGACTCGACGCCGCTGATCCATTTCGCTCGCCTGCTGGGCCATCCGGCGCGCCCGCAGCACCGCTGCACCTATCTGGACTGGCGCGATCATTTCTGGAGCCTGGCTGACCGCAAGGGCTGGCGCATCCTCTATGTGGGCGGCGAGGACGGCGTGGCCGAAGAGGCGGCGCGGCGACTGACGACCCGCTATCCGGGCGCGATGGTGAAGGGGCTCAGCGGTTATTTCGACGCGACGCCGGGGTCGTTGGGCAATACGGCGGTTCTGGCGGCGATCAAGGACTTCGCCCCGCACGTGCTGTTCGTCGGCATGGGCATGCCGCGCCAGGAGCTGTGGATCGCGGATAATCTGGCCTCTCTGCCGCCGGTTCCGATCCTGCCGGTCGGCGCCGCCTTCGACTATGAGGCCGGGGTCCAGAAGGCCGCCCCGCGCTGGATGGGACGGCTGGGCGTCGAATGGCTGTTCCGGTTGATTGCTGATCCCAAGCGGCTGTTCACCCGCTACTGCATCGAGCCCTGGTTCCTGATCGGCCCGGCGTTGGCGGATGTGCGAGAGGCCATGCGGCGCAGGAAACGCTGAACCGCGCCCTTGTCAGCCATCGCAATGCCGCTGGTCGAGGATTTGAATTCCGAGGACTTTGTCTCGACTGGACGGGATCGACCGGCCGTCTTCTAGCCATCCCGCATACTCCTCAGCGCGCCGACGACGGCGCGGGCTGACAAGGAGACGACCGGGCCGATTTCAGACGATTCAGACGAATTGGACTCTGTTTTTCGCGTCCGCCTCGACCACGCGCCTCCAGGTCAGGCCGTGACGATCTCTTCGGCCTGTTGCAGGTCGACGCTGACCAACTGGCTCATGCCGCGCTCGGGCATGGTGACGCCGTACAGGCGGTCCATCCGGCTCATGGTCACCGGGTTGTGGGTGATGACGATGAAGCGGGTGTCGGTGCGGCTGCGCATCTCGTGCAGCATCCGGCAGAAGCGGTCGACGTTGGCGTCGTCCAGCGGCGCGTCCACCTCGTCCAGCACGCAGACGGGCGCCGGATTGGCCAGGAAGACGCCGAAGATCAGCGCCGCCGCCGTCAGGGCCTGTTCGCCGCCGCTCATCAGGCTCATGACCGACAGCCGCTTGCCGGGCGGGCAGGCGTAGATCTCCAGCCCCGCCTCCAGCGGATCGTCGCTCTCGACCAGTTTCAGCTCGGCCTGGCCGCCGCCGAATAGGGCCTCGAACAGGGTCTTGAAGTTGGTGTTGATGACATCGAAGGCGGCGATCAGCCGCTCGCGCCCCTCGGCGTTCAGTTCGTCGATGCCGTCGCGCAGCTTGGCGATCGCCTGTGTCAGATCGATGCGCTCGGTCTTCATGGCGCTGAGACGGTCGCCGTATTCGGCCGCCTCTTCCTCGGCGCGCAGGTTGACGGCGCCCAGCGCCTCGCGCTCGCGTTCAAGGCCGTACAGCAGGCTCTCGGCGCCTGCCGCGTCGGGCGGACGGGCGATGGCGTCGTCGGTCAGTTTCCTGCCCAGTTCCTCGGGCGACATCTGCGCCGTCTCGCGGATGTTGGCGGCGCTTTCGGCCAGCTTCTCGGCGGCGGCCTCGGCGCGGGCGGACAGGCCCGCCCGGCTCTCGCGGGCCTGAGAGGCGGCGGTTTCGGCGGCGCGCGCGGCGCGGTCGGCCTCCTGCGCGCCCGCCTCGGTCACGGCGACGGCGTCGGTCGCCGCCTGCTTGCGCTTCTCGGCCTCGGCCAGGGAGTCCATCAGGGCGTTGCGCTGCTCGGCGAAACCGGCGGGCGCGGCCTGCGCCTTCGTCAGGGCGGCTTGCGCCTTCTCCGCATCGCGCTCCAGCGTCTTGAGGCGGGCGCTGCTGTCGGTCGAGCGCGTGACCCAGCCTTCGCGGGCGCGGGTCAGGCTGCCCAGCCGCTGTTCGCGCATGGCGCGGTCGCGGGCCTCCTCGTCGCGGGTTGAGCGGGCGGCCTGCGCGGCCAGCCGGGCGCGTTCGGCCCCGCCGCGCGCCTCGGTCAATTCCTGACGCAGGCCGACGACGACGTCGGAGGACGCCTCCACCGAACTGGCTTCGGCGAAGGCGGTCTCGGCTTCCTGAACCTCGCCGTCCAGCCGGGCCACGGTCTCGTCCAGCGACTGGGCGCGGGCCTCCTTGCGGGCCTGATCGCGCATGAGGGATTCCAGCCGGTCGCGGGCCGAGACGACCTGCTTGTCCAGCGTGAAGGGGCGCAGACGCGCGGCCTTCACCTCGTCCTCGGCGGCGCGGAAGGCTTCGCCCGCCGCTTTCAGCGACGCTTGCGCCGTCTCCAGCGCGGGCTTGCCGAGGTCGATCTCGGCTTCCAGTTCCGACAGCCGGGTGCGCTGGGCCAGACGCACGGCGGCGGGGCGGGGCGCCTCGGCGCGGCTGATGAAGCCGTCCCAGCGATAGAGGTCGCCCTCGACCGTCGTCAGGCGCGCCCCGCGCGGCAGGTCGCGGGCCAGTTCGGCGATCCGTTCGCGCGGGGCCACGCCGCAGAAGGCCAACCGCGCCGCCAGTTGATCAGGCGCCGTCACATGGGCGGACAGGGGCGCGACCCCTTGCGGCCAGTCCGGCGGCGCGGCGTCTGCGCCCGCCCAGTGCGCCGGGGCGCGGGCGTCCAGCGCGGCGTCCAGATCGTCGCCCAGCGCCGCCGCCAGCGCGGCCTCATAGCCTTTGGCCGCCGACACCTGATCCAGCGCCGGGGGATGCTCGCGCTTGCCCGTGACCAGCAGTTGCGCCAGCCCGCGCGCTTCGGTCTGCAGGCGGCCCAGCCGGTCCTCGGCGGCGCGGGCGGCGGTGCGCGCCTCCTGCTCGGCGCGGGCGATGTCGCTGCGTTTCGTCTCGGCGGCCTCGACGGCTTCGCGCGCGGCGGCCAGTTCGGCCTGAGCGGTTTCCAGCGCCGCCTTGGCCGTCTCGATCTCGGGCGTCTCCAGCGGGCCGAGGGCCTCGCGTTCGCGCCGGGCCTGTTCGTGCTGACCCTTCACGCGCGCCAGTCGAGCCTCGGCGTCGCGCTTCCTCGCGCTTTCGGCGTTGGCGCGGGCCTCGACGGCGGCCAGCGTCCCGGCCAGCCGTTCGACCTCGGCGTCGGCGGCCTTGCGAGCGTCTTCGGCCTCCAGCAGGGCGCGTTCCAGTTCAGGGCCGCGTTCGGGGGCGGCGGCGATCTCGGCCTTCAGCTTCTCGAGCTCGCGGTCCAGCCGTTCCAGCTCACGCCCGGCGTCGGCGGCCATGCCGTCCTCGCGCACGCGGTCGGCCTCGATGCGGGCGACCTCGGCCTTCAGGCGGTCGACCTCGGCGCGGGCAGCCTGTTCGGCCATGTCCAGCCGGTCGCGCTCGATGATGGCGCGGTTCAGCAGGGCGGTGGCCACCGCGTCTTCCTCGCGCGCAGGCTTCAGCCCTTCCTGCGCGTTCAGGGCCGCCGTCTGGGCCGCCGCCGCCGCCGTGGTGGTTTCGGCCACAAGCCGGTCGGCCGCGCGCAGTTCGGCCGCCGCTGTTTCGGCCGCCGTCTTGGCGTCGGTCCAGCGGACGTAGAGCAGCGCCGCTTGCAGCGCGCGGATCTCGGCCGAGATCTTCTTGTACTTCTCGGCCTGACGCGCCTCGCGCTTCAGCCGGTTCAGCGTCGACTCCAGCTCCTTGCCGATGTCGTCGAGGCGGTCGAGGTTGGTCTCGGCCGCCCGCAGCCGCAGCTCCGCCTCATGGCGCCGGGTGTGCAGGCCCGCCACGCCCCCGGCTTCTTCAAGAATGCGGCGGCGGTTCTGGGGCTTGGCGGCGATCAGTTCGCTGATCTGGCCCTGACGGACCAAGGCCGGGCTGTTGGCCCCGGTCGAGGCGTCGGCGAACAGCAACTGAACGTCGCGCGCCCGCACCTCCTTGCCGTTGATACGGTAGGTTGAGCCGCGCCCGCGCTCGATCCGGCGCGAGACTTCCAGCATGGGGCTGTCGGTGAAGGGCTGGGGCGCGCGCTTCTGAGCGTTGTCGATGGTCAGCTGGACTTCGGCGTGGTTGCGCGGCGGACGGCCCGCGGCGCCGGCGAAGATCACGTCCTCCATGCCCTGACCGCGCATGGCCTTGGCCGAGTTGGCGCCCATGACCCAGCGCAGGCTTTCCAGCACATTCGACTTGCCGCAGCCGTTTGGCCCGACGATGCCGGTCAGCCCGGCCTCGATGTGCACCTCGGCCGGGTCGACGAAGGATTTAAAGCCGACGAGCCGGAGGCGCTGGAACTGCATCGCGTCTCGATCAGCGCGCCCGGATCAGCGGGTCGATGGCCGCTGACAGGGCCTCCAGCGAATGGTCGCTGACCCGCCTGCCGTTGACGAAGAAGGACGGCGTGCCCGTCACCCCTGCCGCCGCGGCGCCGTCGACCTCGGCCTGCAGGGCCTGGCTGGTCGCGGGGTTCTTCATGCAGGCTTCGATCTGCTCCTGAGTGCGGCCGCTGGCGGCGATGGCGGCGGCGAACCAGTCGCGGGCGTCGCCTTTTTCAAAGGCGGCGGCCTGACCGCTCATCAGGCTGTGGGCCACGTCGAAGAAGCGGTTCGGGGCGGCGCAGCGCGCGATGCCCGCCGCCGTCGCAGCGATCTGGGCCGGAGGCGTGGGCATGTCGCGGAACACCAGCCGCACCTTGCCCGTGTCGATGTAGCGGGCCTTGAACTGCGGCAGGACGTCGTTGGTCCAATGGGCGCAATGGCTGCAGGTGAAGGAGGCGTACTCGATCACCGTCACCGGCGCATCGGCCCGGCCCATCACGCGGTCCGCCGCTGTGACGGCGGGCACGGCCGCCGTCGCGGAGGCGCGCGTCACGGCCGGATCGAGAGCCGCCGAGGGGCTGGCGACGGCGACCGCCGCCAGGGCGGCTGCGCCTAACAGGGCTTTGAACGTCAGGCGCGACCGCAGCATCGACTTACTTCGCCAGCTCGGCGTCGATGACTTCCGACAGGCCCGACAGCGAGCTGTCCGCCACCTTCACGCCGTTGACGGTGAAGTAGGGCGTGCCGGTCACGCCGGCGCTGATGCCGGCCTGGATGCGCTTCTCCATGGCCTCGATGGCGGCCTTGTCGCGGATGCAGTCGTTGATCTGCTGCTCGCTGAGGCCCGCCGCCTGACCGGCGCGGAACAGGGTGGTGCGCGGCGCGACGCCCGCCTGCCATTCCTTCTGGCTGGCCATGATGTCGCTGACGACGTCGAAATACTTGTCCGGACCGGCGCAGCGGGCGATCAGGAAGCCGGCGACGGCGATGTCCTGGGGCGGGGTCGGGAATTCGCGGAAGACGAAACGGACCTTGTTGTTGTCGACGTACTTCGTCTTGAACTCGGGCCAGACCTCTTCATTCCACACGGCGCAGTGGCCGCAGGTGACCGAGGCGTACTCCACGACCGTGACCTTGGCGCCTTCGGGGGCGCCCTTGGCCATGTCGCCTTCGACCTCGCCGCCAGCGCCGCCGGCCGAGCAGCCCGCCAGCACGGCCATCGAGGCCAGGGCTGCGGCGGACAGGGCCGCGCGGCGGCTCATGGCGGCGTATTTGAAGATCGGGGCCATCGGCTGGTCCTTGTCAGAAATGAGATTCAGAAACGTCGCGCGATTCGTGCGCGCAGGCGAAATCATCTGAATGTCGAGAACGCCGATGGCGAAGGTTTGTCAACGCCCCTCGTCGCGTGGAGGCTGCGACAGCACGGCGCGGCCCAGCTTGCCCAGGGCTGCTTTCAGGCTGTCGGGCGCCGCCTCGACCGAGGCGTTCAGTTCGGCTTCCGTCGCGGCGGGCAGGGGCGGCAGGACGGCCCGGCCGCGCGGGCGGGGCTTGGCGCCCGAAACGGGCAGAGGCTTCACCGGCCCCTGGGCGATGCGCAGCTTCTCGACAGAACCGGCGCCCAGGAACAGGTTCACGCGCTGAATGATGTCGGCCGACTGGTGCTGGACCAGCAGGGCGGCGGGGCCGGCGACGCGCAGCTCCAGCGTCCCGCCTGCATTGCCGCGCCCCTTGGTCAGCTTCTGCGGGCGGGTGACGCGGGCCAGCCGCTCGCCCACAATCTCGACCCAGCGCGGCTCCAGCGCCGAGGCGCCGCGCCCGAACTGGGCGTCCAGCTTCTTGATCAGCGGCGCCAGCGACCGACCAGCCGGAGGCGGCGGGCGCGGAGCGGGACGCGTGCGCCGTTGCGCCAGGATCTGGCGCGCTTCGCTTTCGGTGGGCAGGGGACGACGCATTCGTCCTATATAGCCTGACCGATGACCGACGTCCCCTCTCTCCGCGCCGCCCTGCTCGATTGGTATGACGCTCATGCGCGCAGCCTGCCGTGGCGCGCGCCGCCGGGGGCTGAGGCGAAGACCGATCCCTATCGCGTCTGGCTGTCTGAGGTGATGCTGCAGCAGACGACGGTGCCGCACGCGGCCCCCTATTTCGAGCGGTTCACCACGCGCTGGCCGACGGTGGGCGACCTGGCGGCGGTCGAGGACGCCGAGCTGATGGCCGCCTGGGCGGGGCTGGGCTATTACGCCCGCGCACGCAATCTGCTGGCCTGCGCCCGCGCCGTGGCGGCGGATCACGGCGGCGTCTTTCCGCAGACCGAGGCCGAGCTGCTGGCCCTGCCGGGGGTGGGCGCCTACACCGCCGCCGCCGTGGCCGCCATCGCCTTCGACCGGCCCGCCAACGTCGTCGACGGCAATGTCGAGCGGGTGATGAGCCGCCTGTTCGCGGTCGAAACGCCGCTGCCCGCCGCGCGGCCCGAACTGCGCCGCCTGGCCGCCCTGTTCGTCGACGACCACAGGCCCGGCGACTGGGCGCAGGCGCTGATGGATCTCGGCTCGGGCGTCTGTCGGCCTCGGTCGCCGCTGTGCGATCAGTGCCCGCTGGCCTTCGGCTGCGAGGCGCTGAAGACAGGGGCGCCCGAACGTTATCCCTTGAAGACGAAGAAGGCCGAGCGGCCGCATCGGCGCGGCCACGCCTATGTGCTGACAGATGATGCGGGGCGCGTCGCTTTGGCGCGGCGGCCGGACAAGGGGCTGCTGGGCGGCATGGCGGGGCTGCCGACCTCGGACTGGGGGGCGGCGCCGGATTTCGCTCCACCGATAGAAGGCGACTGGCGGGCGGCCGGATCGGTCGAGCACGTCTTCACCCACTTCAGCCTGACGCTGGAAGTGCATGTGGCCGAAGGGCAGGGCGACTTCCTGTGGACGACAGCGGCTGAGGCGGCGAAGGCCCTGCCGACCGTGTTCAGGAAGGCGCTGGAGCGGGCTTTAGGAACCCTCTCCCGGCGGGAGCCGGCTTGAGCGCACGGCGGCGCAGCCGTCGTTCTGGCGGAAAAGGGTGAGGGGCTTGTCCCATCAATCGGCCGAAGGCTGCCGTCTCGCCGTTCTGCCACGGCCTCTGGCCGACTTCACCTGTGAACCCTCACCCTTTCGCCTGTTCCAATCGCTTCGCTCTTGGAGGCTCAAGCCCTCTCCCATCGGGAGAGGGTTAGCCGGTGGCTCGTAAATTCACCGCGCCGCTGCGCTCGCGCGGCATGACCACGACATGGCCGTTCAGGCGCTGGAAGTGCAGGTCGATCACCCCGTCGCCGACCTTCAGCCGCGTGATCGACAGCCGGTCCAGCCCGGCGGGCAGGGCGGGATTGTTGACCTCGACCAGCCCCTCGGCGGCGTCGATGCTCAGGCCCAGCACCGACTGCATCATCAGGAAGATCGACCCCGCCGCCCAGGCCTGGGGCAGGCAGGCGACCGGATAGGCGATCGGCGGCTCTCCCGTCTCGCGCACGAAGCCGCAGAACAGTTCGGGCAGCCGCATCTGGAAATGGGCGGCCGAGCCGTAGATCTCGCCCAGCAGCATGGCGACCGCCCGCCGTTCGCCGTAACGGGCCATCCCCGCCGCCGCCAGGGCCGTGTCGTGCGGCCAGACCGAGCCGTTATGATAGCTCATCGGATTGAAGCGGGCCTGCCCCTTGGCCAGGGTCCGCAGGCCCCAGCCCGAACGGAACTCGGCCGTCAGCATCCGCCGCGTCACTTGTCGCGCCCGTTCGTGCGAAGGCAGGCCGGTGAACAGCAGATGCCCGGCGTTGGAGGCGACGGCGCGGCACTGTTCCCCGTCGCCGTCCAGAGCGATGGCGTAGAAGCCCTCGTCCTCCATCCAGTAGCGGTCCTCGACCAGGGCGCGCAGCGCCTCGGCCCGCGTCGCCCATTCGAGGGCGCGGCCGTCGCCCAGCACCGCGCCCATCTCGGCCAGGGCTTTCCAGGCGGCGAAGGCGTAGCCCTGGACCTCCAGCAGGGCGACCGGCCCCTTGGGAAAGCGGCCGTCGGCGTGAAAAATGGAGTCTTCGGAGTCCTTCCAGCCCTGGTTCGACAGGCCGGTGTCCGCCGCGCGGGCGTAGTCGATCAGGCCGTCGCCGTTGCTGTCGCCGTAGTCGCTCATCCAGCCCGCCGCCGCGATCAGATGGGGCCACAGGGCGCGGATGGTCCCATAGTCGTTAGTGCGCTTGGCGTAGGCGCCGGCCAGGGCGATGAACAGGCAGGTGGTATCGACCCCGCCGTAGTAGAGGCCGAAGGGCACCTCGCCCAGCACGCTCATCTCGCCGCCGCGCGTCTCGTGCATGATCTTGCCGGGGGCGGAGTCCATGAAGGCGTTGGTCTCGGTCGCCTGACGCGAGGCCAGATAGGTCAGCACCCCCTTGGCCAGGCCGGGGTCGATCCACAGCATCTGCCAGGCGGTGATGATGCCGTCGCGCCCGAACGGGGTCGAGAACCAGGGCGTCCCGGCATAGGGATAGGGGCCGGTCGGCAGGTCGGTGACCAGCAGGGCGATGTCGGCGCGCGACTGTCGCAGCCAGTCGTTGAAGCCCTGGTTGCGCCCGCCCTCGACGATGGCGCCGCGCCGCAGCCGTCGCCGCATGGCCAGCCGCGCCAGGATGGCGTGCCAGCGCCAGCGCGCCTCGTCCGGCTGTTCGCAGGCGTCCAGGCCGCATTCGACGAACAGGTCCAGACTGCGGCCGCGCGGCAGGCTGAACATGAACTCGGCCCGATTGGCGCTGAGGCGAGCGGGCGGCTCTGAGAACGCCAGGCAACTGGTGCGTCCTACGCCGTCCAGGCCGGTGTAGCTGAAGGTCACGCGCCGCCCGTCGATCACCGGCGGATGGATTTCGCCGTGCTGGGGCCGCACCGTGCCGCGCACCTGGAAGATGTCGGCGAAGTCCGCGTCGAACTCGAACGTCAGCGGCAGCAGGATGTCCTCGACGCCGTGGTTGACCATCCGCACCCGCTCGAACAGCCGCCGGTCCCACAGGAAGCGCCGCCGCTCCAGATGAAGCACCCCCGCGGGGGCCGAGCGTCCGCCCATCGGCGGCAAGGGTCGATTGGTCGAGTGGCAGGTGAAGAAGACGTTGTCCTTGGTCACGCCCGAGCTGAGCCGCGACGGCCGCGCCCGCCCGACCGTCAGGACGAAGCGCGACAGCAGCCGTGTGTCCCGCTCGAACAGGCCGTCGGCGCCCGACTTCACGTCTCCCCAGTGATCGGCGACCAGGAAGGCGTCGCCGTCCTTCAGCGCCATCAGGGTTTCAAGCCCGTCCTGGTCGTTGGTATCGGCGGCCGCAGCCTGGACCGAATAGGCGTCGTCCATAAGCGTCTCCGCTTGCGGTTCGTCCCCCCGCTTGGGATCAGAAGCGAACGGTCGGCGCGCGGTTCAGTTCAGATGAAAACGGCGTTCGTCATCGGGCCGATAGGTTAGGCCAGGGCGGCGAAGCTGCGTTCTTCCTCGATCGTCCGCATCGGGGCGGCGAACGGCCGCTGCGCCAGAAGGTCGGCGTAGACGTCCAGATACCGCCGCGCCATGGCCGTAGCCGAGAAGCGCAGGTCGAACCGCGCGCGGATCGCCTCCCGGTCCAGCCGATGCGCCTGGGCGGCGGCGGCGACCGCCTCGTCCATGGTCGAGACCAGGAAGCCGGTGGCCCCGTCCTCGATGATTTCGGGCGTCGAGCCGCAGGCGAAGGCGATGACAGGCGTGCCGCAGGCCATGGCCTCGATCATCACCAGGCCGAACGGCTCGGGCCAGTCGATGGGGAACAGCAGGGCTTCGGCCCCGCCCAGGAAGGCGGACTTCTGATCGTCGCCGATCTCGCCGACGAACTCGACCATGGGATTGCCGCGCACCAGCGGTTCGATTTCCGTCTCCCAATAAGTGCGGTCGGCGGCGTCGATCTTGGCGGCGATCTTCAGGGGCTTGTTCAGCCGGGTCGCGATCTCGATGGCGCGGTCGGGCCTCTTTTCGGGCGAGATGCGGCCCAGGAAGGCGAGATAGCCCTGCGACCGGGGCGAGAAGCGGTAAAGATCGCCCGGCATGCCGTGATGCACGGTCGCCCGCCAGTTGGCCTGGGGCAGGGGGCGGCGCTGGTCGTCGGAGATCGACACCAGGCCGTACTCGGTCCAGCGCTCGTAGATCGGGGCCAGATCCTTCAGGTCCAGCCGCCCGTGCAGGGTCGTCACCGTCTTGTCCGCCCAGCCCTCGAAGAAGGGGAAATGGATCATGTCGGTGTGGAAATGGATGACGTCGAAGCGGTCGGCGCGGTCCAGCACCTCGGCCAGTTGGGTCATGTGGGCCGCCAGATCGGATTTCAGCGGCGCGGGGTCCAGGCGGATGGCCTGATCCCGGACGGGGATCAGGCGTGCGCGCGTGCGCGCATCGGCGCTGGCGAACAGGGTGACGTCGTGACCCAGCTCGACCAGGGCGTCAGTCAGGTGGGCGACCACGCGCTCCGTGCCGCCGTAAAGCCGGGGCGGCACAGCCTCGTACAAAGGCGTGACTTGGGCGATTTTCATGGCAGGCTCCTGCGTCGCGTGAAGACGCGACGCCGAAACCTCAATCCGCCCAGGATCGCCGGGTTCCAGCGTTGCTGGAACGATATTCTTCAACGCCGCCTGTAGGTTATGAGGCGGTGAGAAGCGGCCGCCTTACTGCATCCCTGCGCGGATTTCGGCGCGCAGGGCGTCGATGGGGCGCAGCCCCGTATCCGTCTTGAAGCGCCAGTAGGTCCAGCCGTTGCACGCCGGGGCGTTCTCCAGCAGGGCGCCGAGCTTGTGGATCGAGCCGGTCAGGGCGCCGGACACCAGCGAACCGTCGGCCCGCACCCGCGCCTCGCGCTCGCCCTTGGGGCAGTAGAGCTTGTCGCCCGGCGCCAGCAGCCCGGCCTCGACCAGGGCGCCGAAGGGCACCTTGGGTTCGGCCTTCTTGGAGCCGGTGACGACCAGGTCTTCCGGCGCGGCCGGAATGACCGCCTTGATGCGCTGTTCGGCCAGTTTGGCGTAGGTCTCGTCACGCTCGATGCCGATGAAATGCCGGCCCAGACGCTTGGCCGCCGCGCCGGTCGTGCCGGTGCCGAAGAAGGGGTCCAGCACCACGTCGCCGACGCGGCTGGCCGACAGCAGCACGCGGTGCAGCAGGGCCTCAGGCTTCTGGGTTGGGTGGGCCTTATCGCCGTTCTCGTCCTTCAGCCGCTCGCCGCCGGTGCACAGGGCCAGGGTCCAGTCTGAGCGCATCTGGGTGTCTTCGTTGAAGGCCTTCAGCGCGTCGTAGTTGAAGGTGTAGCGCTTCTGCTCGCGCGACTTGGCGGCCCAGATCAGGGTCTCATGGGCGTTGGTGAAGCGCGTGCCCTTGAAGTTCGGCATCGGGTTGGACTTGCGCCAGATGATGTCGTTCAGCACCCAGAAGCCCAGATCCTGCATCGCCGCGCCCAGGCGGAAGATGTTGTGGTAGCTGCCGATGACCCACAGGCTGCCCTCGTCCTTCAGCACGCGGCGGCACTCGCCCAGCCAGGCGCGGGTGAAGGCGTCATAGGCGGCGAAGCTGTCGAACTTGTCCCAGTCGTCGTCCACGGCGTCGACCTTGGAGTTGTCGGGACGCAGCAGGTCGCCGCCCAACTGCAGGTTATAGGGCGGGTCGGCGAAGACCATATCCACCGACTTGTCCGGCAGGCCCTTCAGCACCTCGATGCAGTCGCCACGCAGGATGACGTCGGTCTTCAACTCGGACATGGAAAAGCGGCCCCGGACAGATGAGACGCTTATGGTGAATCCTTACGGTTAAGGCGGAGTAACCAAGATTCACGCGGCGGCGATTTGCCGTCTGCCGCGCGTGCGGCCATAGTCCTGCTCATGCAGATGGCGGTTCAGCGTCTCCGATAGCGTCCGTGCGGGCCTGACGCCCCCGAGCGGCGCACCCTGTGCGACCCGGCCTGGCCCGGCGCATGAAGGCTGCGCGCTTTATACCCTCGATAAAATTCCAAGGCCGCCCGGCGCTGAGCGAGTGCGGCCGCGCACATAGAGATTTCCATGACTCAGGTTTTCGAAAGCCCGTTCAAGGGCCGACTGCTGTCCGATCTGGCGACCAATCCCAACATCATCGTCGGGCGCTACAGCTATTATTCCGGCTGGTATCACGGCCACGGCTTTGACGACTGCGCCCGCTATCTGATGACCGAGCCGGGCGTGGACCGGCTGATCATCGGCGCCTTCTGCTCGATCGGCAGCGGGGCCGCCTTCATCATGGCGGGCAATCAGGGGCACCGGAACGACTGGGCGAGCTCGTTCCCGTTTTTCTACATGCCTGAGGTTCCGCATTTCGCGGGGGCGATCGACGCCTTCCAGAAGGCGGGCGACACCGTCATCGGCAACGACGTCTGGATCGGCAGCGAGGCCGTCATCATGCCGGGCGTGAAGGTCGGCGACGGCGCCGTGATCGGCACGCGGGCGCTGGTGACGCGCGATGTCGAGCCCTACGCCATCGTCGGCGGCAATCCGGCCAGGGTCATCCGCAAGCGGTTCGACGACGCCAGCATCGCCATGCTGTTGGAGATGAGGTGGTGGGACTGGGACGACGCCCGCCTGGGCGAGGCCATGCCCCTGCTGTGCAGCGGCGATATCGCGGCCCTACACGCCTTCTGGCGCGAGTGGACCTTATAAACCCGCTCATCCCCGCGAAGGCATGGTGCAAATCGCATCCTGTTTGAGCTATGGGGCGAAGATGATCCGTCGTCTTCGCCCCGTTCCGTTCGCCCTCGGGCCTGTCCACTTCGTCGGCATCGGCGGCATCGGCATGAGCGGCATCGCCGAGATCATGCTGAAGATCGGCTATCAGGTGCAGGGCTCTGACGCCAAGGCCAGCGCCAACACCGAGCGGCTCGAAAAGCTGGGCGCCCGCATCTACATCGGCCACGACGCCGCCCATGTGACGGAGGGCGTCTCGGCGGTGGTCTATTCCACGGCGGTCAAGCCGACCAACCCCGAGCTGGCGGTGGCGCGCGAACGCCGCATTCCTCTGGTCCGCCGGGCCGAGATGCTGGCCGAGCTGATGCGGCTGCAGTTCTCGATCGGCGTCGGCGGCACGCACGGCAAGACGACGACGACCTCTATGGTCGCAGCGCTGCTGGACGCCGGTTCGCTGGACCCGACGGTGGTCAACGGCGGCATCATCAACGCCTACGGCACCAACGCCAAGGTCGGCGAGGGCGACTGGATGGTGGTCGAGGCGGACGAGAGCGACGGCTCCTTCCTGCGCCTCAAATGCACCGTGGCGATCATCACCAACATCGACCCGGAGCACCTGGACCACTACGGCGATTTTGACGCCGTGAAGAAGGCGTTCGGCGACTTCATTGAGGACATTCCCTTCTACGGTTTCGGCGTGGTCTGCCTGGACCACCCCGAGGTGCAGAAGCTGGCGGCCCAGATCGACAACCGCCGCCTGGTCACCTACGGCCTGAACCCGCAGGCCATGGTCCGCGCCGACAATGTGCGCATGGACCCGGACGGCTCGCGCTTCGACGTGGTGATCCAGGGGCAGGGCATGGCCGCCCTGGGCGAGCCTGCGCGCATTGAGAACCTGCACCTGCCGATGGCGGGCTGGCACAACGTCTCCAACGCCCTGGCCGCCATCGCCGTGGCGCGCGAGATCGGGGTGGACGATGACGCCATCCGCACAGGCTTGGCCGGGTTCGGTGGGGTCAAGCGCCGCTTCACCACCACGGGCGTGGCCCACGGCGTGCGCGTCATCGACGACTACGGCCACCACCCGGTCGAGATCGCCGCCGTGCTGAAGGCCGCGCGCCAGGTGGTGCAGAACGCCGACAACACCGGCCGCGTCATCGCCGTGGTCCAGCCGCACCGCTACACCCGCCTGCGCGATCTGATGGAGGACTTCTCCACCTGCTTCTCGGACGCCGACAGTGTCCTGGTCGCTGACGTCTATCCGGCGGGCGAGCAGCCGATCGAGGGCGTCGACAAGCACGCCCTGGTCGAGGGCGTCCGCCGCTACGGCCACCGCCACGTCGCCGCGCTGGAGAACGCCGCCGTCCTGCCGCGCGTCATCAAGGACGAGGCCAAGCCGGGCGACCTGGTGGTTCTTCTGGGCGCCGGCGACATCACCAGCTGGGCCTACGCCCTGCCGGCGCAGCTGGAGGCGCTGGGCTGAATTTCACGCTCTCGCTGGATTCCGGCGGACGCCGGAATCCAGCGAGAGCTTCACGACGAAGCCTTGCCGCCCTACATCGGATCAACGTCAAACGGCTGGATGCAGCCAAAGCACTGGATCCCGGCGTCCGCCGGGATGAGCGGATTATTGGATGGCCTGGACTGACAACCTCCCCGCCGTGCGCGGCAAGCTGCTGCTGAACGAGCCGCTGGGGCCCTACACATGGTTCCGCGTGGGCGGGGCGGCGGACGCCCTGTTCATTCCGGCCGACGCCGACGATCTGGCGGACTTCCTCAAGGCCCTGCCCGAGGATGTGCCGGTGACGGCCATCGGCGTCGGCTCCAACCTGATCGTGCGCGACGGCGGGGTCGAGGGCGTGGTGATCCGTCTGGCGGGCCGCGCCTGGGGGCAGGTGGCGACCGATGGCGTCACGGTCACGGCGGGCGCCGGCGCGCTGGACAGCATGGTGGCGCGCGCCTCTGCCAAAGCGGGCATCGCCGGGCTGGAGTTCTATGCGGGCATTCCCGGTTCGATCGGCGGCGCCCTGACAATGAATGCGGGCTGTTACGGCTCGGAGACCAAGGACGTGCTGGTCTCGGCCTGGGGGCTGAACCGCAAGGGCGAGCGGGTCGAGCTGACCCTGGCCGACTTCGGCTATACCTATCGTCATTCCAACGCCCCGGCCGAGATCATCTGGGTCGAGGCGACTTATCGCGGGACGCCCGACGCGCCCGAGGCCGTCGCCGCCCGGATCAGCGAGATCACCGAGCGCCGCGAGAAGACCCAGCCGATCCGTGAAAAGACCGGCGGCTCGACCTTCAAGAATCCCGACGGTCATTCCTCGTGGAAGCTGGTCGATGAGGCGGGCTGGCGCGGCAAGCTGCACGCCGCGCCTGCACCGCATGGGGGCGGCGGCGCCAAGTTCAGCGAGCTGCACTCCAACTTCATGATCAACCCCGGCGAGGCGACCGCCGCCGACATCGAGGGCCTGGGCGAAGCCGTCCGCGCCGACGTGCTGGAAAAGACGGGCGTGCAGTTGAACTGGGAAATCAAGCGGATCGGGCGGAAGTAGGCGCTTAAATTCCGCTTCTGGCCGCTATCGTTTCCAACCGGTTAACCGTATTCAGGGCATAGGGGTGGGCTAGTCTTCGGATGTCGCCATGCGTACGCCCCTGAACACCCTCCATGTCGCTGTCCTGATGGGCGGCCTGTCGTCGGAACGCGAGGTCTCGCTGTCCTCGGGGCGCGGCTGCGCGGACGCCCTGGAAGGACAGGTCGCCAAGGTCACGCGCGTCGACGCCGGGCGCGATCTGGCCCAGGTGCTGACGGTGCTGAAGCCCGACGTCGTCTTCAACGCCCTGCACGGCAAATGGGGCGAAGACGGCTGCGTCCAGGGCATCCTGGAGACGCTGAAGATTCCTTACACCCACTCCGGCGTCCTGGCCTCGGCCTTGGCGATGGACAAGGACAAGTCCAAGGCCGTGTTGCAGGCGGCGGGCGTCATCGTGCCCGGCGGCGGCCTGTTCGACCGGCATGAGGTCGCCAGCCGCCACGTCATCGACCCGCCCTATGTGGTCAAGCCGAACGCCGAGGGGTCTTCCGTCGGCGTCTATGTGGTGCGCGAGGGCGCCAACCGCCCGGTGGTCGAGGTCGGCGCCGAGGACTGGGCCTATGGCGATCAGGTCATGGTCGAGCCCTTCATCCCCGGCAAGGAACTGGCGGTCAGCGTGATCGGCGAGGCGACCGGCCCGCGCGCCCTGACCATCACCGACATCACCCCGACCAAGGGCTTCTACGACTACGAGGCCAAATATGCGCCCGGCGGCTCGCGGCACGTCCTGTCCGCCGAGTTGCCCTCGCACGTCTTTGACAAGGCTTTACGTCAGGCCGAGCTGGCCCACGCGGCCATGGGGTGCCGCGGCGTCTCCCGCGCCGACTTCCGTTATGACGATGTTAACGACGTTCTCGTTCTGTTGGAGGTGAACACCCAGCCCGGCATGACCCCGACCTCGCTCGTTCCCGAGCAGGCGGCCTTTGTCGGTATGGATTATCGCGAACTGGTTCGTTGGATGGTGGAGGACGCCTCATGCCCGCGGTAGTGCGCGGCGGTCGGCGACAGTCTTCGGGCAAGGGCGGCGCGCGCGGCGCTCCGTCCGGCCGCGCGGCCGAGATCGGCCGTCTGGACATGTCGCCGCGCGTCGTGGCGGCGACCCTGGTGGTGGGCGTCGGCATACTGGCGGCCGTGCTGGCCACCGGCGCGCGGGCCGAGCGTATCTCGACGGCCGTCACCGAACGCTTTGACGCCGTGACGACGGGCATGGGCCTGAAGGTGCGTCAGGTCCACGTCACCGGCGCCTCGCCCGAGGCCGCCGCCGCCGTGCGCGCCGCCGTCGGCGTCCACGCCGATCAGCCTATCGTCAGCCTGGATCTGGCCGCCGTGCGCGACCGGGTGCAGTCGGTCGGCTGGGTCAAGGAGGCGCGCGTGGTGCGCCTGCTGCCCGACACCCTGATCGTGGACGTCAAGGAGCACGATCGCCTCGCCGTCTGGCAGGTCGGCGGCAAGGCTCATGTCATCGACGCGCAAGGGATCGTCATTCCCGGCGCCGACGCGGGCCGATACCCGCGCCTGCCGCTGGTGGTGGGCAAGGGCGCCGATCAGGCGGCCTCCGACGTCCTGCCCCTGCTGGCCCAGCGTCCGCGCCTGATGGCCAAGGTCGACGCCCTGGTCCGGGTGGACGAGCGCCGCTGGGACTTGCGCCTCAAGGACGGCGCCCTGATCCAGCTGCCCGCCGTGGATCAGGAATCCGCCCTCATCCGCCTCGACGCCCTGGATCAGCGCGAACGCCTGCTGGACCTGGGCTTTGCCCGTATCGACCTTCGCACGCCGGAAGAAGTGGCCGTCCGCCCTTCCGAAGGCGCCGTTTGACTATCTGACCCTCAAGGACACGACCCCATGGTTGGACGCAGCCGAGACATCAAGCCGGAACAGGGCAGGGGCGCGCCGCGCGCGCCGGTCGTGGCCGCGCTCGATCTCGGCCAGGCCAAGGTCGCCTGCTTCATCATGAAGCCCGACGGCGTGCGCCACGCCGACCGCACCATCCGTGTCGCCGGCGCCGGCCACGTCCAGTCGCGCGGCGTCAAGGGCGGGGCCATCGTCAACATGGACGAGACGGCCCAGGCCATCGGCCACGCCGTCGAACGCGCCGAGCGCGCGGCGGGCGCCCCCGTCTCCGGCGTCGTCGTCACCACGGCCATCGGCCAGATGGCCAGCCACCGGGTGCAGGCGCGCGTCTCGCTCGGCTCTCACCCGATCAGCGACGCCGATCTGGCGCGCGCCATCGGCATGGCCCTGGCCCAGATCCGTCTGCCGAACCGGCGCCCGATCCACGTCCTGCCCATCGCCTGGTCGGTGGACGGCGCCAGGGGCGTTCACGACCCGCGCTCGATGCGCGGCGGCTCGCTGGGGCTGGACCTGCTGGTCGTCTCCATGTCCGAGGGCTCGTTCAACGCCCTCAGCCACTGCCTCGAACTGGCGCACCTGGACCTGCAGGGCGTGGCCGCCGCGCCGGTCGTCTCCTCCCTCGCCGCCTTGGAAGAGGATGAGATGGAGCTGGGCGCCCTGTGCATCGACATGGGCGGCGGTTCGACCTCGGCGGCCGTCTGGGGCGGGCGCTCCTTGCTGCACATCGAGAGCCTGAACGTCGGCGGCGACCATGTGACCGCCGACATCGCGCGCGGCCTGTCCACCTCGCGCGTCGGCGCCGAACGGCTCAAGACCCTGCACGGCTCGGCCATGGCCAGCGCCAACGAAGACCGCGAAATGCTTGAGGCCCCGCCGCGCGGCGAGGACGCCTCCGCCGGTCCCGTCATCGTCCCGCGCGCCATGCTCAAGACCGTCATCGCTCCGCGCGTGGAAGAGACGCTGGAGCTGCTGCGCGATCGCCTGAAACACGCCGGCATGGGTCTCGAGCCCGGCGCGGGCTTGGTCCTGACCGGCGGCGCCAGTCAACTGAACGGCGTGCGCGAACTGGCCGTGCGCGTCTTCGACCGCCCGGTGCGCCTGGGCCGCCCGCAACGCGCGCCCCACCTGGCCGACGCGGCCGCCGGCCCGGCCTTCTGCTCAGCCGCAGGCGTCCTCCTGCGCGCCGCCTATGGCCCGCGCGAGGCCGTCTCCGCCCGCAAGCTGATGTCCCGCCAGATCACGGCTGCGGATGCGCCAAAGGTTCACCGCGGCGGCATGGTGGCGCGCGCGGCGGGGTGGCTGCGGGATAACCTGTAAAAAACAACCATTACTTTTGATTGAGAGTGGTGAGGGGCGCTGGTGAGTGCGTCCTAGATTTTTTGTCATATTTTCGACAATTAAATGAAAAAAGGCGACGGCAAAGCCGTCGCCCTTCTGTCGTCTGTGTTACGGCAACCTTAGAAGTTGTAGGAGACCGTAAACGTTACTGAGCGGCCTTGCCAGTCGTATTGGCTGACCAATGGCGTATTACCGATTCTCGTAGAGCCGCTGCTTGCCGAGACCAACGGCGGATTCTCGTTGAAGATGTTGCGGACGCCGAGCTGCAGAGTCAGGTCGTCAATACGGCGACGCACGGACATATTATGAGACATGTAGAAGGGTGTGGAACGCTCATACCATACCGGTTGACCCAGATACGTGCCCTGGTTCCCCGGAGTCGCGAAGAACGGCGCGTTGTCTGTTTCGCCGACAAAGTCGACGCTGTAGAAGCCCGTCCAGTCTCCTCGGTCAAAACGAGCGGAGACTTGACCGTTTAGTTCAGGGCGTCCGATTCGGCTTTCAAGTTGTGTAACCTGGGAATCGCCGAAAGTTTGTTGGGTCCAATCAAGAATATAGCTGGCGCGACCATTGACCGTCAGGTCGCCGAACGAGAACTCTTTCTTGTAGCGAATGTTGAGATCAAGACCCTCGTTTTGCTGCTCCGATATATTCACGTAGCTGTCATTAACTCGCAGAATCTGCAGATAGCTCGTTGAGTTGGGATTGAGGTCGCGTTGAAACAACGAGCAGAGCGCTTCATTTGGAAAATTCTCCGAAGTGTAGCAGCCCGACACGATATTGCTTGCACCAAACTGGTCGACTTGATCGTTAACTTGGATTTTCCAATAGTCGAGCGCAATGCTCAGATCGATGAACGATGGGGTCCAAATCAGGCCGATCGTGGTTGCTTTAGCCGTTTCTGGATCCAGAATGCCCAAACCACCGCCAGTGATGATGGTCGCAGACGAAGACCCCGCTGCACTATAATCATCCGGAATGCCTTGAGCAGCGCAGTTGGCCTTCAGCTCATTGTTGTTGGACGTGCCGTAGTTGATGCAAGGGTCGATCGAAGCTTGGCCCAAGAAGCTGGTCTGGTTCGCTAGGAACAATTCGTAAAGCGCAGGCGCACGGAACGACGTGCCGTAAGACGCGCGTATTCTATACGACGGCGTGATGGACCAGTTCAGTCCGACTTTATAGGTCGAGTTCTCACCGTAAGAGTCGTAGTCGGAGAATCGCCCGGACACGTTTAGATCGAGGCTATCGATACCTGGAACGTTTTTGATGAGCGGAACTTCGAATTCGGCGAACAACTCTTTGACCGTGTCCGAACCCACGGTGCGCCCCGCAGCGGTGGCGCCCCACAGGTTGCCGGTGCGCTCCTGTTCTCCGGGGTTGTCGTCGATCTCTTCCTTCCGGATATGAAAGCCTAGGGCCATACCTAACGGGCCGGCGGGAAGGTTGAAGAGCTCGCCGGAGATAACACCTTCCACATACTTGTGTTCGTAGGTGGTGGTGCCTCGCTCGTAGCCCATTAGGAAAGCGAGTTCTTCGGGTGTCAGAATTCCGTTTTCGACTAGATCCTTGCTGTACCAGTTGACGCCGCCTGTGGGGCAGGCGGTAGCGGTCTTCAGAAGGAAGACGTCACAGTTTCCGGCAGCCACGAAATCGTCGTCACGATAGATCGTGTTTCCGGCGTTATCGACGATAGTGTTGCCTTCCAAGTCTTCGCCGTACCAAGCTAAAAGTCCTGCTGTAGCTTCGACGCGGTCGTTATAGAAGAAGTTGCTCCCGTAGGTTCCCTTCGACTTGGAGTATTGTCCAGACAGTTCCCAATCCCAAGTACGTCCAGCGAACTGGAAGTCGCCGCGGAAACCGCCGGCTCCACGCCAATATTCAACCTCCTGATCGTTGTTTGAATTGACCAACGCGACCGGGGTTACGTAGTGGCAGCCGATGCCGCTGGTGCCATTGCAGACTCCACCAAAGGGGTTGAGCGTGTGCATCGGAGAAGTGGTCGGGAATAGCTGACGCCAGGAGCGCTGCTCCGACTCGCGCTTATTGTAGAGCAACTCGCCAAACATTTCGATGTTCGGAGTCAGATCATAACCGCCAAACAAGCTCAAGCTAGTGCGCTTAACTGGCGAAATGGCGGTGCGGCTATCGTAGCGATCCGAGTGCAGCGGATATTCGGCTGTCGCCGCGCGGCGAACGTCAGTTGGCTGCGCCGTAATTGAACAGGCCCCTGAGCCGCCCGCTACGAGGTGAAAGCCCTTAATGTCGCAGCCTGTGTAACCGCCGCCCAAAACGGCTGCCGGGCTGAAGGTGAAGTCCCCGGCGCGGTTGGCTCCGCCGCCAGCGTACTGGGCCCGCAAGATAGCATTGAGGGTGCCTGTGCACTTGTATGTGCCGGTGTTGGGGTCAACGACGTCGCCACGGATGAGCAGATTCTCATCCAGGAATACACGTTCTTGGGGGCACTGGAAGTAGTCGCGGTCCCCGAAAAGAAGTTCCTTGCGTTCGTAATAGTCGGCGCCGGCCGTCAGGTAACCACGATCCCAAGCTTTCCCGTAGCTGGCGTTTACGCGGTATTCCGCGCCGCCGCTTTCGAGGGGTTGGTTCGTGAAAAACTCGACGTTGCCTCCGTCCTGATTGGTTTTGGTGATGATGTTAATCACACCGGCTACGGCATCCGAACCGTAAATCGAAGAGGCGCCGTCGGTCAGTATTTCCACGCGTTCAATTTGCGAACTCGGAATAGTGTTCAGGTCGGTCGGACCTACCGTGCCGCGAACGCCAGCTGGGCCAACGCGACGGCCGTTGACTAGAACCAGAGTACGCTGTTCACCGAGGCCGCGCAGCGAAATGGTATTCACGCCGGGGCCGCCAGTCGTCACAAAACCGGTGAAGAAGTTGTTAATTTGCGTTGCATTGTTGGCGGCAGTGGAGGACTGAAGAATTTCAGTCGTATCCGCAAGACCTTCAAGGGTGGCCTGCTCGGAAGTGATTACTTGGATGGGTTGCGAACTGCTGAACTCGTTCCGGCGGATGCGAGAGCCAGTGACGACAACGTCCGAAACCTGTGACGCTTTTTCCTGTTCGTTTTGACTAGGGGCTGCGTCCTGAGCCCAGACGGCAGGCGCTATCGCGATGGCGCCTGCAATGATGGTCGAGGCAAGCAGCCCCCTTTTGTTTGTGTACATGAAGTTCTGCCTTCCCCAACTCAATTTGGAATTGTCTCGAATGTCACTCTCGCGAAGGCATTTGCCCGCGATTATGCCAATCCCACGAGATGGTTCATTCATACGGCATGACGACGTAATGCCAACACAATAATGACGATATTGGGGTTGAATGGGGCAAGAATGTCGTAAATAGGACACTATCGAGTTGGGGCGTCCGTTCGGAGCAGATTTGCGCCTGCCTTGTTTGGGCGGCTCTCCATAATATAGCTCAGAGAATTGGGTGGACTAAGAAAATGCGTCGAAAATTCATCGTGTTGATGTCTGCTGCGTTGATTTCATGCGGAGCTTTGACTTCGAGTCGCGTCTGGGCGCAGACGAATGAACTTCCGGCCGCCTCCGCTTTCGGGCGGCGGCCGGCAATCAGCAGCGTGTCGTTCTCTCCAGACGGACGGCATCTTGTTGCCGTAATATCGCCCGATGGCGTGCGCCGTGTTATGGCCATTTGGAAGGCGGACGATTTGCGGAGCCCGCCTCATACTGTGGGGTCCGATGCGCGCTCTGAGATCATCGCGGCTCAGTTTATCAAGAACGATCGACTATTCGTCACCACACAACAATTGACGGACTTCAATCTCAGCGGCCAGGCTGAGCGCTCATATGCAACCCGCACGCAGGTGTTGGATCTTGCTGGTGATCCAGTTCGCACTTCGCTCAAATTCGATGGTCTGACAGAGGCACAGCAGCAGTTTGTGGGTGTTGGCGGTCTAGTAAGCGGTCTTCCTCAAGATCCGCAGTCCATTCTCGTGCGCGATCCGATGCGAGGCGACACCTATGTGCTCAACCTCTATACGGGGCGAGCTGAACGGCGTGAGCGTGGCTCTGACCGATTCAGCAGTCCTCAGGCTGATTTGAACGGTGACATCCGGGCGCGCCAGCAGTTCGATTTCGACAATGGCGCGGCCTACATTGCTCAATGGATTAAGGACGCTGGAGGTAACTGGGCTGAGCACTTCCGATGGTATGCGCGCGACCGCAAGCCGATAGAGATAGCGGGCTTCTCTAATGATCCAAACATTATCTTCGTCAGTAGTGTCGAGGGGCGCGATCATAACGCGATCTACGAATATGATATCAGTCAGAAGAAGCTAGGCGAAGTCGCGTTTGCGCATCCCTATTTCAATGCAGAAGGCGTCGTGCGATCACGAGCTTCCCAGGACTTTGGCGAAGTGCTCGGCTTCACCTACAGCGGCGAGCGCAATAGGGTCTACTGGGTCGATCCGCAGATGGAATCGTCGTTTGAACAGATCCGCAAGGCTCTGGGCGTCACCGACACCTCGGTGGAGTGGAGGGACATCGCCTCAGGTCAGATTGCTCGTATAAACGTGGGCGATGGCGCGGATATCGATATCGTCTCTGTTTCGGACGATCGCACTAAGTTCATTATCCGCAAGTCGGGCGGTTCTACGCCGCCGGAATACTATGTCTTACAGAACGGAAGCGTTACGCTGCTCGGCCGTGCTTATCCTGAACTGCGTGAAGCAAAGCTAGGGCCAGTGGAACTTATCCAGTACACAGCACGGGATGGCCTTATTATTCCTGGGATTCTCACTAAGCCGGACCCGGAAATCTATGGTCCAGGGCCACACCCAGCCATTATTACTCCGCACGGGGGGCCATGGTCGCGCGACAATTTGGACTGGGATCCCACAGGTTGGACTCAATATTTCGCCACGCGCGGCTATGCGGTGTTGCAGCCGCAGTTCCGGGGTTCCGAAGGTTGGGGCCAGCGCCTTTGGCGCGAAGGTGATGGCGAATGGGGACGCAAAATGCAGGATGATAACGACGACGGAGCACGTTGGTTGATTGAGCAAGGAATCGCGGCGCCAGATCGCATTGCGATGCACGGCTACTCTTACGGCGGCTACGCATCGATGATGGCGGCGGTTCGTCCGAACGGACTGTACCAGTGCGCGATCGCCGGCGCGGGACCGGCCACAATCGACCTGTTCAAGAAGGGAACTTACAATAGTCGTTTTTTGCGTGAATTCCAGCATCCGACCGCGAGCGGTGAAGATCCGCTGCGGCGCATTGCAGAGGTTACGATCCCAATCTACCTCTACACTGGTGATCGTGATACCCGCGTCATTCCGGCGGAATCGAGGAGTTTCGCTTCGGCGTTGGAGCGTTTGGGCAAGCCTGTTCAACTCCGCATTCTGCCGAACATGGAGCACACCATGAATACCTGGACGCCGGAGAATACCGAGCTGATTCTGACCTCCATTGAGGAGTTCCTTAAAACCTCGTGCGGGCCGGACGGCTTGTAAGCGATATCGTTCAGGTGGCTTGGTGGGGCGGTTTTTAGGGCCGCCCCTTTGGAGGCTCTAGATTGTGGCCGTGGAGTCGATGATGGGTAATGCAATCTGCGGGCAAAATTGCCTCAGCGGCATTCATATCCGTCCGACTCACGCTATTCATGGTAACCCTTCGTTAACGCAGTCAGGGTTTTCCTTAACGCGCTCATAACCAATGCGATTCGGCGGGGAGTTCGCATCGGGGACGAAGGGCAGGGTCCTTAGGTCGGAATAATACAATGTCTCTCTCGCTGGTCAGGCCGGAAGCTACGGAATTGAAGCCCCGCATCGTCGTCTTCGGCGTGGGCGGAGCGGGCGGAAACGCGGTCAACAACATGATCGACTCCGGCCTTGAAGGCGTGGAGTTCGTCGTCGCCAACACCGACGCCCAGCATCTGAGCTTCGCCAAGACCGACCGCCGCATCCAGCTGGGCGAGACCATCACGCAAGGGCTGGGCGCGGGCGCCCACCCCGAAGTCGGCATGAACGCCGCCGAAGAGAGCGCGGACGAGATCCACGCGCACCTGGAAGGCGCGCACATGGTCTTCATCACCTGCGGCATGGGCGGCGGCACCGGCACCGGCGCGGCGCCGGTCATCGCCAAATGCGCGCGTGATCGCGGCATCCTGACCGTCGGCGTGGTGACCAAGCCCTTCACCTTCGAGGGGCGTCACCGGATGCGCCTGGCCGACGCGGGCGTGGCCGAGCTGCAGCGTTACGTCGACACCCTGATCGTCATTCCGAACCAGAACCTGTTCCGCGTCGCCAACGAACGCACCACCTTCTCCGACGCCTTCGGCATGGCGGACCAGGTGCTGCACTCGGGCGTGCGCTCGATCACCGACCTGATGATCCTGCCGGGCCTGATCAACCTCGACTTCGCGGACGTCCGCGCCGTGATGAGCGAGATGGGCAAGGCCATGATGGGCACGGGCGAGGCCACGGGCGACGACCGCGCCCTGCTGGCGGCCCAGAACGCCATCGCCAACCCGCTGCTGGACGAGACCAGCCTGAAGGGCGCCAAGGCCGTGCTGGTGAACATCACCGGCGGCATGGACATGACCCTGCTGGAAGTCGACGAGGCCGCCAACGCCATCGCCGGCGAAGTGGACGGCGACGCCAACATCATCTTCGGCGCGGCCTTCGATCCGGCCCTGGACGGCAAGATTCGCGTCTCGGTCGTCGCGACCGGCATGGATGAAGCCGTCATCCAGCAGATCGAGCCGCAGGGCCAGAGCTTCGGCCGCACGGGCGGCCTGCCCAACGCAGCGCCGCGTCAGCCGGAAGTCCGCATCGATCCGGTGCGCGAAGCCGCGCCGCAGCCGGCGCCCGCTCCGGTCTATGAAGCCCCGGCCGCGCGCGCGCCTGAGCCGAAGATCGAAGCCAAGCCCGAGCCGGTCATCCGTGACGCGCCGCGCAATCTGGAGCCGATCGTCGATCCGTGGGTCGAGGAATATGAGCAGAGCGCCGGTCGGGCCCAGCCCGCCGCCTCGTCCGAGCAGGGCGACCTCTATTTCGACCGTGCGCCGCAGCGTCAACAGCCGGCGCCGCAGCAACCGGCCCAGCGTCCGGCCGCCCGTCATGAAGAGCCCGCCGAGGAGCCCTTCTACGACGAGCGCGACCATCGCCGCAGCGGTTGGAGCCTGTTCGGCCGCAAGCGTCAGCAGCCGCAGCAGCAACAGTCCTATGCGCCGCCGCCGTCGTCGAACCGCACGACCCAGCAACTGCGCCAGACCCAGGCGATGCAGCCCCAGCAGCAAGATCCGCAGGTGGGCCAGTCCGAGGATGACGACCTGGAGATTCCGTCCTTTCTCCGCCGCCTCGCGAACTGATCGGCCTAAGAAGCCCTGAAACAGAAACGCCTCGGAGCCGACCTCCGGGGCGTTTTTGCGCGTGGGGACAGGGGTCGGGACGTGTCGTCGAACCGAAACAATCCGAAACCCGACTTTCATTTCGGGCTTGAGGCCTGAGGCGTAAACGACAGGTGAGGCGAAGACCGTCCTGTTTGGGGCGGGTCGCGCAACAGAGAGTATCCGAGTGACGGTCCGCAACGACCAGTACGAACAGACCATCGTCGCCCCGGCCATCTGCGCCGGCGTCGGCGTGCACACCGGCCGCCGCGTGCGTCTGGTCGTGCGCCCGGCCGCGCCCGGCCACGGCATCGTCTTCGTGCGCACGGACGTCACCGACCGCGACAACCGCATCCCCGTCTCGGGCGAGGCGGTCGTGGACGCGCGCCTGAACACCATGATCGAGAACGCGGCGGGCGTGCGCCTGTCGACGATCGAGCACCTGATGGCCACCCTGGCCGCCCTGGGCGTCTCCAACGCCGTGATCGAGGTGGACGGGCCGGAACTGCCGATCCTGGACGGCTCGGCGCTGCAGTTCGTGCAACTGCTGGATCGCGCGGGTTTCCGCCGTCAGGAAGCACCCCAGACCTATATCGAGATTCTGAAGCCGATCCGGGTGGAGGAGGGCGACAAGTCCGCTGTCCTTAAGCCCTGCGACCGTTATGAGATGCGCTTCGAGATCGACTTCCCCACGCCGGTCATCGGCCATCAGGTGGTGGATTTCGTGGTGGACGAGGCCACCTTCCGCACGGACATCATGGCCGCTCGCACCTTCGGCTTCGCCCATGAGGTCGAGGCCCTGCGTCAGGCCGGTCTGGCCCGCGGCGGTTCGCTGGAGAACGCCGTGGTCATCGACGGCGATCACATCCTGAACCCCGGCGGCCTGCGCATGGAACGCGAGTTCGTGCGCCACAAGGCGCTGGACGCCATCGGCGACCTGTATGTCCTCGGCGCGCCGCTGCTGGGTCGCTATGAAGGTGTCAAGGCGGGCCACGCCCTGAACAACAAGCTGGTCCGCGCCCTGCTGGCCCAGCCGGATGCCTGGCGCGAAACGGTGCACGTGCCCGACATGGCGATGGCGGGGTAGGTTCCCTTCTCCCCTTGTGGGAGAAGGTGGCAGGCGGAGCCTGACGGATGAGGGGTGTGACCGCCCTGGTATCCGGATGGGGGCGCCGCTTGCCGAGGTGATTTCCGAATGCCGCGCTGACCCCCCTCATCCGAGCGCCTCCGGCGCCCACCTTCTCCCACAAGGGGAGAAGGGTCAGGTGAGGGTGATTGCTGAGATCAACCGGCCGAAGTCCGGTTCGCCCGCCAGATAGGCGCGGCGGTTCGAGTAGAAGCGCTCTGCATCCATGCGGGTGTCGTCGCCGGTCCAGGCGGCCTCGCCGACGCCCGCCTGCTCCAGTCGCCACAGGACGAAGCCGGGCAGGTCGAACTGGCGTTTGTCGTCGGCCGCGCCGGGGGCGAAGAAGCGTTCGCTGCCGGGATCGTGGTGGGCGAAGCGGTCCTGATAGTCGGCACCGACTTCGTATGAGCTTTGAGCGATGCAGGGGCCGACGACGGCGACGACGCGCGACGGCTCGGCGCCCAGGGCCTGCATGGCCGTGACGGTCGAGTGGATGACGCCGCCCAGGGCGCCCTTCCAGCCTGCGTGGGCGGCGCCGACCACGCCCGCTTCGGCGTCGGCGAACAGGACGGGGGCGCAGTCGGCGGTCAGGACGGTCAGCACGGGCCCCTTCACGCCCGCGACCACGGCGTCGCCCTCGGGGCGTTCTCCGGCCCAGCCGCTTTCGGCCACGCGGGCGACGGCGGAGTGGACCTGATAGCAGCCGCACAGGTCGTCGGCGGCGCCGCCCATCCACTCGGCGACGCGGCGGCGGTTCTCGGCGACATGGGCCGGGTCGTCCTTGGAGCCGACGCCCGCGTTCAATCCGGCGTAGATGCCGTCCGATACGCCGCCCGCGCGCGTGAAGAAGCCGTGGCGCACCCCGGCCCTGGTCAGCAGCGGATGGGTGATCGGGTTCAGGCTCATGCGGCGCCCTCCAGTTCGAAACGGGCGGCGTCGATGGCGGCCTGAACGGCCTTGCGCGCCTGGGGGCTGTTCTTCCAGCAGGTCGAGCCGACGCTGGCGGCGGCTCCGGCGCAGACGACGGCCGCATCCGCCTGGGCCAGACGGGCGAAGCCGCCGACGCCCAGTTCCTCCAGCCGCTGGATCACCTTGGGGCCGACGCCCTTGGTCGCCAGCAGGATCTGGCGCTCATGCTCGGTGAAGGTCATGGCCGCATCAGCCTCCATCCTTGGGCGGGCCGCGTCAGAAGCCCGGCAGGGCCAGTGAACGGGGCGAGAAGATCGCCGCCGCCTTGAACAGTTCGCCCATCTGGTCCGGCGCGGTCAGGCGATCCAGTTGGCGCTGGATGACCGGGGCGGCTTCGGGGCGTCCCTGCATCAACCGCTGGGCGCGGGCTTCGATCCCCAGCGCCTTCAGGAAGGCGCCTTGGCCGACGCAGCCGGTGACGTCGGCGCCGCCGCGCACGGCGGCCTCCAGCACTAGGGGGAAGTCGGCCCATTGCGTCAGGTCGGCCTCGCCCGGCGTGGACAAGGGATCGACCTTCTGGTGCCGCCGCAGGGCCTGAAGCGTGTCGCCCGCCTCGGGTTTGCTGCGGCCGTAGTCGATCAGCAGGGCGGCGCCGGATGCGGCGCGGATCAGGCTGGCCAGATCGCGGCCGAAGGCGGCCTGCTGTTCGGAAATCTCGATGATCTGGCCCGGTTCGACGTCAAAGCTCGGCGCCTCGAAGCCGTCGGCGATGGCGGTCAGGCCGAAGGTCAGCTCGTTGTCGTCGGTGACGCCGATGCGACGCTCGGCCCAGCCACCCTCGGTCTTGATGAACTGGCGCGCGGGCAGGCAGTCCAGCACCTCGTTGGCGATCAGGATGACCGGGGCGTCGGTCTCGATCTTGTGCAGGGCGCTGAGCCAGCGCGGATGGACATCCGCGTCGGCCAGCCGCCGGGCCTGTTCGGCGCGCAAGGGGGCGCTGGGTTCGATCAGGATCAGGTCGACCGCCTGCAGGAAGCCGGGGACCAGCCGCGCCGCGCGCAGAACGTCGGACATCAGCGTGCCGTCGCCCGGCCCGACCTCGACCAGCCGCACACGCTCGGGCGCGCCGAGACGGGTCCAAGTCTCGACCGCCCACAGGCCGATCAGTTCGCCGAACATCTGGCTGACCATGGGGGCGGTGATGAAGTCGCCCCACTCGCCCAGCGCGGGGCGAGTGGCGTAATAGCCGCCCTTGGGGTCGTGCAGGCAGCGGGTGACGTAGTCCGCCACCGTCATCGGCCCGGTCAGCACGATCTCGCGGACCAGGCGGTCCTTGAGCGTCTCCGCCATGATGGTCTTACGCCTCCGTGACGGCCGGCTTCTTCAGCGCCCGCCAGATCAGCCAGGCGCCGACCAGCATCATCGGGATCGACAGGATCATGCCCATGGTCAGACCCAGCGGCAGGTTCTCCAGCCCGGCGTCGGGCTGACGCACGTTCTCCAGCGCGGCGCGGCAGACGCCGTAGCCCAGCAGGAACAGGCCGGTGACGAAGCCCGGACGCTTGAGCATCCGCCACTTCCAGATCGCCAGCGACAGGATGACGAACAGCAGCAGGCCCTCCAGGCCCGCCTCATACAGTTGGCTGGGGTGGCGCGGCTCGTTGCCGGCGGGGCAGAAGCCGTACATCTGCTGGATGCGTTCGTTGCAGAAGCGGATGGCCCAGGGAACTGTCGTCTCGCGGCCCCACAGCTCGCCGTTGATGAAGTTGGCGATGCGGCCGAAGAACAGACCCAGCGGTGCGACCGGGGCGATCAGGTCGCCCAGGCTGAGCGGGTTCACCTGTTGGCGACGGGCGTAGAGGGTGATGGCGATGACGACGCCCAGGAAGCCGCCGTGGAAGCTCATCCCGCCGGTCCACAGCTGCAGCAGCTCCAGCCGCTCGCCCCAGCTGTCTCCGGTGAACAACTGGGCGAACATCTCCGGCTTGTAGAAGAGGGCGTAGCCGAAACGACCGCCCAGGATGACGCCCAGCGTGATCCACAGAACCAGGTCGTCCAACTGCTGGCCATTCACCGGCGACTTGCCCGGCGCCCACAGCCGCTCGGTCTTGGCCAGACGCGAGGCGTACCACCAGCCCAGGACGATGCCGGCGACATAGGCCAGGGCGTACCAGCGGATGGGCAGGGGGCCGAGGTGGATCAGGACAGGGTCGAATTCGGGAAAGGGCACGGGGCCTCCGTCTGCGCCTTCAGAAGTTGTCCATCGTCTAGCAAGCGGGACTACATTCGTCGCGCGCTTTTCCCGCGAAGCAGTCTATAGGCCGCAGGCAGGTAAGATTTGGTTTACCCAAATCAATGCACCGTTAACCACGTTCGGGCCGATGGTCCGAGAGTTCTCAAGAGGCCGCCATGCAGACGCGCAATCCCCTCCTTGATGAGTTCGCCAAGCTGACCACCGGCGCCATGGGCCTGGCCCAGGCCGCGGGTGAAGAGGCCAAGGCCGCCTGGCGCGCCCAGGCCGACCGCTTCGTCGCTGAAATGGATCTGGTCCGTCGCGACGAGTTCGATGTGCTGAAGGACGAGATCGCCGCCCTGCGCGCCGAGATCGCGGCGCTGAAGGCTGCGGCCCCCGCCCCGAAGAAGGCCGCCAAGGGATCGTCCACAGACGCGGCTTCGACCCCGGATTCAGCCGGTTGAGCCGAATCTGCGAACACGCCTACCGTCCTCGAAAGCGCTCACTTGAGTCGCTGCCGCTGCTGAAGAAGTTGAACGCCTGATGGATGCTGTGAGACCCGAAGAGGTCGACCTGCCCTTTGATCCGCTGGATGTGGTCGAACACGTCCTGACGGCGGAGAACCTGCCGTTCGACCGCACGGACGAGGGCGATCTGGCCTTCGCCCTGGCCGGCGACTGGAAGGACTATGAGCTGTGGTTCGCCTGGCGGCCCGAGGGCGACTGCCTTCAGCTGTGCCTGGCGCTGGACCTGCGGGTGGCCAAGACGCGCCGCGCGGCGGCCTATGAACTGGTCTCCATGATCAACCAGCGCACCTGGCTGGGCCATTTCGAGATCTGGCCGGACGAGGGCGAGATCGTCTTCCGCCACGCCCTGGCCCTGCCGCACACCGAACGGCCGACCCTGGCCCAGGCCGCGTCCATGATCGACGCGGCGGTCGAGGCGGCGGACCGTTATTATCCGGCCTTCGACTTCATGGTGCGCGGCTCCAAGAAGCCGAAGGAGGCGATCGACGCCTGCCTGTTCGAGACCGTGGGCAACGCCTGATGAGCGGTTCGGGACGTCCGGTCGTGCTTCAGGGCGTGGGACGCCTGGGCTCGGCCATTCTGGAAGGCTGGCTGGCGACGGGCGCCGTCGATCCGGCCGATCTGATCATCCTGACGCCGTCCGAAAAGCCGGTCGCCGAGGCGGCGCGGGCGAGGGGCGCACGGATCAATCCGCCGCTGGAAGCGCTGGCCGACGCCCGCGCCTTCGTCATCGGGGTGAAGCCCGCCAAATGGCTGGAGGCCGCGCAGGCCGTCCTGCCGCATCTGGCGGCGGACGCCGTGATCGTCTCGGTCATGGCCGGGGTGCGCGGCGAGACGATCTCTAACGGCTACGACGGCCGCCCCGTCGTGCGCGTCATGCCGACGACCGGCGTGGCCCAGGCGCGCGGCGTGGCGACGTTGTGGGCGGCGGAGGCGGAGGCCCTGGCGGTTGGGCGCGAGTTGTTTGAGCCGATCGCTGAGACGGTCCTGCTCGATGACGAAAAGCTGATGCACGCGGCGACGGCGGTGTCGGGCTGCGGACCGGCCTATTTCTTCGCCTTCACGCGCGCCCTGGCCGAGGCTGGAGAGGCGGAAGGCCTGTCGCCCGAGGCCGCCGCCCGTCTGGCGCGCGCCACCCTGCGTTCGGCTGCGGCGGGCGTGGAGGGCGACGAGGCTCTGAACGCCCTGATCGACCGCGTGGCCTCGCCCGGCGGGGTGACGCAGGCCGGTCTGGTCGCCCTCAATGAAAACGGCGCCCTCGACCGTTCTGTCGAAAGCGCCGTGAAGGCGGCGGTCGCCAAGTCCACTGAACTCAGCGGCTGATCGTCAGGCGCTTCAGCGTTTGACGAAACGACCCTCGGCCAGGTTGCGGGCCAGGCGGTCATAGGCGCGCTGGGCGTCGGTCCAGGTCGTCGAACCGCGCGCATCGGCCAGGGTCGGGGTGTAGTAGTCGAACTTGACCGGCTGGACCTCGCCCGAGGCCATGGTCACGGACCCTTCCACCGCGGCACCGCCGATCGACAGGCTGCGCATGGAATCCAGGCCCGGCTTGTCTGACAGTTGCTGCATCGTCGGGCGGTTGGGCTTCAGGTCGGTGATGACCAGTTCGACGCGAGCGCCGTCCAGGGCGTGACGATCCGTCAGCACCCGCTCGACAGTGCGGGTCAGGTCGCTGACCTGTTGCTGGACGTCGCGTTCGCCCAGTTCTTGGGCGGTTTGGGCGAAGTCGGGGCTGACCGTCACGACGACGGCCGAGGGTTGGGCCGCAGCGGCGCCGGAAATGGCGAGGGCGGCGGCGAGCGGCGCAAGAAAAGCGATACGACGCATAGTACGGGCTCCTGATTCCAGGCCCCCCTGGAACACAGGACAAGATGGCGACGATTTTACGGTTCCGCTAGGGGCGCGAAGCAAAGATCTAGGCGGCGCGACGATCCGCCGGCAGCCGGATGGACGCCTTCAGCCCGCCCAGGTCGCTGCGGCCCAGGATGATGTCGCCGCCGTGGCTGCGCGCCACGTCCCGCGCCACGGCCAGGCCCAGACCCACCCCCTTGCGGTTCTGATTGCGCGAGGCGTCCAGCCGCGAGAAGGGGCGGAAGGCTTCTTCGTGCATGTCGTCGGGAATGCCGGGGCCGTCGTCCTCGACCACGATCTCCAGTCCGCCGGAGGGCAGGGGGCGGGCCGACAGCCGCACCTTTTCGCCGTGCGAGGCGGCGTTGCCGACCAGATTGTTGATCGCCCGACGGAAGGCCAGGGGGCGGGCCAGCATGTTGAGATCGTCTGGGGTCTCGACTTCGGCCACGGCGCCGGAGCGAGCGGCGTCCTCGGCGGCGCGACGCAGCATTTCGGGTACGGAGATCGTCTGCATCGCCTCGCCCGCCTCGCCGCGCGCGAAGGCGAGGTATTCGTCGATCATGTGCTCCATCTCGTCCAGGTCGCCCTTCATCGCCTCGGCGCGCTTGAACGGCGGGGCCAGGGCCAGTTCGAGACGCAGGCGGGTCAGGGGCGTGCGCAGGTCATGGCTGACCGAGGCCAGCAGGGCCGTGCGCTGGTCGATGTGGCGCTGGATGCGCGAACGCATGTCCAGGAAGGCTGTGGCGGCGGCCCGTACCTCGCGCGCGCCGTGCGGTTTGAAGCGGGGCACGCTCTCGCCCCGTCCGAAAGCCTCGGCGGCCGACGCCAGGCGCTCGATTGCGCGCACCTGGTTGCGGATGAACAGCACCGCCACGCCCAGCAAAAGGATGGTGGCGATCATCAGCCACAGGACGAAGATGTGGGCCTGGGTCGCCACGGCCCGTTCACGCGGGGCGATGACGCGCAGCACGCCGTCGGCCTCCTGCACCCGGATGTCGACATAGGCGGGGTAGCGGGTGGTGTCGAACCAGAAGGGCTGGTCCAGCCGCGAGGCCAAGGCTTTCTCGAGCGTCCGGTCGACAAGGCCCAGGGCGCCGCGCCGTTCTTCGTCGGGCAGGGAGGCGGCGGGCTGGAAGGCGATGGACAACTGCATCGATCGTTCAGCGCGCTCGGAGATCAGGGCCAGGTTCTGGGGCGAGGGATCGTCGCGATAGCTTTCGGCCGCCCAGGCCACGTCGCCGGCCAGACCCTCGGACAGGCGCGCCGTCACCGCCTGCCAGTGGGCGTCGAAGAAGGCCCATGTCACCGCCGCCTGCATGATCAGCACCGGCAGGACGATGATCAGCAGCGACCGGCCCCACAGCGAGGTCGGCAGCCGACGCTTGATCCACCGCGTCCAGACGTTGAACGGCATCAGCCGCATGAGGAGCGTTCCGGTCCTGTCGTCAGTCCGGCGCCAGCATATAGCCGACGCCGCGCACCGTCTGGAGGTAGCGCGGATTCTTGGGGTCCGCCTCCAGCTTGCGGCGCAGGCGCGTCACCTGCACGTCCACGGCGCGGCCGGTCACATCGGCCGTGTCGGGCGACAGGGTCATGCGCTCGACCGGCGAATGGGCGTGGATGGCCAGGGTCTTGAGCAGTTGCGCCTCGGCCTCGGTGAGGCGTTGCAGTTCGCCGTCGCGCGTCAACTCCAGCCGCTCCATGTCGAAGACGGCGGGGCCCATGCGGATCTCCTTGGGCGTCATCAGCTTGCCGCCGGTGCGGCGCAGGATGGCCTCGATCCGCAGCGACAGCTCGCGCGGGTCAAAGGGCTTGGACATATAGTCGTCGGCGCCGCGCGACAGGCCCTCGATCCGGTCGTCCGGGTCGCCCTTGGCCGTCAGCAGCAGCACCGGCGTCTTGGACAGGGCCGCCTGGCTGCGAATCCAGGTGGTCAGGTCGAAGCCGCTTTCGCCCGGCATCATCACGTCCAGCACGATCAGGTCGAACTCGATCAGTTCGACCATGCGCCGCGCCGCGCCCGCATGGGCGGCGCCGGTGACGCGATAGCCCTCGCGGCTCAGGAATTCCTTGAGCAGTTCGCGGATGCGGTCGTCGTCGTCGACGACCAGGATGTGCCGTCCGCTGCCGGCGGGCGCGATGGGGCCGGACCGGCCGTTGGCGCGAGGCTCGATCATGCTCACTGCGAATCTCCTCGCGAGGCGCCGTTGACGCGGGCGTGCGACGGGCGTCTAAATAAATATCTTGCGCGGGAGATGTTTTTCAATGGCCTTCGTTCCTTTCGACGATCGTGACGGATGGATCTGGTTTGACGGAGAATTCGTCCCCTGGCGGGAGGCGAAAACGCACGTTCTGACCCATGGCCTTCACTACGGCTCGTCGGTGTTCGAGGGTGAGCGTATGTATGGCGGTGAAATCTTCAAGCTGACCGCGCACAGCGAACGCCTGAAGCGCTCCGCCGAGCTGCTCGACTTCGAGATTCCCTATAGCGTGGCCGAGATCGACGCCGCCTGCAAGGAAACCTGCGCGCGCAACGGCCTGATCGACTGCTATATCCGCCCCGTCGCCTATCTGGGGCCGGAACAGCTCAGCGTTTCGGCCAGGAACAGCAAGGTTCATCTGGCCATCGCCGCCTGGGAGTGGCCCAGCTATTTCGACCCCGAGGTCAAGAAGAAGGGCATCGCCCTGGAGTGGGCCAAGTGGCGCCGTCCCGACCCGGCTACGGCCCCGTCGACGGCCAAGGCGGCCGGCCTCTACATGATCTGCACCATGTCCAAGACGGCGGCCGAGAAGCGCGGCTTCGCCGACGCCCTGATGCTGGACTGGCGCGGCTATGTGGCCGAGGCGACCGGCGCCAACGTTTTCTTCGTCCGGAACGGCGTCCTGCACACGCCGCGTGTCGATCACATCCTGAACGGCATCACCCGTCAGACCGTCATCGAAATGGCCCAGGCGCGCGGGATCGAGGTCATTGTCCGCGACATCCTGCCGGAAGAGCTGGGCGATTTCTCCGAATGCTTCCTGACCGGCTCGGCCGCCGAGGTGACGCCGGTGGGCCAGGTCGGCGACTATCGCTTCACGCCGGGCGCGCTGTCGCTGAGCCTGATGGACGACTATGGCAAGCTGGTGCGCGGCCAACTCTAGGCGGCTTCCATCGACGAGTTTCGTCGTCCCCCTTGCCAGCGGCGTTCTGCTGTCGTTGATGCGCACTGAAGAAGCCGGCTCCATAGCGCCGGTCGCGGAGCCGCCTTTCCATGTTCAGCCTCCTGAACCTCCAGAGCCTGTTCGGCCTGGTCGTCATCGTCGCCGTCTGCTGGGCGATCTCCGAGAACCGTCGCGCCTTTCCGTGGCGGCTGGCGATCGGGGCGGTGCTGGTGCAGGCGGCGCTGGTGCTGGCGACCTTCGCCATTCCCGGCTCGCAGGTGGTGCTGGACGGCATCAACAATGCGGTGAAGGGGCTGGAGCTGGCGACTGCGGAGGGGACACGCTTCGTCTTCGGCTATCTGGCGGGCGGGGATCAGCCCTACGCCGTGGCCAATGAGGGCGCCCTGTTCACCTTCGCCTTCAATGTGCTGCCGCTGATCCTGGTGATCTCGGCCCTGTCGGCCCTGCTGTGGCACTGGAAGATACTGAAGTGGATCACGCTCGGCTTCGGCTTCCTGTTCCAGCGGACCATGGGGCTGGGCGGCGCCTCGGCCCTGGCGGTGGCGGCCAACGTCTTCCTGGGCATGATCGAAAGCCCGATCGTCATTCGCGCCTATCTGGACAAGCTGAGCCGGTCCGAGGTCTTCCTGATGATGGTGGTCGGTCTGGCCACGGTCGCCGGCTCGACCATGGTGGCCTATGCGACCATTCTGTCGCCGGTGCTGACCAATGCGGCGGGCCACGTCCTGGTGGCCTCCATCGTCTCGGCGCCCGCCGGCATCCTGCTGGCCCGCGTCATCATTCCGGAAAAGCCGGGCGAGGGCGGGGCGGTCGCCGACTACAACTCGGCGCTGAAGTACGACAGCGCCGTCGACGCCATCGTCAAGGGCACGTCCGACGGCCTGATGGTGGTGCTGAACATCTCGGCCGTGCTGATCGTCTTTGTGGCTTTGGTGGCCCTGGCCAACGTCATCCTGGGCGGCTTCGTCATCGCCGGAGAGCCGCTGACGATCGAGCGCATCCTGGGCGTGCTGTTCGCCCCCGTGGCCTGGCTGACCGGCGTGGAATGGGCCGACGCCCAGAAGGCGGGCTGGCTGCTGGGGGTCAAGCTGACCCTGACCGAGTTCGTCGCCTTCATCGAGCTGGGCAAGGTGCCCGTCGCCGAGATGAGCGAGCGCACGCGGATGCTGATGACCTACGCCCTGTGCGGCTTCGCCAACATCGGCTCGGTCGGCATCACCGTCACCGGCCTGTCGGTGCTGATGCCCGAACGCCGCGAGGAGGTGCTGGGCATGGTGTGGAAGGCGCTGCTGGCGGGCTTCCTGGCGACCCTGATGACGGCCTGCATCGTCGGGGCCTTGCCCGCCGCCGTCTTCGCCTAGTAGCGTTCCGAGGGCAGCCGAAGGGAACCCTCTGATGAAGCTCTATGAAAGCCGTCGCGCGCCGAATCCGCGCCGCGTCCGCTGGGTCATGGCGGAAAAGGGCGTGACCGACGTCGAGCAGGTCGAGATCGAGCTGCTGGCGGGCGAGCACCGCACCGTGGCCTATCGCGCCAAGTTCGGCGTGCCGCACGTTCCGGCGCTGGAACTGGACGACGGAACCTGTCTGACAGAATCCATCGCCATCTGCCGCTATCTGGAGGCCCTGCATCCAGAGCCGAACCTGTTCGGCTGCGATCCGAAGGAGCAGGCCGTCATCGAGATGTGGATGCGCCGGTGCGAGATGTATCTGGCCAATCCGATGATGCTGAACGTGCGCTTCACCCACCCGGCCCTGGCCGCGCTGGAGGCGCCCCAGCCGCAGGTCGCCGAATACAACCGCCTGGGCGCCGAGCGCTTCATGAAGACGCTGGATCGCCACCTGGCGGAGCATGAGTTCATCGCCGCCGACCGCTTCACCATCGCCGACATCGTGGGGGCCGTGGGGCTGGATTTCGCCCGCCTGGTCAAATACCGGCCGCCCGAGGAGCTGACGCATCTGGCTCGCTGGCTAGAGGCCTGCCGCGCCCGTCCGGCGGCGGCGGCAGGGATGTGAGCCGGCCTTGCGGACTCTGACGGCGCCGGATCGCGGGCTGGCTCTGATGCTGGCGGGGCTGGCGGGCTATGTCGACAGCCTGGGATTCCTGCATCTGGGCGGGGTGTTCGTCTCCTTCATGAGCGGCAACACCACCCGTCTGGCCGTCAGTCTGGCCGAGGGACGGTGGCTGGCGGCGGGCGCGGTGGCGGGCGTCCTGCTGCTGTTCGTGCTGGGCGCCATGCTCGGGGCCTTGGTCGCGGGCGGCGAGGGCGCGCGCTCGCGCAGCCGGGTGCTGGCGGTCGAGGCGGCGCTGCTGGCCGGGGCCGCCGTGGCGGCAGGGGCGGGGATCGCGCCCCTAGCGATCGGCCTGATGGTCGTGGCCATGGCGGTGGAGAACTCGGTCTTCCTGCGCGACGGCGAGGTCGGGGTCAGCCTGACCTATATGACCGGAACCCTGATCAAGACCGGCCACGCCCTGGCCGCGGCCGTGCGCGGCGGCGACCCCTGGGCGTTCCGGCCCTATATGGCGTTGTGGGCGGGGCTGGCCGGGGGCGCGCTGATGGGCGCGGTCGTCTACGGCCGCCTGGGACTGACCGCCCTGTGGCCGGCGGCCGCCGTCGCTATGGCCCTGGCCTTGAGCGTACGGTTCAACCGCGCGGCGTGAACTTCCGGATTACGCCGGAGAAGGTCATCAGCAGCCGTTCGCCGGTGGTGATCTGGCCGCGCACGAAGATCAGGCTCTTGCCTGCCTTGGTCACCTGGCCGGTCGCCTCGATCAGTTCGCCTACATAGGCGCCGTCGATGAAGGTGGAGTCGAGCTGCACCGTGACGCCCGACGCTCCCTCCATCTCCTGATAGGCGATCTGGAACATGGCGATGTCGGCGAAGGTCATCAGGCAGCCGCCGTGCATCCGGCCGCCGGCGTTCATGTGCTTCTGCTCGGCGCGGAAGGCGCAGCGCATATGCCCGTCGGGATCGGGCTTGCCGTAGAAGGGCCCCACCACCACGTCGAAGGTGTCGCGCAGGTCATAGGTCTGCCAACCGGCGAACTCGCCCTCGGTGACGGTGATTATCTCGGCCATGTCGGTTTTGCCTTCTTTCCGATCTCGCGGTGCAGCATATAGCGCCTATGAGCGATCCAATCGAAGCGGCCATTTTCGAAAAACTGGCCAAGGCCGACCCCAAGAACGTCGGCGGCAAGAGCATTGAGCCGGCCGAAGTGGCCAAGGAGCTGCAGCCCGAGCAGTGGCAACGGATGCTGCCCAAGGTGAAGGCGACGGCCCTGGGCCTGATGCGTCAGGGCAAGCTGACCATCACCAAGAAGGGCAAGGCGGTCGATCCCAACAACTTCCGCGGCGTGATTCGCCTGCGCCTG
Source organism: Brevundimonas sp. UBA7507 (assembly GCF_002478355.1). Lineage (NCBI taxonomy): Bacteria > Pseudomonadati > Pseudomonadota > Alphaproteobacteria > Caulobacterales > Caulobacteraceae > Brevundimonas > Brevundimonas sp. UBA7507. Next base: position 37,155 of record NZ_DLNP01000005.1, on the reverse strand, counting down.
CCGACCGAGGCCGAGACGGCTGCAGCCCTGGCGGCCCTGCCGCCGGTCGAAGCTTCGGATGACGACTTCGACTGACCCGGACAACGGCCTGGACGCGCTCCTGGCCGAGATCCGCGCCTGCCGGGCGTGCCTGGGGCAGCTGCCCCATACGCCGCGTCCGGTGGTCATGGTCGCGCCTGAGACGCGCCTGTTGATCTGCGGCCAGGCGCCGGGGCGGCGGGTGCACGAAAGCGGCCTGCCCTTCACCGACCCGTCCGGCGTTCGCCTGCGCGACTGGATGGGGGTGGATGAAGCGACCTTCTACGGCGATCCGCGCCTCGGCGTGGCGGCGCAGGCCTTCTGTTTTCCGGGTACGGACCCCAAGGGCGGCGACTATCCGCCGCCGCGCCGCTGCGCCGAGCTGTGGCGGCCGAGCCTGCTGGCCGAACTGCCGAAGGTCGAACTGACGTTGCTGGTCGGCGGCTACGCCCAGGCCTGGGCGTTGGGTGCGGCGGCCAGGGCCAATATGACCGAGACGGTCCGCGCCTGGCGCGACTACGCCCCCGCCATACTGCCTCTGCCGCACCCGTCATGGCGTAATACAGCCTGGCTGAAGAAAAACCCGTGGTTCGAGGCCGAGGTTCTGCCCTACCTTCGACAGCGGACAGGGGAGATATTGGCGTGACATATCGGTCTTTCCTTCTCCCCTCGTGGGAGAAGGTGGCTCGCGGAGCGAGACGGATGGGGGGGCGGCCTGCTGCGCCTTCATCATCGGCCGTTCGGCTCGCTGACACAGCCCCCTCATCCGAGCGCCTTCGGCGCCCACCTTCTCCCACAAGGGGAGAAGGGAGAGGAGTCATCGCCGTCACGTTCCTCTGTCTATTCCTTGCCGCCTGCGCCACGCCGCACGTCCAGCCGCCGCTGACGCCGCCCAACGGGTTTAACGGGCCGCACATCGAGGCGGGAACCCTGGGGCGCGGCGCCTTTGTGGTGCAGGACGGGGCGCGGCTGCCCTATCTGCGCTGGAGTCCGGAAGGCCAGGCGCCCTGGGCCGTCATCGTCGCCCTGCACGGCTTCAACGACCACTACGCCTCTTTCCGCTTCGCCGGGCCGTGGTGGGCGCAGCGGGGCATCGAGACCTGGGCCTATGATCAGCGCGGCTTCGGCCTGGCCCCGAACCGGGGCCAGTTCGCGGCCGAAAGCCTGACCAGTCAGGATCTGCGCACGATCGTCGCCCTGGTCCGGGCCGAGCGGCCGAACGCCCTGATCGTGGTGGCGGGCGAGAGCATGGGCGGCTCCTCAGCCATCGCCGCCTTCGGCTCCGACGCGCCGCCCGACGCCGATCGGGTGGTGCTGTTGGCGCCCGGCGTCTGGGGCTGGTCCAGCCAGAGCGCTTTCAACCGCGCAGGGCTATGGACCGCCGCCCGCCTGATGGGCGCCAAGCGGGTCGAGCCGCCGTCCTTCGCCGTGCGCGACATCCGCGCTTCGGACAATACGCTGGAGCTGATCCGCAACGGCCGCGACCCCCTGTCGATCCTGTCGACGCGCTTCGATTCCCTCTACGGCCTGGTCGATCTGATGGAGAAGGCGACCCAGCGGCTAGGACAGGTCGAGAAACCGACCCTCCTGCTTTACGGCGCGCACGATCAGATCATCACCAAACGCCCCATGCGCCGCGCCCTGGAACAGGCGGGCGAACGGGCGAACCTGACGACGGGCTATTACGCCGACGGCTGGCACATCCTGAATCGCGATCTTCAGGCCGAGATCGTCTTCGCCGACATCGAAGCCTGGCTGCGCGACCCGACTCGGCCCCTGCCGTCCGGCGCGCCGCCCGTGCTGTCGGCGCTGGCGGCCGATCCGAAGGCGCGCTGAGGTCTGAGCCGCCCGAATATTGAGCATATGATAACCGCGGTCGTCGTAACCGAGCGGGATGACCGTTTCTCGTCCCCATCTGCCCGCCCTAGACAGCCTGCGCGGACTGGCCGCCCTGGCCGTTTGCCTGATGCACGCGACGCCGCTGTTTGGGCTCAGCGCCTTGGCGCCCCACGCCTATGTGGCGGTGGACTTCTTCTTCGTGCTGAGCGGCTTCGTTCTCTACTACCGCTACGCCCATGTGCTGCTGCCTGGCGCTGGGCGATCGATGGGCGCAGGAGCCTTCATGCTGCGGCGAATCGCTCGGCTCTATCCCCTCTATGTGCTGGCGACGCTGATGGGGTTCGCTTTGACGACCCTGTGGCTGGCGGCGAACGGCAATCTGGGCGCGGAGATGGGGGCGTCGGCTTATGCCCTGATCAGCGGGCTGCTGATGATCCCGGCTGTTCTCGACACCTCTGGGCTGCATGACGCCCAGGTGTTATTTCCCTATGTCGACCTGGGCTGGTCGATTTTCTGGGAAATCGTCATGTCCGTGGTCTTCGTCTTCTGGGCGAAGTCGGGGTTGCGGTTCCTGCCCGTGGTCGGTGCTTTCGCCTTCCTGGCGCTGGGGGCGGCGACCTGGTCGATGGGATCGGTGGACGGCGGATGGCAGTTGGCCAACTTCCATGTCGGCGGCTTGCGCGCGCTGACCGGCTTCTGCCTGGGTATGATGGTGGCGCGAGGCTTTCTCGCGCGCCGTGTCGAAGGTTCGCCGGCGAGGGCGCGGCCCTTGCTGGCTCTTGCGGCGCTGGCCCTGGTCGCGGTCGCGGGGGCCTATGTGGCGCTGGACCGGCAGTTTACCGTCCTGGGGGTTGAGCTCCTGTTGCTCGCGGCGGTCTTCCCGGCCGTCGTTTGGCTGACAGCCGTGTCGGCTCCGCAGATCTTGAGCCGAGGGCCGGGCGTGGTGTTGGGCGGCGCGTCCTACTCCATCTATCTGCTGCATGGCTCCCTGCTCGAGGCGACCAGCGTGGTGGTGAAGCGTATCCCGTTCCTGACGCCGTCCCCTCTGGTCGGCTTGGCGTGGCTGGTCGGCGTGCTGGCCGTCAGTTGGCTGTGCTGGAAGGTGTTCGAGACGCCGGCGCGGGGGTGGGTGATGGCGCGTTTCGCGAGTCCGAAACGACCCGCTTTGGCCGAAGGCTGATCGCAAAAATCACGGAAATCAGGCGGGAATTCCGCAGGCGGCGCGGAACCTGAGGGCGGCCGCATGGTGATGCTTGCCGTTTGGTCAGGCTGCGCGTATGTCCTTCCGCACAAAAAATACCCCAGGAAAGGCCTGTCATGGGCATGACGCTGTTTGATTCTCCTTCTTTCTCGAACCATGAAGGCGTCCACGCCTTCTATGATGAGAAAACCGGCCTGAAAGCGATTGTTGCGGTGCACTCGACCGCGCGCGGTCCGGCCGTCGGCGGCACCCGCATGTGGAACTACGCCACCGCCGCCGAGGCGCTGGAAGACGTGCTGCGCCTGTCCAAGGGCATGAGCTACAAGAACGCCGTCGCGGATCTGGAGATGGGCGGCGGCAAGTCGGTCATCATCGGCGACAGCCGCACCCAGAAGTCGCCGGAGCTGTTCCACGCCTTCGGTCGCTATCTGAACGGCCTGGGCGGCCACTATTACGCCGCTGAAGACGTCGGCACCTCGGTCGAGGACATCGCCGAAGCGCGCAAGGTGACCGAATTCGTTCTGGGCCTGAAGGACGGTCCGGAAGCCTCGGGCGATCCCAGCCCCGTCACCGCAGAGGGCGTGTTCCGCTCGAACCTGGTCGTCGCGCGTCGCCTGTTCAACCAGAACGACATGACCGGCCTGACCGTCGCCATTCAGGGCGTGGGCCACGTCGGCGCCTATCTGGCCGAGAAGCTGCACAAGGCCGGCGCCAAGCTGATCATCACCGACGTCAACCAGGCCAATCTGGAAGCCGTCGCCGCCAAGACCGGCGCCGAGATTGTCGCCCCGGACGCCATCTATGACGTCGCCGCCGACATCTACGCCCCGTGCGCCCTGGGGGCGACGCTGAACCCGCAGACTCTGGATCGCCTGAAGGTCAAGGCCGTGTGCGGCGCCGCCAACAACCAGCTGGCCACGGCCGACATCGGCGACGAACTGTTCAAGCGCGGCGTGCTGTATGCGCCGGACTACGTCATCAACGGCGGCGGCATCATCAACGTCGCCTCGGAAATGAACGCCCGTCAGACCGGCGGCGCCTATGACGCCTCGTGGGTCGAAGGCAAGCTGTCGCGCCTGATGGAGACCTTCGAGGAAATCCTCGAGCGTTCGGTCTCCGAGAACAAGCCGACCCACCTGATCGCCGACGCCATCGCCGAGGCTCGCATCCAGGCCGCCGCCGACAAGAAGGCCGCGGCCCTAAAGATCTAAAGTTTAAGGTCTGATCGACCTTTGACCAGCTAGCTTGCCTCTCTCGAGAGGCAGGCGGGCGCCGGGGGGCGCCTGAGGGGTGCGGGCCATAAGTCCGCGCCCCTTTATCATTTTGGGCCTGCGCCAGCGGCCCCGCCTCCCATCTCTTTAACGCCTCTTAACGCCGCATTTACCATCCAGGCGGCAGTTTCTGCCTAGCGGGTTCGGTTCGTCCCGCGTGTGCAGGGGCGATGGCGCGTGGGCGGCTTCACGGAAGCTTTGAAAAGGTTCGGCATCGGACGCCTGGCCGCCATCCTGGGCGTGGCTGCGGGCGTGGCCGCCGTGCTGGTCGCCGTCATGCTGCGCGTGGGCCAGGCGCCGGACGCCTTGCTCTATTCCAATCTCGACCTGCGCGAAGCCTCCGAGATCAGCGCCGCCCTGGATCAGGCGGGCATCAAATATTCGTCCAAGGGCGACGGTTCGACCATCTTCGTCAGCCGCGACGAGGTCGGGACGGCGCGCCTGATGCTGGCGGGCAAGGGGCTCGTGACCTCGGGCAGCGTCGGCTACGAGATCTTCGACAACCAGTCGGTGCTGGGCCAGACCGAGTTCCAGCAGAACCTGAACGAACAGCGCGCCCTGCAGGGCGAGCTGGCGCGCACCATCATGTCGATGCGCGGCATCTCTTCCGCCCGCGTCCACATCACCATGCCCCGGCGCGAGATGTTCCAGGCCGCCGCCATCGACCCGACCGCCGCCGTGGTCGTGGGCCTGTCGGGCCGCGACCTGTCGGCCGATCAGGTCCGCGCCATCCGCAACGTCGTCGCCTCGTCCGTGCCGAACCTGAAGCCGGACAAGGTCACGGTGACGGACCAGGCCAACCGCACCCTGGCGGCGGGGTCTGAGGACACCGGCTTCACCTCGGCCACCGCCGAGGCGTCCAAGGCCTCGACCGAGGCCCAGATGCAGGCTCGCATCAAGGACATCGTCGAGGGCGTCGTCGGCGCCGGCGCCGCCCGCGTCCAGGTCACGGCCGACATCGACCACAGCCGCTCGACGACGCAGGAGCAGAAGTTCGACCCGGACGGCCAGGTCGTCCGCTCGACCTCGACCAACGGCTCGCAGTCGCAGGACACGACCGGTCAGCAGGACGGCGGCGTCACCGCCACCAACAACATTCCCGGCGGGCAGGCCCCGAACACCACGCCTATCGGCTCGACCAACTCGGAAAACACCGAGACGACCAACTACGAAATCTCCAACACCACCACCACGACGGTGAAGGAGCCGGGCGAGGTCAAGAAGCTGTCGGTTTCGGTCGCGGTCGACGGCAAATACACCCCCGCCGCCGACGGCAAGGGCGAGCCGACCTACGCCGCCCGCACGGCCGAGGAAGTGCAACAGATCAAGGCCTTGGTCGCCGCCGCCGTCGGCATCGACGAGACGCGCGGCGACAAGCTGGAGGTCGTCAACGTCCGCTTCAGTCGCGAGCCGTCGGCCGCGCCAGGCGCCGAGGAAGGCTCCTCGATGTTCGCCTTCGACAAGAACGACATCATGCGCGGGGTCGAGCTGCTGATCCTGGCCGTCACGGGCTTCGTGCTGGTCTTCTTCGTCCTGCGTCCGCTGCTGAAAGCGGCGACGGGTTCTGGCGGCGCACCCGCCTTGGCCGGCGCCGGCGGCATTCCCGTGACCGCCCTGGACACCCAGATCGTCGGCGGAACCCTGCCGGGCGGCGCGCCCATGCTGGCGGGCCCCAGCGACATGGAGCAGCGCATCGACATCGCCCGCATCGAGGGGCAGGTGAAGGCCTCCTCCATCAAGAAGGTCGCCGATTTCGTCGACAGCCATCCAGAGGAATCCACGGCGATCCTGCGCTCGTGGATGCATGAAAGCTGATGGCGGCGCGGCTGGTGTCAAAGGGTGCTGCGGTTGACGACGCAAAGAAGCTGACGGGGCCTGAAAAGGCGGCCGTCGTTCTGCTGTCTCTGGGCGAAGAGCACACCGCCCTGTGGCAGCAGCTCGACGATGAAGAGATCAAGGAGGTCTCTCAGGCCATGGCGGGGCTGGGCACCGTCACCGCCGCCGTGGTCGAAGAGGTTCTGGTCGAGTTCGTCTCCGGCATCGGCGGGTCCGGCTCGCTGATGGGCTCCTATGAGCAGACGCAGCGCCTGCTGGCCTCCTTCATGCCCGGCGATCGGGTCGAGGCCCTGATGGAGGAGATCCGCGGTCCGGCCGGCCGCACCATGTGGGACAAGCTCGGCAATGTGAACGAGGCCGTGCTCGCCAACTATCTGAAGAACGAATATCCGCAGACGGTCGCTGTCGTCCTGTCGAAGATCAAGCCGGACCACGCCTCGCGCGTGCTGACGGCCCTGCCCGAGGATTTCGCCCTGGAATGCGTCCAGCGGATGCTGCGCATGGAGCCGGTGCAGCGCGACATCCTCGACAAGATCGAGCAGACCCTGCGCAGCGAGTTCATGTCCAACCTGGCGCGCACCTCCAAGCGCGACAGCCATGAACTGATGGCCGACATCTTCAACAGCTTCGACCGCCAGACCGAGGCCCGCTTCATCGGCGCGCTGGAGGAACGCAACCGCGACGCGGCCGAGCGTATCCGCGCCCTGATGTTCGTGTTCGAGGATCTGTCGCGCCTCGATCCGGGCGGGGTGCAGACCCTGCTGCGGGCGGTCGAGAAGGACCAACTGGGGCTGGCGCTGAAGGGCGCTTCGGATTCCTTACGCGAAATGTTCTTCTCCAACATGTCCGAGCGCGCCTCGAAGATCATGCGCGAGGACATGGATTCCATGGGGCCTGTCCGCCTTAAGGACGTCGACAACGCCCAGATGGCCATGGTCCAGGTGGCCAAGGATCTGGCGGCGCGCGGCGACATCATGCTGGCCGGCCAGGGCGGCGACGACGAGTTGATCTACTGACATGAGCGCCCAACCAGCCAACGCCGTGCCTTTCGCCTTCGACACCGAGTTCGGGGCCGACGGCGCCGTGCTGCGCGCTTCGACCTGGCAGCCGGCCAAACGATCCTTCGCCCCCGCCGAGGTCGAGGCCCTGGTCGCCCAGGCGAGGCTGGAGGCCCGTCAGCAGGCCTTGTCCGAGGTTGAGGCCCTGCGCGCCGACGCCTTGTCGATCGTCGCCCAGTCGACGGCGCAGGCCGCGACCCTGTTGCGCGGCGTGGCCGAGTCGCACCGTCGCGAATCCGCCGAACTGGCGCTGGCCGCCGCGCGGGTCATCGGTTCGGCCGCCTTCGATCGTTTTCCGCGCCGCCCGCTCGAGGCCGCCATCGAGGCCCTGGGACAGGAGATGGACGCGACGCCGCGCCTTCTGGTCCGCGCCTCGGGGCTGGATGACGAAGGCCGCGCCCAGATCGAGGCCCTGTGCGCCCAGGCGGGTTTCTCGGGACTGGTGGTGTTCCGCGACGAGCCGCACCTGCCCGCCGCCGCCTTCGCCCTGGAATGGGCTGACGGCCGCGCTGAATTCGATCCGGCCGAAGCCGAGGCCCGCGTGGCCGCCGCGCTTAACGCCGCCCTGGCCGCCGAAGCCGGCCACGCCGAGCCGCCACTTGAAGGCGGCGCTCATGACAGAAGGGGCTTCTGATGGCCACCGACGATCTTTCGCTTGAGGAGTTCGGCGAGTCCACCGCTCTGAACCTGGCCGACGAGGGCGGCGAGAAGTCCGCCGTCGACCTGGCGCCCGTCTTCGACGTGCCGGTCAACATCTCGGCCGTGCTGGGCAAGGCCAATATGTCGGTGGCCCAACTGCTGAAGCTGAACAAGGGCTCGGTGCTGGAACTGGACCGCAAGGTCGGCGAGGCGATCGACATCTTTGTCAACAACCGCCTGGTGGCGCGCGGCGAGGTCGTCGTCGTCGAGGACCGGCTGGGCGTGACCATGACGGAAATCATCAAGACCGAGGACAAGGGCGCCTGATCGGCCGCCCCGTCACGGACAGGATTTTGAAGGAGTAGGGCGATGCGTCTTCTGGTGGTGGGTCGTTTAAGCGGCCAGCTGGCGACGGCGGTGAAGATGGCCATGGCGCACGGCGCCAAGGTCCAGCACGTCGAGCGCGCCGATCAGGCGACCGAGCAACTGCGCCGGGGGCAGGGCGCGGACCTGCTGATGGTCGACTATCGCATCGACATCGCCGCCCTGATCGCCGCCAACGACGCCGAGCGCATTCATGTGCCGGTCGTGGCCTGCGGCGTCGACGCTGACGCCCGCGAAGCCGCCGACGCCATCCGCGCCGGGGCCAAGGAGTTCATCCCCCTGCCGCCCGAGGCGGATCTGATCGCCGCCGTCCTGTCGGCCGTGGCCGACGACGAGAGGCCGATGATCTCGGCCGATCCGGCGATGAAGCACGTCATCCAACTGGCCGATCAGGTGGCGCGGTCGGAAGCCTCCATCCTGATCACCGGCGAAAGCGGCGTGGGTAAGGAGGTGATGGCGCGCTATCTGCACACGCACTCGCGCCGCGCGGACAAGGCCTTCATCAGCGTCAACTGCGCCGCCATTCCCGACAACCTGCTGGAATCCGAACTGTTCGGCCACGAGAAGGGCGCCTTCACCGGCGCCGTCGCGCGCCGCATCGGCAAGTTCGAAGAGGCCGACGGCGGCACCCTGCTGCTGGACGAGATCAGCGAGATGGACGCCCGGCTCCAGGCCAAGCTGCTGCGCGCCATTCAGGAGCGGGTGATCGACCGCGTCGGCGGCGCCAAGCCGGTGCCGGTGAACATCCGCATCATCGCCACCTCCAACCGCGACCTGGCCAAGGCCGTGGCCGAGGGGACGTTCCGCGAAGACCTGCTGTACCGGCTGAACGTGGTGAACCTGCGCCTGCCGTCCCTGCGCGAACGTCCCGGCGACATCGCGGTGCTGGCCGATCACTTCGTCAAGAAATACGCCGCCGCCAACGGCGTGCCGCCGCGCGCCATCGGGGCTGAAGCCAAGCGCGCCCTGGTCGCCCACCGCTGGCCCGGCAACGTGCGCGAGCTGGAAAACGCCATGCACCGCGCTGTCCTGCTGGCGGCGGGGACCGAGATCGACGTCGACGCCATTCGTCTGCCGGACGGCCGCCCGCTGCTGGGCGGAGGGGAGGGGGCCTCGACGCCCGCCGCCTCGGCCTATGACGCCGGCGTGGCTGGTCAGGCGGCTCAGGTCGCCGACGCCGTGACCCGCAGCTTCGTCGGTCAGACCGTGGCCGAGATGGAGAAGACCCTGATCCTGGACACGCTCAGCCACTGCCTGGGCAACCGCACCCACGCGGCGACCATCCTGGGCATCTCCATCCGCACCCTGCGCAACAAGCTGAACGAATACGCCGACGCAGGCACGCCGATCCCGGCACCTCAGTCGGGCGTCGCGGCCGCCTACGGCGCGGCGGGCTGATCGGATGCGCGCCGACCGCCGCACCCTGCTGATCGGCGCGGGCGCCCTCGCCTTGGGGGCTTGCGCGCGTGCGACGGAGCCTGCGGCGGCTGAACCGGCCGTGCTCGGCCTCGACCTGTCGGCGCTGGAGGCGCGCCACGGCGGTCGTCTGGGCGTGTCGGTCGCGACCGAGGGGCTGCGCGCGGCCTGGCGCGGCGACGAACGCTTCGTCTACTGCTCGACCTTCAAGATGTATCTGGCGGCGGCGACCCTGCTGCGCGTCCAGGCGGGGCAGGAGCGGTTGGACCGGGCGATCCCGGTGACGCAGGCCGACATGATCAGCCACGCCCCGGTCACGGAACCGGCGGTGGGTTCGACCCTGACGGTCAAGCAGTTGATGAAGGGCACGGTCGAAGTCAGCGACAATCCCGCCGCCAACATCCTGATCCGTGAAATGGGCGGGCTGGACGCCTTGCGCGCCTTCTATCGCGGCATCGGCGACGACAGCACCCGCGTCGATCGCCTCGAGCCTGAGATGAATCGCCAGGACGGCGACAAGGACACCATCACGCCCGGTCAGTCGGTGCGGAACATCCAACGCCTGCTGGTCGCCGCCGATACGCCGCTGAGCCCGGCGTCCAAGGCTCTGTTGATGCGCTGGCTGGTTGATACGCCGACAGGGCAGGGGCGGATCAAGGCGGGCGTCCCGGCAGGCTGGACCGTGGCGCACAAGACCGGCACCGGCGGCTATGGCCCCGTCAACGACATCGGCCTGATCCTGCCGCCGAATGCGGCGCCCATCGCCATCGCGGTCTATTTCCACGCCACGAAGGATTCGACCGACGCCCAGCGCGAGGCGGTGATCGCCGATGCGACCCGGCAGGCGCTCAAGGCGCTGGGGCATGGCTGAGGGCCGCCGAATCCTGTCATCAGGCGACATGACCTTCGCACGTCGTCATGGCTGACGCGCCCATCCTGATGAAGGACGGCATGGCGCGCCCCACGGGGCGTGACGCGCTCGGCTGGCTGATGCGCGGCGAGGTCGGCATGGCGGTCGGCGTCATCGCCGTCATCATGCTGCTGATCCTGCCGATCCCGAAGATGCTTCTGGATCTGCTGCTGGCGATCTCGCTGGTGTCCAGCGTGCTGATCCTGATGACGGCCGTGATGATGAAGCGGCCGCTGGACTTCGCCATCTTTCCCACGGTGCTGCTGGTCTCGACCCTGTTCCGCCTGGGGCTGAACCTGGCCTCGACGCGGCTGATCCTCAGCAACGGTCAGGAAGGCCACGACAGCGCGGGCAAGATCATCCAGGCCTTCGGCGAACTGATGATGGGGGGCAACTTCATCATCGGGGTGATCATCTTCGCCATCCTGCTGGTGGTGAACTTCGTGGTCATCACCAAGGGCGCGACCCGCATCGCCGAGGTCTCGGCCCGCTTCACCCTGGACTCCATGCCGGGCAAGCAGATGGCCATCGACGCCGATCTGTCGGCGGGGCTGATCAATGAGGATCAGGCCAAGCTGCGCCGCAAGGAACTGGAGCAGGAATCGACCTTCTTCGGGGCCATGGACGGCGCCTCCAAATTCGTGCGCGGCGACGCGGTGGCGGGTCTGATCATCACCTTCATCAACGCCATCGGCGGCCTGCTGATCGGCGTGGTGCAGCACGGCATGCCCGCCATGGAGGCGGCCAACACCTATGTCCAGCTGACCGTCGGCGACGGCCTGGTGACGCAGATCCCGGCCATCATCGTGTCGGTGGCTGCGGGCTTCCTGGTGACCAAGGCCGGGGTCGAGGGTTCGGCCGACAAGGCCTTCGTCGCCCAGCTGGCCAGCAATCCGGTGTCGCTGGGCGTGGTGTCGGGCACGGCGGGCCTGATCGGCCTGATTCCGGGCATGCCGCTGCTGCCCTTCGCGGCGCTGGCGCTGGGGACGGGCTTCATGGCGTGGAAGCTGGGCCGCGACCGGCTGAAGCCGCCGCCCGCCGAGCCGGTGAACCTGAAGCCGAAGGAAGACGTGGAGGAGCCGATCTCCACCGCCCTGACCATCGACGAGGTGAAGATCGAGCTGGGCTACGCCCTGCTGGCCCTGATCAATGATCTGGAAGGCCGTCGCCTGACGGATCAGATCCGAGCCCTGCGCCGCTCGCTGGCCCAGGAGTACGGCTTCGTCATGCCCAGCGTGCGCATCCTCGACAACATGCGCCTGTCCAATCAGGGCTACGCCATCCGCATCAAGGAGATGGACGCCGGTTCGGGCGAGGTGCGCCTCGGCTCGCTGATGGCGATGGACCCGGCGGGGCGTCAGGTCGAACTGCCCGGCGAGCACACGCGCGAGCCCGCCTTCGGCCTGCCCGCGACCTGGATTGACGAGTCCCTGCGCGAAGAGGCGACCTTCCGCGGCTACACCATCGTCGACCCCTCGACGGTGCTGACCACCCACCTGACTGAAATCCTCAAGGAGAACATGGCCGAGCTGCTCTCCTACGCCGAGGTGCAGAAGCTGCTGAAGGAGCTGAAGGGCGAGGAGCAGAAGCTGGTCGAGGAGCTGATTCCCTCGGTCGTCACCGTGACCACGCTGCAGCGCGTCTTGCAGGCCTTGCTGCGTGAGAAGGTGTCGATCCGCGACCTGCCCGCCATCCTGGAAGGCCTGGCCGAGGCGGCGCCGCACACCACCAGCGTCGCCACCCTGGTCGAGCATGTCCGCGGTCGCCTGGCGCGCCAGCTGTGCTGGCAGCACAAGGCCGACGACGGCGCCCTGCCCATCGTCACCCTGTCGCCGGAATGGGAGCAGGCCTTCGCCGAAAGCCTGATCGGTCCCGGCGAGGACAAGCAGCTGGCCATGGCGCCCAGCAAGCTTCAGGACTTCATCCGCGCCGTCCGCGACGTGTTCGAACGCGCCGCCATGACGGGCGAGAACCCGGTCCTGCTGACCGGGCCGCAGGTGCGCCCCTACGTCCGCTCCATCATCGAACGCTTCCGCGGTCAGACGGTGGTGATGAGCCAGAATGAGATTCATCCCAAGGCTCGGCTCAGGACGGTCGGCTCAGTCTAGGTCGCGGCGTGGTAAAGGCTGGACACGGCTTCGACGGCGAATAAGGTTCGGAGCATGAAACGCATTCGGCCGGCCCTGCGCACCTTCGGAATCTTCCTGCGCACCCCGACCCTCAGTCGCTCGATCATCGCCCTTCTGGCCCTGGCGCTGCTGCTGCTGCTGGCCGTCAATACGGCGACGCTGGTGATGATCCAGCGAACCTCCAACTACAACGACACCGTGGACCACAGCCAGCAGGTGCGCCTGGCGGCCAAGGACACGCTGATGCTGCTGACCGACGCAGAGACCGGGCAGCGCGGCTTCATGTTGACGGCGCGAACCGAGTATCTGGGCGTGCACGACAATGCGGTCGCCAAGTTGCCGGCCGTGATCGCTCGGCTGGAAGCCCTGGTTGAGGGCGACGCTGAATCCTCGGCGCGCGTGGTCAAGGTCAAGCAGATGGCGCGGGACCGGCTGGCCCTGATGGATGAAACCGTCAACCTCACCCGCACGGGCCGTATCGGCGAGGCCGTTTCGCGCATTCGCGGGGGGCAGGGCAAGGCTCTGATGGACGCCATGCGCGTCGAGCTGGCCGCCATCGACGCCATTGAAGCGAAACGCCTGGCCGAACGCACCCGCCAGTCGGAATGGGCTCAGGCCGTCACGGTGGCGGTCAACGCTCTGGCCGGGCTGCTGATCCTGGTGCTGGCGGGAATCAGCGTCTGGCTGGTGCGACGCTATGTGGCCGAGATCGAGGCCGCGCATTTCGAGCTGGACCGGGTCAACGCCGGTCTGGAGAACGAGGTCCGCGACCGCACCGCCGAGCTGACCCGCGCCAACGAAGAAATCCAGCGTTTCGCCTATATCGTCAGCCACGACCTGCGCGCGCCCCTGGTCAACGTCATGGGCTACACCTCCGAACTGGAGCAGGTCGCCAAGCAGGTGGACGAGCAACTGACGCAGATCGAGGCGGCTCGCCCCGGCGCTGTGGATCCGGAGGTTCTGCGGGGCGTGCGCGAGGATGCGCCCGAGGCGGTCGGCTTCATCCGCACTTCGACGGCCAAGATGGATCGTCTGATCAACGCCATCCTGCGCCTGTCGCGCGAAGGTCGCCGCGCCCTGGCGCCCGAACGACTGGACATGACGGCCATGGTCCAGACCATCGCCGATACGGTTCACCATCAGGTCGTGGAGACGGGGGGCGAGATCGTCGTCGGCCGTCTGCCGGTGCTGGAGAGCGACCGTCTGGCGGTGGAGCAGATCTTCGGCAATCTGATCGACAATGCGGTGAAGTATCAGCAGCCCGACCGCCCCATCCGGGTCGAGATCCAGGGGCGGGAGACATCCGGCGGCTGGCTCGAGTACCGCATCAGCGACAACGGCCGGGGCGTCTCGCCCAAGGATCATGAGCGGATCTTCGAGCTGTTCCGTCGTTCGGGCAAGCAGGACACGCCGGGCGAGGGCCTGGGCCTGGCTTTCGTGCGCAACATCGTGCGGCGTCTCGGGGGCTCCATCGACGTCGAATCAGAACTCGGCCAGGGGTCGACATTTCATCTGAAATTTCCGAAACGTCTGACTATGCTGGGTGACTACCAAGGAGATCGCCTGTGAGCCACTCGGTGAAGATCGTCATGGTCGAGGACGATCATGGGCACGCCAAGCTCATTGAGAAAAACATTCGGCGGGCCAACATCGCCAACGACATCGTCCATTTCGATCATGGCGAAGCGGCGCTCGACTATCTGTTCAGCGACGAGGTGGGGCGCACCGGCCCCCTGCTGATCCTGCTGGACCTGAACCTGCCGGACATGTCGGGTACGGACATCCTTGATCGGGTCAAGTCCGACGACAATCTGCGCCGCGCGCCCGTGGTCGTGCTGACCACCACCGACGACAAGGTCGAGATCCAGCGCTGCTACGACCTGGGCTGCAACGTCTACATCACCAAGCCGGTGGACTATGAAGCCTTCGCAGGCGCCATCCGCCAGCTGGGCCTGTTCCTGTCGGTCATGCAGGCGCCCGAGATCTGACGCCGTGACGGAACCGGGGGCCGCCATACGTCTCTTGTACATTGACGACGACCGCGGCTTGTCCCGCCTGGTCCAGAAGGAGCTCGGCCGCCACGGCTACGAGGTCGTCTGCGCGCCCGATGCGGACAGCGGCTACGAGGTGCTGAAGGCGGGCCAGTTCGATGTCTGCGCCCTGGACCACTACATGCCGGGCCGTGAGGGCCTGGACGTCCTCCCTGACATCCTGGCCTTGCCGACGCCGCCGCCGGTGGTCTATGTGACGGGGGCTCAGGACGGCCGCATCGCCGTCGCCGCCTTGCGCGCCGGGGCCGCCGACTACGTCATCAAGGACGTGTCCGAGGACTTCACCGCCCTGCTGCGTTCGGCCCTCGAAGACGCGCTGCTGCGGCGGCGTCTGGAGCGTGAGAACGAACAGGCGCACGAGGAAGTGCGTCAGGCCCGCGACCGCGCCGAGGCCTTGCTGCGCGAGGTGAACCATCGCGTCGGCAACTCGCTGCAACTGGTGTCCAGCTTCATCTCCCTGCAATTGCGCCAACTGGCGGACGAGGGCGCGCGCGACGCCCTGCGCGAGGCCCAGGTGCGGATCGAGGCCGTGGCCCATGTCCATCGCCGCCTCTACACTTCGGCCGATGTCGAGCGGGTGCAGATGGATGAGTATCTGGCCGGTCTGGTCGATGAACTGGGCAAGTCCATCGGCCCGGACAGCGGTGGTCCGCGACTGACTTTACAGGCCGAGTCTCTTCAGGTGACGACCGATCAGGCCGTCTCCCTGGGGGTGATCGTGACCGAGCTTGTCACCAACGCCGTCAAATACGCCTATGAGCCGGATGCTGCGGGCGAGATCCGCGTGATCCTGAGGCGTCTGGAGGATGGGCGACGCGCCCAGCTGACGGTCGAGGATGACGGGCCCGGCCTGGGCGACGGTCAGCCCAAGGGCACGGGCCTGGGCTCCAAGATCATCTCGGCCATGGCCGGCGGACTGCGCTCGGCGATCGAGGTGGACCCGGCGCATCGCGGCGTGCGCGCCCTTTTGGCGTTTGATCTCTGACGACGCTTTGGGGGTTTCGCCCGGCGACGCGGCAGGGTTAATCTCCCACGATGAAGCTTCAGTTCGGTACGGCCCGTCCCGGTCTCGATTACATCCACCGTCCCGCCGTCTTCGGCATCGCCGAGCGTGACGGCCGTCTGGCCTGCGTGCGTGTGGATCGCGGCGACGGGCACGCCTATTTCGATCTGCCCGGCGGCGCCCTGGACGGCGAAGAGACGGAGCAGCAGGCGCTGGCACGTGAGTTCGCCGAGGAGACGGGCCTGATCATCCAGCCGGTTGATCGCCTGACCGAGGCGGCGCAGTATTTCCTCAAGTCGGACGGGACGCCGGTCAACAACGTCGGCGGCGTCTGGCTCGTCAATGTGACCGGCGCCGACCCCTTAGCCAAGCAGGAAGCGGATCATGAGCTGGTCTGGCTGGAGCCGCTGCGCGCCCTGTTCAGCCTGCGGCACGAGGCGCACAGCTGGGCCGTTGCGCGCTGGTTGCGCGATCGTCACGCCTCGGCCTCCGCTTCGGAACCTCGCTAGAGAAAAAGGGTTGTTTTCCTGACGGACCGCCAGTCCCGGCGATCCCAAAGACAGGGAGCTCCCCATGCCTGACCACGACCGTATCGAAGGCGCCGCCAAGAACATGGGCGGCAAGCTCAAGGAAGCCGCCGGCAAGCTGACCGGCGATGAAAAGCTGAAAGCCGAAGGCCGCGCCGATCAGGTCGCGGGCAAGGTCCAGAACGCCGTTGGCGGCGTCAAGGACGCCTTGAAGGACGAGCGAGACTAAGACGTCGAGGCGGGCGTTGTCTGTGCATGACGCCCGTTGCTCGCTTGATAAGAGAATTTACGATTTATTCGATATGGACGGTGTAATATTCGGGTGATGGTTACTTTCGGTTAGCGGTAAAAGTTCAAAAACCAAGATTTCCGTCGTCATTCACAAGGCGTTCACGGGGGCAGCGATGTCCGATAGAGTGTCTGAGACGAGCACGGAGCCGATGGTCGGCGTGCAAGGCGCGACCGGGCTGTCGCACCCCTACCGGCGATTGTATCTGCCGGTTCCCGCAAAATTCATTCTGGCGCTGACGTTGGCGATCGCATGGACGGCGCTCAGCGTCTGGCTTTCCCAGCGTTGGCTGGCGGACCTGGCGAGCGTGAGCAGCTGGGTATTCGCCCTCATCGCCATCGGCTTCATCGCCTATGTGCCGGGGTTCATGAACGCCTTCCTGCTCGGCACGCTGATGTTCGATCGAAGGCCGCCTCGCATCCGCCCGACGACCTATCCGGCGGTCAGCGTTCTTGTCGCCGCCTATAATGAGGCGGCCGGCATTCGCGACACCCTCACCAGTCTGGCGCATCAGACCTATCCCGGCTCCTATGAGATTCTGATCCTCAACGACGGTTCGACCGACGACACGGTCGCAGTCGCGCGCCGGGCGATCGCCGAATTGGACTTTCCGCCCAACGCCGCCGTGCGCGTGCTCGACTATTCGGTCAATGCGGGCAAGGCGGCGGTGCTCAACCGCGGTCTGAAGGAGGCGCGGCACGACCTGATCGTCACCATCGACGGCGATTCCTGGGTGCGCGAGGACGGCCTGGCCCAGATCGTCGAGCGTCTGCTGACCGATCCGCCGTCCACCCAGGCGATCGCCGGCGCCGTCATGGTCCGCAACTCGCGTGAGAACTTCCTGACCCGTTCCCAGGAATGGGACTACTTCCACGGCATCGCCGCCGTGAAGCGGATGCAGTCCATGTATCATGGCACCCTGGTGGCCCAGGGCGCCTTCTCCCTCTATCGGCGGGAGGCCCTGGAACAGGTCGGCGGTTGGCCCGAGTGCGTGGGGGAGGACATCGTCGTGTCCTGGGCCCTGCTCGAAAAGGGATACCGCATCGGCTACGCTGAGGACGCCCTGGCCTTCACCAATGTGCCGACGCGCTTCAAGCAGTTCGCCCTGCAGCGCAAACGCTGGTCGCGCGGCCTGATCGAGGCGTTCAAGGCGCACGGCGGCCTGCTGCTCAAGCCGCGCCTGACCACCATCTTCATCTGGTGGAACCTGTGCTTCCTGCCGCTGGATCTGGTTTACACCTTCGTCTTCATCCCCGGTTTGGTGCTGGCGATGTTCGGCATCTTCTGGATCGCCGGACCGCTGACGCTGGCGGTTCTGCCGCTGGCGGCCCTGTGGAACATCTTCATCTTCCGTATCCAGCGCCGCATGTTCCATCGCGAGGGGCTGAAGGTGCGCCGCAACTTCGGGGGCTTTCTCTTCTACGCCCTGGGCTACAGTCTGGTGATGCAACCGGTCTGCGTATGGGGCTATGGCGCCGAACTGCTGGGGATGCGGAAGAAATGGGACACCAAATGAACGCCCTGACCGGCGGCGCCGTCGTGGCGCTCATTCTGGCGGCGGCCGCCTCCGCCCAGGCTCAGTCCGCGCCGGAGACGGCCCAGCAGACCGCCCGCGTCGACCATCCCGACAGCGTGGCGGCCGGTTTCCTGCCGCGCTACGCGGTGGGCGCGGACCTGTTCGCTTCGACCGACGCCGACAACACGGACGTCATCAAGGCGGGGGTGAACCTGGACTGGCGCTACAGGGGGCCGGACGACTACCTCGGCCTGCGGATCGAGACGGCCAGCTTCAAGCCGCTGGGCCAGAAGTCGACCGAGGACCAGCGCGTCTATCTGCGCTTCGCCGACAAGACCGGCGACTGGTCGTGGAAGGGGCAGGTCGGCACGGACGGCGACACCGTCCTGGGCGCGGTCAGCGTTCACAACGACGCCCGGTTCCGCCAGGAATACTTCATCGAGCGCGAGATTCTGGAAACGCCGCTCGGGTTGGAGAAGGGGCTCTACTATACGTTCCTCGGCGGGGCCTTCGACCTGCCGGTCAATGATCGCAACAACTTCACCGTCATGGCGGGCGTTCAGGATTTCACGGGCGATAACGTCCGCACCCATCTGCGCCTCAACTACATCCATGTGCTGAAGCCTGAATGGGGCCTGTCCGCCCAACTTCGCACCCGCTACTTCCACAGCAGCGACCCCGGCGAGTACGACTATTTCTCGCCCAAGAACTATGTTGAGGTCATGCCGGTGCTGCAGGTGCGCCGCTACTACGGCGGCTGGCGCTATGTGATCGCCGGCGGCCTGGGCGCTCAGAAGGAAACGGGCAGCGACTGGCGCAACGCCCGCTATTTCAACGCTCAGGTCACCAGCCCCCCTGTCCGCGAATGGGCCTTCACAGCGGGCCTGACCTACAGCAACACCCCCGTCGCCCGTGGCTACACCTATGACTACACCCAGGTGAATTTCGGCGTGACGCGCGCCTTCTGACCAACTCGGCTTTCACTCTTGAAAGTCAGGCTGTCGGGGTGTGAACGGAGCGCTTCTGTTCAGGGACGCTTCGCCACAGTCCCGCCGGGATCTTTTCTAGTATCGTTGTCATGTCAGTTTCTCGAGGGGGAGAGCAGATGTGGGCACGTCGATCGATCTTGTTGGGAGCGGCGGGTTTGAGCGTGGGGCTACCTGCGTCCGTCCTGGCGCAGGAAGCGCTTTCGAACGACGATCAGTTCTTCACTGAAGGCCGCTATCTGCCGACCTACCTCTATCTGAAGGCCAAGGCTGAAGCGGGTGATCAAGCGGCGCGACAGATGTTAAGCCAGTTCGCGTCCTTCCTAGGGGACGAGGCGACGGCCGTCGGCTTGGATGAGCGGCCTCCGCGGCCGTCGCTGAGTCCACCCGACCTAAACGGCGCAGTGGCGCGTGACGCGATCGAAGCCATCGTCGAGGCGGCCCGCAACACCCGCATTGTCATCCTGAACGAGGCGCACAACATTTCCGGACATCGCGCCTTCGCCGCCCGGGTGATGCGTGCGTTGCGCCCGCTGGGCTACGACTGGTTCGCCGCTGAGGCCTTCACTCCGCCCCAGCCCGAGCCTTATGTCCGAATCGGCGTCTACGCTAGGGGCGCGCCTTTTTTGGCCAGCTACGGCTACTACACTCACGATCCGGTCTTCGCCGAAACGGTGAGGGAGGCGGCTCGGTTAGGTTATCGCTTCTCGGACTATGAACAACGTTTCGATCAGAGGGCGCCTGATGACGCAGACGGCGCCGCACAGATCGCGGCGCGGGAAGAGGCTCAGGCCGACAACCTGATCGCCAACATCCTGTCTGTTCATCCCGACGCGCGCGTTTTCGTCTTCGTCGGCTATAGTCACGCGATGGAGAAGCCCGGTCGGGGCGGGACATGGTTCGCCGCACGCCTGAAGGCCAAGACACGCGTTGATCCGTTGACGATCGAGCAGTCGATGAACTGGCCCGCGATCACGCCCGAGAACGACGCGCCGCACGTGGCGGCTGTTCTGGCCCGCTTTGCGCCTGAGGCGTCGATCGTGGTTTCTAAGGATGGTGAGAGCATCGCCTCGCCCAACTATGCCGGACAGATGGATTTGTCGGTCTTCCATCCGCGCATGGCGCCTGTGGCGGGGCGTCCTGGATGGCTGGCGGCGGATCCCGAGCGGCGGCGCGTTACGATCAAGGTTCCGCCGTCGGACGAACGGGTGCTGATCCAGGCTCTGCCGATGGGGGAGGGGACGGCGGGCCCGCCGTCGGATCACTATCTGCTGCCGCCCGACGCGTCGGAGGCGACCTTCTTCCTTTACCCTGGCCGCTATTTCTTCCGTCAGGAAACGGCGGCCGGCATCCTGCCTGCCTTCGGGGCTCTCACCGTCAACTAGGGCTTAGCGCGCCAGGGTCCGCATGGCCCGTTCCAGGCCTTCCAGCGTCAGGGGGAACATGCGGTGCGCCATCACCTCGCCGATCAGGCTGACCGAGGGGGTGTAGGACCAGTGGCGTTCGGGGACGGGGTTCAGCCAGACCGACTTGTCCCACTGTTCGCGGGCGCGTTTCAGCCAGACGGCGCCGGCTTCCTCGTTCCAGTGCTCGACCGAGCCGCCGGGCATGGTCACTTCATAAGGCGACATGGTCGCATCGCCGACGAAGATGGCGCGCCAGTCGCCGGGGTATTTGTGGATCAGATCCCAGGTGGGGATGCGCTCGCTGTGGCGGCGCCGGTTGTCTTTCCACACCCCTTCGTAGAGGCAGTTGTGGAAGTAGAAGAACTCCAGGTTCTTGAACTCGGTCCGCGCGGCCGAGAACAGCTCTTCACATAGCTGGATATGGCCGTCCATCGAGCCGCCGACGTCGAGGAACAGCAGCACCTTGATGGTGTTGCGCCGCTCGGGCCGCATGTGGATGTCCAGCCAGCCCTGGCGCGCCGTGCCGTCGATGGTGCCGTCGATGTCCAGTTCCTCCGCCGCGCCCTCGCGGGCGAAGCGGCGCAGGCGGCGTAGGGCCACCTTGATGTTGCGCGTGCCCAGTTCGACCGTGTCGTCCAGGTTCCTGTATTCGCGCTTTTCCCAGACCTTGACCGCGCGGCCGTGACGTCCGGGGCCGCCGATGCGGACGCCCTCGGGGTTGTAACCGCCGTGGCCGAAGGGGCTGGTGCCGCCCGTGCCGATCCAGCGGTTGCCGCCCTGATGGCGCTCTTTCTGTTCTTCCAGGCGCTGCTTCAGCGTCTCCATCAGCTTGTCGAAACCGTCCAGCGCCTCAACTTGCGCCTTCTCTTCGTCGGTCAGGTATTTTTCGGTCAGCAGGCGCAGCCAGTCCTCGGGGATGTCGGCGGTGATTTCCTCGCCGGGGCTGACGCCCTCCAGCCCCTTGAACACCTTGCCGAAGACCTGATCGAAGCGGTCGTAGTGCTTCTCGTCCTTGATCAGGACGGCGCGCGACAGGTGGTAGAAGGCTTCGACGTCGCGGCCCCCCACGCCCTTGTCCATGGCCTCCATCAGATGGAGCCATTCCTTGAGCGACACAGGCACCTTGGCCTGGCGCAGGGCGGTGAAGAAGGGCAGAAGCATGGGCTTAAGACTGGCCCCGGCCTAGCCGCGCCGCAAGATGAACTCGTCGTCCATCCAGGCGCCGACCGGATACTGATACTCGCCCGCCTTCTCGAAGCCGTAGGCGGCGTACAGTTTCTGCGCCTTCAGATTGCCGCTCCAGACGCCGATCCACAGGGGGCCGTCGGTGTGAGCCTCCATCCAGTCCAGCGAGATCTTCAGCAGTTTCGTGCCGAGGCCCAGGCCTTGCGCCTGCTTGCCGACGTAGAGGCGGCGCAGCTCCGCGTGGCTGGCGCGGCCGTCAGGGTGGGGCAGGGTGTTCGGCCCGGCGTTGGCGAAGGCCAGCAGTTCGCCCTCGCGCTCGGCCACCCACCAGGCGGCGCCGGGCTCGGCCAGCTTCTTGGTGATGGCTTCGGCGTTGAAGCTGGCGTCCAGGAACATGGTCAGGTCGGCGGTCGGATAGGGAATGCCAAAGCCGGTGACGAAGGTGTCGATGAAGGTCTGGCGTCCCAGCACGGCCAGGGCGGCGGCGTCATCGGGGCGGGCGGGACGGATCACGGGTTCGCTCATTCTTCGACGCATAGCGCCGCGCGGAGGCCGGGTGAAGGCGCGTCGGGACGCTCCGCGCCCTGTTCATTGCAGCCTCGTCATCTTTGCGTGGTTGCAGGGGCGCGCGGCGGAAGCTACCACCTTTGTCCAAGGTGCGCTGTTCGCGGCGCACGCCAATGCTGGGATCGGGGAGGTAAAGGGACGCCAAGGCCTTGGTTTCACAGGCTGATCCCCGTGCTATGTCTTCTCCTGCACTCATGACTCATTCCGAATCCGCAGTTCAGACGCCGGTTGCGGCCGCCCGCTCCGCCGAGTCGGAGACCGCCTATGGCGCGATCACCCTGGCGCGCCATGGCGAGCCGGCGCTGTCGCGCAAATGCATGATCACCTCGGACCAGTATCGCGACTGGTGGGGGCGTTATGAGATCGGCGGCCTGCGTGCGGGGCAGACTCCGCCCCAGGCCCTGCTGAGCACGGCCGAGGGCGCCGGGGCGATCTACGCCTCCACCCGGCCGCGCGCGCAGGAAACCGCCCGCGCCGTCGCGCCGGGCCGCGACGTCCTGGTCGACGCCCTGTTCATCGAGGCCCCCCTGCCGCCGCCGCATTTTCCGGCCTGGATCAAGCTGTCGCCCCGCTACTGGGGCGTGATCTCGCGCATCTGGTGGCACGCTTTCAACCACCACGAGGGCCAGGAGACCCGCGCCGAGGCCGAGGTCCGCGCCGATCAGGCCGCGCGCGTCCTGATCGCCCGCGCCTCGGAAGGCCATGACGTGCTGGTGCTGGCGCACGGCTATTTCAACCACATGGTCGGCCAGCGGCTGAAGGCGCACGGCTGGCGTCTGGCCCACAACCAGGGCTTCAAATACTGGTCCCAGCGCCGTTTCGTGAAGCGCTGACGTCGCGGCGTCAGGAAGGCCGTTGAAGCGGCGCGCCTGCCTCTCTAGGTTGCGCCCATCATGACTGACGCATCCGCTTCCCCCGCCGTGCCCGCCGATCTCAGCTTCGAGGACGCCCTGTCGCGTCTGGAGGGCATCGTTTCGCGCCTGGAATCGGGTCAGGCGCCGCTTGAGGAATCCATCGTCCTGTACGAAGAGGGCGCGCGGCTGAAGGCCCACTGCGAGGCGCGGCTGAAGGCCGCCCAACTGCGGGTCGAGAAGATCGTCGTCGGCGCCGACGGCCAGGCCAAGGGCGTCGAACCGGCCGAGTTCGGCTGATGTCCGGTTCCGAAATCGCGCCGCAGATCGGCTTCGACGACTTCATGAAGGTCGATGTTCGCATCGGCCGGATCATCAAGGCCGAGCCGTTCCCGGAGGCCCGCAAGCCCGCCTATAAGCTGACCATCGACTTCGGCGAGGCGATCGGCGTCAAGAAGTCCTCGGCCCAGATCACCCATCACTACACCCTGGAAGAGCTGCACGGCCGCAAGGTCGCCGCTGTCGTCAACTTCCCGCCGCGCCAGATCGGGCCGGTGAAGTCCGAGGTGCTGACCCTGGGCTTCCCGGATGCGGAGGGGAATGTCGTCCTGGCCGGCGTCGATCGCGACCTGCCGCTGGGCGGGAGGCTGTTTTGACCATGCTCGCCGCCAATTCGCCGGAACAGGCCGTCATCGACCGCGTGGCCGAGATCGCCGATCTGGTCACTGTCGCACTGGACCAGCTGCTGCCGCGCGCCGATGGCCCGGAAGCGCGCCTGACCGAAGCCATGCGTTATGCGGCCTTGGGGCCGGGCAAGCGGCTGCGTCCCTTCTTCGCCATCGAGGCGGGGAGAATGCTGGAGGTCGAGGAGCGCGCGGCCCTGCGCGCCGCCTGCGCCCTGGAATGCGTCCACGCCTATTCCCTGGTGCACGACGACCTGCCGGCGATGGACGACGACGACGTGCGGCGCGGCCGCCCAACCCTGCACATCGCCTATGATGAGGCGACGGCCATTCTGGCGGGCGATGCGCTTCAGACCGCGGCCTTCGACATCATCCTGGACGAGGACACGCACGACGACGCGGCCGTGCGCTGCGAACTGGCGCGGCGTCTATCCTTCGCCTCGGGCGCGCGCGGCATGGCGGGCGGCCAGATGATCGACCTGATGGGGGTGCGCGACGATCTGGGCGGCGTGGCCCGGATGCAGCGTCTGAAGACCGGCGCCTTGTTCGCCTACGCCTTCGAGATTCCGCTGATCATCGCCGACGCCAACGAAGCGGCCTGGCACGCCCTGACCAGCTTCGCCCACGACATCGGCCTGGCCTATCAGATCGTCGACGATGTTCTGGACGCCGAAGGTTCGGCCGAGGAGATGGGCAAGGCCGCGGGCGGCAAGGACGCGGCCCTGGGCAAGACCAATTTCGTGACCCTGCTGGGCGTCGATGCGGCGCGACAGAGGGTCGCGCATCTGGCCGATCAGGCCCGCTCGCACCTTGACCTGTTCGGTCATGAGGCCGAAATCCTCAAGGCCAGCGTGGACTTTGTGCTTAAGCGCCGGTCCTGATAGGAAACGCGCCCGCCCTCAGCGGGTTACTGTTGACGCTCCGTCGTCTGAAGGCCCCCGATCCCCATGCCCCACACTCCGCTTCTCGACACCGTCAAGTTTCCCGCCGACACGCGGGGCTTCGACATCGCCCAGCTGAAACAGCTGGCGGACGAGGTGCGGGCTGAGACCATCGACGCCGTGTCGGTGACGGGCGGGCACCTGGGCGCGGGTCTAGGCGTGGTCGAACTGACGGTCGCCCTGCACCACGTCTTCGAGACGCCGCAGGACATCCTCATCTGGGACGTCGGCCACCAGTGCTATCCGCACAAGATCCTAACCGGGCGGCGCGACCGTATGCGCACCCTGCGTCAGGGCGGCGGCCTGTCGGGCTTCACCAAGCGCTCCGAGAGCGAATACGACCCCTTCGGCGCGGCTCACGCCTCGACCTCCATCTCGGCGGCGCTGGGCTTCGCCGCCGCGCGGGACGCCAAGGGCGGGAACAACCGGGTCGTGGCCGTCATCGGCGACGGCTCCATGTCGGCGGGCATGGCCTATGAGGCGATGAACAACGCCGCCGAGGCCACCAGCGGCCAGCTGATGGTGGTGCTGAACGACAACGACATGTCGATCGCCCCCCCCGTCGGCGGCATGAGCGCCTATCTGGCCAAACAGGTCTCGGGCGGCGCCTATCAGAACATCCGCAAGGTCGGGAAGAAGTTCGTCGACCACATGCCGCGCCCCTTCCGCGACGCCGCGCGCAAGGCCGAGGAATACGCCCGCGGCATGATCGTGGGCGGCACCCTGTTCGAGGAGCTGGGTTTCTACTACGTCGGGCCGATCGACGGTCACGACATGGAGAACCTGGTCCCCATCCTCAAGAATGCGGCGGCGATCACCGACCGTCCGGTGCTGGTCCACGTCGTCACCCAGAAGGGCAAGGGCTACGCCCCGGCCGAGAGCAGCGCCGACAAGCTGCACGCGGTGGTCAAGTTCGACGTGGTCTCGGGCAAGCAGGCCAAGGCCGTCTCCAACGCCCCCAGCTACACCAAGGTCTTCGGCACCGAGCTGATCAAGCACGCTGAAGCCGACCCGACCATCATGGCCATCACCGCCGCCATGCCGTCCGGCACGGGGCTGGACCTGTTCGGTCAGGCCTTCCCCGATCGCACCTTCGACGTCGGCATCGCCGAGCAGCACGCCGTGACCTTCGCCGCCGGCCTGGCAGCCGATGGGATGAAGCCGGTCTGCGCCCTGTATTCGACCTTCCTGCAGCGCGGCTACGACCAGGTCGTCCACGACGTTGCGATCCAGTCCCTGCCGGTGCGCTTCGCCATGGACCGCGCCGGTCTGGTGGGCGCCGACGGCTCGACCCACGCGGGGTCGTTCGACATCGGCTATATGGGCGCTCTGCCGGGCATGGTGCTGATGGCGGCCTCGGACGAGGCTGAACTGGCGGCGATGATCTCGACCTCGCTGGCCATCGACGACCGCCCCAGCGCCTTCCGCTATCCGCGCGGCGAGGGCGTGGGCGTCGACATCCCCGAACTGGCCGCCCCGCTGGAGATCGGCAAGGGCCGCATCGTCCGCGAAGGCACGTCGGTCGCCATCCTGTCGCTGGGCACCCGCCTGCAGGAATCGCTGAAGGCCGCCGACATGCTGGCCGCCAAGGGCGTCTCGGCCACCGTCGCCGACGCCCGCTTCGCCAAGCCGCTGGACGCCGACCTGATCCTGCGTCTGGCGCGCGAGCATGAGGCGCTGATCACGGTGGAAGAGGGCGCCATGGGCGGCTTCGGCGCCTTCGTGCTTCAGTTGCTGGCCGAGAAGGGCGCGCTGGACGGCGGGCTCAAGATTCGCACCCTGCACCTGCCCGACATCTTCCAGGATCAGGACAAGCCCGAGGTCATGTACGCCCAGGCCGGTCTGAACGCCGAACACATCGCCGCCGCCGCCGTGATGGCGCTGGGCGTCGACGCCAGCCGGGCCGCGCGAGCGTAAACCGATCTTCCTTCTCCCCTTGTGGGAGAAGGTGGCCCGTCAGGGCCGGATGAGGGGTTTCTCCGAAATCCGATGAGGGATTGCGAGGCCAACGTCTCGCAACCCCTCATCCGTCAGCCCCCGGGCCAAACCCGAGGGCCGCCACCTTCTCCCGCAAGGGGAGAAGGACAAGGAACACAATACCCTGATCATGCCCGCCGCCAGCGGATGATGCACGGTGTCGCCGGATCACAATCGACCATCCCCCCTCGGCGCCTGTGCTAGACTGCATCCGGGCCGAGAGGGGATTTCAGACGATTCAGACGAATTGGACTCTATTTTTTCCTTCTCTCATCAGAGGAGGGCGAGGGTCACAGCACCCCGATCATGCTGGCGACCAGCGGGTGACGCACGATGTCGCGTTCGGCCAGTCGGACGACGGCGATTTCGGGCACGGCCTCAAGTCTGTCGGCGATGTCCGACAGGCCCGACACGCCCGGCAGCAGGTCGGACTGGTGCGGGTCGCCTGTCACCACCATCGTCGAGTGCCAGCCCAGCCGGGTCAGCAGCATCTTCAACTGGACGTAGGTGCAGTTCTGAGCCTCATCCACGACGATGAAGGCGTTGTTCAGGGTGCGGCCGCGCATATAGCCGATGGGGGCGATCTCGATCAGGCCCTCGGCCATCAGGGCCTTGACCCGTTTCATGGACAGACGGTCCGACAGGGCGTCGTAGAGCGGGCGCAGATAGGGGGCCAGCTTGTCCTCCATGTCGCCGGGCAGGAAGCCGATCGACTCCCCGGCCTCGACGGCGGGACGGCTCAGGACGATGCGGCCGACCTTGCCCGCCTCCAGCGCCTCGACCGCCTTGGCGAC
The DNA here is from genome assembly GCF_002478355.1 of Brevundimonas sp. UBA7507. NCBI lineage: Bacteria > Pseudomonadati > Pseudomonadota > Alphaproteobacteria > Caulobacterales > Caulobacteraceae > Brevundimonas > Brevundimonas sp. UBA7507. The sequence goes on along the minus strand of NZ_DLNP01000005.1, from coordinate 9,678 downwards.
GGCCAGATAGGTCTTGCCGGTGCCCGCCGGCCCCAGCGCCAGCACCAGATTGGCGTGGTCGACCGCCTCCATCAGTTCGGCCTGGCCGTCCGACTTGGGCTTCAGTGTCTTCATATAACCCTGGTCCCGCTCGTCGTTCGAGGGGACGGGCGACCAGCCGCCGACGCGGGCGGGCAATCGCCGCACCTTGGCGTCCTGAATGAATTCTGGCGAATCCAGCACGCCTTCGCGCAGCTGACGCTTGATGGCCGATCGTTTGCTCATGGACGCCTCCAGGGCATGAAAAAAGGCGAGCCCGGCTGGGTCTCGCCTTGGTCGTCGGTGGGGGAGGTGGGGGCCGAAGTCGCGCAGCCGTCCCGAACGGTCGCAGGGTCTTCGCCGCAACAGGTGCGTCGCCGTCCCCGAACTGGTCGCGAACACGCCAAGCGCATTCTCCAGCGTCTGACCGGACCGGGCTTGATCCGGCTTCGGATCCGGGGGCGAATGGGGCCTGCCGAATCGCATCAACAGTCTGATGCTAACGTAGTTTCTGAAGGGTTAAAGCCTTCATTTTAAGAAGAATAGGCGGTGTGCGGATGAGTGTTTACAGTCTGGGCGACAACAAGCCTCAGCTTCCGCCCGAGGGCGAATACTGGATCGCGCCGAATGCAACCGTTCTAGGGAACGTGATTCTGCATCCGGGCGCCAGCATCTGGTTCAACGCCGTGCTGCGTGGCGACAACGACCCCATCGTCATCGGGGCGGACACGAATATTCAGGATGGCGGCATCCTGCATACTGACGTCGGCTCTCCCCTGACCATCGGCACCGGGGTGACGGTGGGGCATAAGGTGATGCTGCACGGCTGCGAGATCGGCGACAACAGCCTGATCGGCATCGGCGCGGTCATTCTGAACGGGGCGCGCATCGGAAAGAACTGCCTGATCGGCGCCAACGCCCTGATCACCGAGGGCAAGGTCATTCCCGACAACAGCCTGGTCATGGGCCAGCCCGGCAAGGTGGTCCGGGAATTGGATGAAGGACAGATCCAGGCGCTGCGCCTCTCGGCCCAGCACTATGTGCAGAACTGGCGTCGTTATGCGGGTGGGTTGAAACGTCTCGACTGATCCGCCGCCCCACAATGGCACGGCTCACAATGAGACAGGCGGCCCCTTAGGCGAGGCGGAATGGCGCAAACTCGCCTCAAGGGGGATGAAACCGCCCAATGTCGGACGCTTGAAACGGCCCGGCGCTTGCATCGCCCCTGCTGACGATCAATGCAGGAGTCCGATCCCATGCGGATAGGGATTACGAAAATGCTGGCGGGCGCCGTGGCCTTTGTGGGGCTGATGGCGGTCGCTGACGCCGCTGCGGCGCAGTGCGGGCCTTCGAGCTGCCTGCCGCCTCCGCCGCCCAACCCTCCGATCTTGCCGCCTTCGCCGCCGATCACCCCGCCGGTGACGCCGCCGGGCGGGGGGTGCGGCCCCAGCGGCTGTCTGCCGCCGCGTCCGCCGGTGACGCCGCCGTGCGCCGGGGGCGGTTGCCTGCCGCCTCCGCCCCCTCCGTGCTGCGGCTCGGGCGGCGGCAATGTGAACGTCAACGTGAACGTCAATGCGAACGCCAGCGCCAACGCCTCGGCGCGCGCCTGGGCCGGATCGCGCGCGGCTTCGACGGTCATCGTCGCGGGCGGCGGCGGCGCTTACTTCAACGTCGACCAGCCCTATCCGACCACCATCCAGGGCCTGAACGTCCAGGGCGGGATGCAGTCGGTGCGCGTGCCCTTCACCGCCACGCGCCGCATCGAGAAGCAGGTCGTGCTGCAGGCCGTCTGCATCGACGACCGCAATGTGCCGCACCCCGCGTCCCAGGTGACGCCGGGCCGGGACGTCGCCAACAGCTATGACGGCGAACTGTATCGCTGCCTGGCCGGCACTAAGCTGCAATGGACCATCAGCGACGCCGAAGGCGCGCCGGGCGAGACCGTGGCCTGCAACAAGGGCGACGCCCTGTGGCACGGCGCGGGCGGGCGTCTGGAATGCCGTCCCGAAAAGCAGGCGCGTCAGTGCAACGAACGTTCGCTGCTGCGTCGCTACGGCGCCGGCGTGAAGGTGCTGACCATGATGCGCGAAGAGACCTACACCGAGTATCGCGAGGAAATGGTCGAGGGCGCGGCGTCCACGGGCATGATCATGATGGACGGCGGGGTGGGCGGCCGGGTTTTCTGAACCGGCTGTTCAGTCTGGCGACAGGCGCAGACGCCTAAGGTCCAGGCATCGACTCTCCGTCGATAGGCCTAAACGACTGGGCCCCGTTCCTTGCGGAACGGGGCCCTTTCTTCGTCTAAGGCCGTCTTATTGCGCGGCGCTGGCCGAGACGACCTCGGCCTTCCACGCCGTATCCGGCTTCAGATACTGACGCGCAGCCGCCTGGATGTCGGCGGCGGTGAAGGATTCCAGGTCGCTGATGTGCGTCTGGATCTGCTCCAGGGAGGCGGGCTTGGCGGCCAGATCCTCCAGTTGGCCCAGCCAGTATTCGTTGCCGGCCTGGCTGCGGCGCAGGGACTCGATCACCGGCAGGCGCGCGCGGTTCAGCTCGTCCTCGCTGACCGGCTTGTCGCGCAGGTCGGCGATGATGGCGTCGACGGCGGTGAAGAAGGCGCCGAACTTGTCCGGAGCCGTGTCCGCCGTGATCGAGATGGAGCCATAGCCTTGGAACACGTCGGACGCCGAGGCGCGGACGCTGGGCGAATAGGCCAGGGCCTGCTTCTCGCGGATTTCGTCCAGGACGCGCAGCTTGAGCACCTCGGCCAGGATGGCGGCCCGGCGCGACTCGGTGCGATCGTTGACCGCATCCGTGGTCGGCCAGGCGATATAGGCCAGTCCCTGCTCGGCCGGACCGGCGTGGGTCAGGCGGATCGGCTGGGCCGTCGGCGCCGGGAAGCGGCGCTGATCCGAACCGGCCGTCGGCTGGGCGGCCGGAGCGCGGGCGGGCAGGGCGGCGAAGGTGGAGGCGACCGAGGCGACGGCGTCCTCGACCTTCACGTCGCCGACCATGACGATGTCGATCGGGCCGGAGGCCAGGCCTTGAACCACGCCTTGCTTCAGCTCATCCAGGGTGAAGGCCGCGATTTCCTGCGGCGAGGGCATGGATTCGCGCTTATCGCCGCTGGCCAGCAGGCCGCTGGCCTGAAGGCTGAAGGCGCCGCTGGGGGTCGCCATTTGCTGAGCCATGAACTGCGGCAGGACGGCCTTGATCTGCTCGAACGGCGCCGGGCGCAGGCCCGGATCGGTCAGATAGGCGGCCAGCACCTGCATCTGCAGTTGCAGATCGGCCGGGCGAGTGGCGCCCGACAGCTGATAGGCGTCGCCGTCGATGGCGAAGCCTGCGCCGTAGATCTTGCCGGTCAGGACGCGGTTCAGCTCGTCCGCCGTCAGCTTGCCCAGACCGCCCGCCGTGAAGACCATGGGGGCCAGGGACTGAGACGTGAAGCGGTCGGTCGGCAGACCCATTTCGCCGATGCCGGTGCGGACCGAGATCAGGATCTGCTGGTCCTTGAAGGCCGTCGGCTTGACGGTCAGACGCACGCCGTTGGGGAAGGTGACGACGGTGGCGCCGACCGCGGCGACTTCAATGGTCGAGGCTGGCGTGGCGACGGCGCCGAAGTCGGCGTAGGGCCATTCCAGTTCGACCTGGGCGGCCGGAGCGGTCACGGGGGTGGCGCGGCTGGCTTCCAGCAGGGCGGTGACGCCCGCCTCGCCGCCCTCGATCGGTTCGGGCGTGATGACCAGGGCAAGCGGGCCCTGACCTTCAAAGGCGCGCTTGACCTCGGCGCTGACCTGTTCCGCCTTGAGATCTTTCACTGCGGCCTCGAACAGGGCCAGGTCAGTGGCGGGCGCCGAGAACACCTTGTCGTCGTTGGCGGCGCCCAGCAGGGCGTTGGCCAGCGCCGGGGTGCTGCGCGTCGCTGCGGCCTGAACGGCGTTTTCCAGCGCGGTGCGGGTGTTGGCGACTTCGCGATCCAGTTCGACTTGCGAGACGCCGAACTGCACCAGGCGGCGCTGTTCCTGTTCGATGGTCTCCAGCGCGCGCTTGATGCCGCCGGGGTTGAAGGCGGCCGAGACGCTGCCGAGGTCCAGGGTCTTGAACAGAGTTCCCTGGCCGCCCCCGGCGCCGATGAAGGGCGGGTTGTCGGCGCGGGCCAGTTCGCCCAGGCGACGGTTCAGCACGGCCATGCCCAGGTTCTGCAGCAGGGCGTCGCGACGTTGTGCGGCCGTGTCGGGATCAAGGTCGGGGTTGCGGATCCAGTTCAACTGGACCGAGGACTGCACGCCCGGCTCGACCAGGATGCGGGTCTCGGGCTGACGCGGGGCGACCTGTCCCAAATCGGGCTCGGGACCGTCGGCGGCCTTGGGCGTCCAGTCCGAGAAGGTCGCCTTGATCTTGGCTTCCATCTGATCGACGTCGAAGTCGCCGACCGCGATCATGGTGGCGCGCTCGGGGCGGTAATAGGCTTCGTAGAACTCGACGAAGCGCTCGCGCGGGGCGCTGCGGATGATGCTGAGGTCGCCGATCGGCAGACGGTTCGACAGACGCTGGCCGGGCGCCAGCAGGGCGATCTGCGCCTTCAGCGAGCGCAGGGCCGGGGTGTTGCGCAGGCGCTCTTCACCCTCGATCACGCCGCGTTCGGCGTCGATGTCTTCCGCTTTCATCAGGGCTTCGGAGACCTGTTCGCGCATGATCCGCAGCGAGGTGTCGACGGTCTCGTCGTTGGTGCGCGGCAGCTCCAGCGTATAGGCGGTCTGGTCGAAGCTGGTGAAGGCGTTGGTATCGGCGCCGAAGGCCAGGCCCAGACGTTCCAGAATCCGCAGCAGCTCGTTTTCAGGCACGTTCGTCGTGCCGTTGAAGGCCATGTGCTCCATGAAGTGGGCCAGACCCAACTGGTCCTCGTTCTCCATCAGCGAACCGGCCGCGATCCGCAGGCGCAGCGACGCCTGACCGGGCGGGGTGGCGTTCTTCAGGATGGCGTAGCGCATGCCGTTGGGCAGGACGCCGAAGCGCACGGCCGCGTCGGCGGGAATGTCGCTGGTCGCCTGGGCCCAGGGCCTGGAAGATTGGGCGTCCTGCGTCGCGACCGCTGACGGCGGGGTCAAGGCGACGGCGGGAAGCGCGGCTCCGCCCATCAGGGCGAGACTGGACGCGGCAAGCAGGAGCAGGCGGCGAGGGGATCGCATTCAGTAGTCTCCGCGACGTGCGAGCGGGCGGCCCCCGGGACTGATTGCGGCCCTGCACGTAAGACAGGCGCGAAGCTTCTTCAGCCCCACGCCTGTTCACGGTGACAAACGAGCTTGACTACCTCAAGTTACCGAAAGTTAATTTCCCGGATTGGTGACGTAGAAGCTCGCCGTGTTGCCGACGGCGTTGGCGCCCGCGACGACATTGCGGCCCCAGCCGTTGATGTTGGTCGTCGCCGTCGCCCGCACGTCGCCCATGTTGGTCTGGCTGTTGCGCACGTTCAGGTCGCTGCCGCAGGTCGAGCAGCCGAAGCCGGTGACGGCGTTGCCCGCCGCATTGGCGCCGACGTAGGCGTCGTAACCGTTCCGACCCGTGAAACCGGCGCTGGCGGTGACGCCGCCGGTGTTCATCTGGGTGTTGTCGATGCTGACATAGATGTCGTTGTTGCCCGCATGAACCTCATTGCCCACGGCCTCGGCCGTCGAATGGGCGGCGCCGAAGTCATAGGAGCTGAGCTCGGTGCGCGACAGCACTTCCGCCGCGTTCTGCTGATCCACGTCCACGACCAGCGAACCGCCCTGGTTGTAGAAGGCGGCCTGGTTGGAGGCGGCGCGGCTGCGCGCGGCGATGTCCCAGGCGTTGCCCGCCCACACGCCGGTCCAGGCGGTGACGCCTGCGCCCGAGGCGTTCTGGTTGACCGCCAGATTCTGGTGCGAGTTCGGCGTCGAGGTCGCCTGCACGGCGTTGGCCGAAGCCTGGCTGCTGAAGACGGCCGGCGCCGGGGCGTAGGTGAAGCGGGCCTCGTTCTCGGCGTAGATCTCGCCGGTCGAGTTCTGATCGGTGCGGCCGGTGACGGCGCCGCGCTGTTCGCCCGTGCCGCTTGCGCCCAGGGCGACGGTGTTGCCGATGGCGTCGGCCGAGACGTGGCCGCCGTAGTTCAGGCGAGCGCCGGTCTCCACGATCTGGCTGCGCGCCGTGACGTCGCCGTTCAGATTCTGACCGGCGTCGACATCGATGCCCGTGTTGACCGCAGTCCCGGCCAGATAGTTGCCGCGCGCCTGGGTCACGCTGTTCACATAGCCGGTCTCTCCGCGCAGGGTCAGGGAGGTGTCCGCCACGGCGGCGCCCTGCATGTCCTGGGTCGAGCGGATGTCGGCGGCGCGGCCGTCGGCGCCGCCGGACAGGGCGTTGCCCATGGCGGCGTTCGACACGGCGACGTTGTCGTTGACGTTGACGACGTTCAGGCGTTGACCGCTGATGACGTCGCCCAGGTTGAGCTGTTCATTCAGGACCAGCCCGCGGTCCTGAGCGGAAGCCTCAGCGGCCGCCGCCACGCACAGCGCTGTCGCGGCGATCGTGCCAGCGAGACGGGTCGGCGCGAGTTTGGCCATTGTTCGTGTCCGTGTTTGCGTAAGCGGGATAGTAGCCGCCGGTGGCGCCGACCGGGCTGTCGCCCAGCGGGTCATTGGCGGGATTGAGGCAGATTTCCGGGCCGGGGGCGCCGTACAGATTGGCCATGAATTCGACCGTGGCGCGTTCCACCAGGGCGCGAACCGCCAACTGGACGGGCTCCAGGCCGCTGGTGCCGGCCGAGATGTCGAAGACGTTGCCGTTCAGGAAGTCAAAGACGCCCGCCGACACTTCGCGGCCGACGATCTGCTTTTGATAGGAGACGACGTCCACGACTTCGAGGGTGGTGGTCTGCACCAGGCGCAGGTCGATCGCGACATTCATCACGAACACCTTGCCGGTCAGCAGGCCCGAGCCGCCGTTCTGGCCCACTTCGCCGCCGGCGATGTCGAAGCCGCCCGAGCGGATGTTGTAGTTCACCTCGGTGATGCCGCCGACCACATAGAAGTCCGAGCCCGGCACCTGACCGGCCAGGATGCGGCGGAAGGCGGCGTCCTGGGGGGCGCCGTTCGGCACGTCGTCGCCGATCAGCTTGTTGTTGGCGTAGCGCAGCTCAAGCTCGGACACCGAGGTGTCGTAGCGTTCAACGATGCGAGCGCCGGCCTTCGCCAAGGCGGTGTTGGCCATCAGGGACGCGCCCTGGGTGATCTGGCGGCCGCCGTCCGAGGAGATGGAGCCGGTGTAGTCGCTGATCCGGCCCACCGCCATGCGCGGCGAGGGCAGGTTGTAGCGGCGCGCATAGTCGGCCAGGCAGTACAGCGCGGTCGAATAGGGCGTCGGGTTCGACGTGACCGGCGCATTGCCGATCGGCTTGGCGTAATGGCCCGAGGGACCGGCCGAGGTGGCGCAGCCGCTCAGCAGAGCAGCGGCGGCGGCGACGCAGCCGAGGGCGCGCACGGGCGAGCGACGGATGGCGGAGATGTTCATGGACGGGGCCCGTTCAGGGTGGTGCCGGCGTTGATGGCGCCGTTGTTGGTCTGGTTGGAGTTGACGACGACCGTGTTGCGGTTGCCCTGGACCACCACATTCAGGTTGTTGCCGATGGCGGTGGAGCCGCCGATGTTGGTCCCGCCGCCCGAGCCGACGCCGCCGTTGAGGTAGCTGGACGAGGCGTTGCTGTCGCTGCGCGAATAGGCGCTGCCGTTCTGCTGAATGATGCCGTCGACGACCAGGCGATTGCCGTTGGCGTCGCGGGTCGTGCCGCGGCTGGCCTGGGCCGTGGTGTAGCGCGAGGCGCCGTAGCCGGCCTGGAACTGGCCCGCTCCAGCCGAGCCGGTCGACTGCGCGGCGGCCGAGCCGGCGGGCAGGACCGCCAGGACGGCGGCGGCCGCTAGGGTCATGGGTGTCAGGCTATGAGACGACATAAGGCGCTCCCGAGAACTTCTGGAACGGCTCACGCAATGACCGTGCCATACGGTTTCAGTGTCGTATTGGCGCAAAACGGCGTCTTGAGATCGGATGCGACTGGCCCCATCAAGGGCGAATGTCCCAATCTGACGCCCGTTCGCCGCGGCCGCCGCGCGAAAAGATCTTCAACGCGCCCTTCCTGCCTCTGCTGATCGCAGCTTCCATGCCGGTGCTCTTCTATCTGCAGGAACGGCTTCCCGATCAGGGACTCTCCATGGCCTTCGTCCCGGCGGAGCTGTGGGGCGGACAATGGGCGGGCCTGTTCACCTCCATGCTGTTGCACGGCGGCTGGGCCCATGTGACGATGAACGCCGTGGGGGCTCTGGCCTTCGGCGCGCCGGTCGGGCGGCTGATGGAGCGCGGGCCGGGGCCGCTGGTCTTCATTGTCTTCTATATAGCGGCGGGCGCCGTGGCGGCGCTGGGCTATGGCCTAGTGCATCCCACCAGTATGGCGCCGCTGGTCGGAGCTTCGGGCGCGGTCTTCGGCCTGATCGGCGCCGCGACCCGGTTGATGGGCGGGCATGGGCGCGTCCTGCCGCTGTTTCATCCCATGGTTCTGAAGGCGTCCGCTGCGTGGATGGCGGTGAATCTCATTGTGGGCCTGATCGGCCTGGCGCCGGGCGCGGACGGCGCCCGCATCGCCTGGGAAGCGCATGCCGTCGGCTTCCTGTTCGGCATCCTCGCCATCGGCCCCATCGGCGGCTGGTTCGCCGCGCGCCGTGATTTGCCTATCGGCGGCGTCTGAGCGAACCTGTCCGCCTTGCGGCCGGTCCGCGACACGCGCGGACGACGGCCTGCCCATAAGGAGGAAGTCGCCATGCTGGTCGCCGAGATTCTCAAGGGCAAGGGAGACGCCGTCTTCACCCTGGCGCCGGACGCCTCTCTGAATGACGCTTGCGCCGAACTGGAGCGACGCCAGGTCGGGGCGCTGATCGTCTGTCAGGACGCAGGCGTGGTCGGCGTCCTGTCAGAGCGCGACATCGTCCGCGCCATCTCCCGCGACGGCCCCGAGGCGCTGAAGCGTCCCGTCTCCCATTATATGACGAGCGAAGTGGTCTTCGCCGATCCCGCCGAAACGGTCGAGGCGCTGATGGCGCGCATGACCGATCGCCGAATCCGCCATCTGCCTGTATTGCTGGACAAGCGGCTGGCCGGCGTCGTCTCGATCGGCGACGTAGTCAAATGCCAGATCGCCCAGGCCACGCAGGAAGCTGAGAGCCTGCGCACCTATATAGCGGCGGGGTAGGGCGGCCCCATCCTGTGCATAAGCGCCCGTTCTGTGGATAGATCGGGAAAGCCGTTTTAGGCGCTTGCCAGCGGGAAAAGCGTCTCGTATATCGCCGCCTCGCTCGGAGACGGGCTGGCCCAGCGGGCTTCGGAGACGGTGTTTTCGGGGTTTTGTTCGGGGCAAGGGTTTGAAAAAGCGTCTTGCTTCGGGTGGTTGGATCGGTTAGGCTCCGCGCTTCAATCGAATCGCTGGATTGAGTTGAGGGATAGCCTCTCGGTTTTCCCGGCGGTTTACTGCGGCCTTCGGAGCTTCGGTTTCGGAAAAAGCAGAAAGGCTGAAAAGCCCGGTTGACAAGGAGATCGGCTCTCACTAGATAGCCGCCTCCGCCGCTCCTTCCGGAGCGGTTTCGTGAAAAGAAAGTT